>JAAZZE010000030.1 GCA_014239255.1 Gammaproteobacteria bacterium
AGTAGTTATTATTACGTGAGTGGATTGATCTCACACCAGCCTGGAAGGAGTCCAGCACGTATGGACCAGTACCCGCCTGCCACCAGTTATGTGTGTTCTTTTTAACAATCTTCGCCTGCGGCTGCGTCAGCTTATACGGCATGTCAGCATCAGGTGACGACAAAGTGAGTTTTACGGTGTATTTGTCAACAGCTTTCCACTCCTCTACGAAAGAGAAGAAAGACTTTATCGATGACGGCGATCCTGCCTCAATGTGACGGTTCATACTCCAGACCACGTCACTTGCAGTCACTTCCCCACCACTATGGAAACTCACGCCCTTGCGGATCTTGAAGATGTATTCCGTCGCATTACTGTTCACCGACCACTCTTCGGCCAACTCACCATGCAGGCTCATATCCGTCCAGATCTGGATAAGACCGTTGAAACCGGTGTTAACCCGGGTGTAGTCGATGGTTGACGTACCAAGAAGCGGATCCAAGGTGTCATCCGGGCCATGCAGATTGGATGCGAAGACAACCGAGCCGCCGCGGTTCGGGGTGGCGGCCAGGGCGCTCGCCGAGCCGAGCAGACCTCCAGCAGTAGTTGCGGTAAGACCCAGCGCACCCATGGCCGCCAGGAATTCGCGACGATTTACATGGCCGTCGCGGTACATCTGTTGAAAAGTTTTGACTTCTTTCATTTCTCAGGTTCCTCCGATGAAAAAAAATGACCTTCTGTCTGCTTTTAATAATCACTTAAGGCCGCTGATATATGAGATTTAACTCACCCCAGCCAGAAAGCGCTGCCTGCAGTGAAACATAGCAACGAAAATCAGTCAACAACTACCGTCTTACCTGTATTTAGGCCTCTAAACTCCGGCATTATGGGGATTTTCCCATAATTGCATCGCTAGTATTCTTCGTAACTTGGACGATATCTGCTTAATCTTGGCGAATATGGACGTTTGAAGAGAAGTTCATGTCGTTCAATCTTCCTGGCAAAATCCGCTAACATTATCGATTGTGCTCTTATATATGAACTCCACATCGCCAAAATTCGTGATAAACCGGGAGAATTTTAGGCAACACCACTTATGAAACACACCTGTTCATTGATTTTCGCCTCTCTCTTTATAAGCACAGTCCTTGCAACTCGGGCTGCCGGTGCCGGGGGCTGCCTGTGTAATTACACCCCTGCAACGCTTCTTGAGGTAATCGATGGCGCTACGTTGGTGATGGAGGTATCGGGAAAACGTGAAACGATACACCTGGCCAAAATCGTAGCACCCCGCCTTGTGCCGGATCCGCAATCAAAGGATGCATGGTGTGCGACAGAGGGTGAGAAAGCGATTACGGCAAAAGACTACGCCAACACCCTTTTATCAAAAGCCTCCGAGATTACGCTTGACGAACAACAACGTGACGAATCGGGGGAAATCTCGGCCGTGGTGTATATCGATAACATCAGTCTCGGACAGGAACTTCTCTACAAGTACCTGGCGATAGAAAGCGACCAGACACCACACTGGTGCGGCTGATACAAAAGAGCGCCTTATCTACCGCTAATATTTACGATACACATTCGCAGGGTGTGCAGGTCAGCGACCCTATCTTTCGAAACTTTGGCAACAAAACTGACTTTACCGACCCGATCAGAACGCTCAAAGATTTTGAATGTCCATCATCCAGATCTGCCGTTAAACTCGTAACACATTCAGGCGGCCTGGTGCTGACTCTGTAAACACTACCTTTAAGAAATGCCCCGAAGAAAGACCAGCAAACGTAGAGCGCCCGGGGGTATTGAGCAGTTACCTGCCCGACCGGTGATTAACCCGATTAATCCCGTATCGCTCTTATCTGAAGATGAGGCCGAGTCACTGCACCAGGCCTCTTTAAAGGTGCTTGCCGAGCACGGGGTCCAGTTTTCTTTACCTGAGGCCCGCGCTATCCTGAAAACAGCCGGGGCCGAGGTTCGAGAGTCCGACGGCATGGTGCGTTTTGACCCCGATATGCTGATGGACTACATCGCCAAAGCCCCCTCCGGGTTTACCCTGCACGCCCGTAATCCAATCCACGATCTGCACCTGGATAACCGACACGTAAATTTCTCATCCGTAAGCAGTGCACCGCACACCACAGATACGCTTAAAGGTCGGCGAGGGGGTAACCGTGAGGATTTTGAAAACTTTCTGCGCCTGACTCAAATGGTCAATGTAGCGCATGGCTCCGCTGGTTATCCCGTAGAGCCAATCGATATACCGGTGCCGGTGCGCCACCTGCAGGCGACCCGTACGATTCTCGCTCTGACGGATAAGACCTTTCGACTGTACAACCACACCCGCCAGCGCACGCTCGATGTGCTGGAGATGACCCGTATTGCGCATAACCTGAACCAGGAAGAATTTGTTGAAAAGCCCTGTGTTTTCGCCTCAATAAACCCCAACTCACCTCGCGAATATGATGAGTCCATGCTCTGGGGTATGATCGAATGCGCCCGGGCTGGACAAGTACTGATGATCTCGCCTTTCATACTGGCCGGTGCCATGGCACCCGTTTCTATCGCCGGCGCACTCGCACAACAAAACGCGGAGGCGCTGGCGGGAATCGCTTTTTGCCAGATGGTCCGAGCTGGAACACCGGTGACTTATGGTGGCTTTGTATCAAACGCCGACATGAAGAGTGGGGCTCCGGCTTTTGGCACACCCGAGCATGTCAAAACGACGCTGATCATTGGACAGATGGCGAGGCGATACAGCTTGCCTTATCGCTCGGCAAACGCCAATGCCTCTAACGCCGTGGATGCCCAGGCAACCTACGAATCGCAGATGTGTCTATGGGCGTGCCTGATGAGCGGTGCCACCTATGTCTACCATGGCCTTGGCTGGCTTGAAGGCGGCTTAAGCGCCTCTTTTGAGAAATTCATTGTCGATGCTGAGATGATTCAGGGATTAACCGAGGTGCTTAAGCCTATTGACCTGTCTGCGAAAGAACTGGCGGTAGATGTGATTGGCGAGATTCCTCCAGGAGGTCACTTCTTTGGCAGCAACCATACTATCGAAAGGTACGAGCACGCCTTTTATCACCCCATACTGTCGGACTGGCGTAACTTTGAAACCTGGGATGAATCCGGAGCACTGGACGCAACCCAGCGCGCGGCTGGGATCGTCGAGACCTTGCTGCATCAATATCAGCCGCCGGCAATGGATCAGGACATCGCGCTGGCCCTGGACGACTTTGTTGCCCGGCGAGAATCGCAAGGCGGAGCACCGGTTCAATAAGATGTTCTGGCTAACCCCGCTGTGTTAAACAGGCCTATGGGCTACAACGGTAATCGAGTTCTGATATGAAAATAGTCATCGTCGGCGCTGGCGCCATGGGTTCGGTCTATGCCGCATTACTGGCTGACTCGGGTAACGAGGTCTGGGCGATTGATTTGTGGCAAGAGCACCTAGATGCCATCAATGATCACGGCCTACAGGTGTCTGGCGCCAGTGGTGAGCGCATGGTGCGCAATATTCAGGTCTCTACCCGTGCCGCAGACGCTGGGCCTTGTGATCTGGTAGTGATAGCCACCAAGGCTTCAGCTGTGGGAGCTGCCGCGCGCGCCCTGACGACTAATCTTACCGACGAAACCCTGGTGCTGACCATCCAGAACGGGCTTGGCGCAGGGGAGCGCATCAGCAAAAACCTCGATAGCGCCAATATTCTGCTGGGCGTCGCGGGCGGCTTTGGCGCCTTCGTACCTGAACCTGGGCATGTACATCATAACGGTATGGAACTCATCCGGCTCGGTGAGATGGTTGGCGGTATGAGCGAGCGACTGGAGCGCGTCGCCAAGGTCTGGCAGGACGCAGGCTTCAACGTAAAGACCTTCGCAGATATCAATCAGCTCATCTGGGAAAAATTTATCTGCAATGTTGCGCTGAGTGGCGCTGCAGCCGCTTTTGACCGTACCCTGGGCGAGGTTATGGACGATCCGGTGACCTGGGAGATCGCCAAGAAACTGGGCCTTGAGGCTTACCGCGTTGGCAAAGCCAAAGGGATTGACTTTTCATTCGATGACCCGGTGCAGTACATCAGCGACTTTGGCAGCAAAATGCCCAAAGCCAAGCCATCTATGCTGTTAGACCTGATGGCCAAGCGCAGAACCGAGATTGACGCCATTAATGGCATGGTCCCAGTAGTGGCGAAAGAACAGGGCCTGGATGCCCCTTATAACGAAGCCATCACCGCAGTCATTAAAACAAAAGAATCTACATTCACAAATTGATCCGCTAGTCGCTAGTAATGTCCGATCCGGGACCGCAATACCGGCAGCGTCTAATTCTGTACAGGTTTATGGTTTTTCAGGCTTACCAAGCGCCTCTTTTATAGATGTCTGAAACTGATAAACACCCTGCTCATGTTTGGGACTGAGCGGTCCGGGTTGGTACCCGCCCGACGAATAGTTCTGGTGCACCTGCGCGCAGATATCAAAATCCTGTTCGATTACCGCAATATTGCTTTTTATGACAGCATCACGTGCGGCTCGGGTGGCTTCTGAAGTATCCGCAAAATAAAAGTCATAAATCAGCTCGGTGCGCGCGACCCCAATCGGATTGATGCGGGACGTATTCATGCCACCATCAAAAAACGATAAGGTCCAATTTGGCCACATCCACAGCCATCGGCCCTGATAAAAAAGATCATCCCGGACAGGTGCCGTCATGCGGACCAGATTAGCCCCTGTCGTTGTTTGAAATTTTTCGAAGTCAATCGCCTTAAAAAAATCGGGATGGATGCCCGGAATGTGGTATCCCTCAACAAAATTATCGGTGTAGATCTTCCAGTTGGCATCGAACACCATTCTTTTCTGTCCGGCCCATTGATAATCCTCAATCGGATCATTTTTGATTTCTTCAGGCAGCCCGCCGAGTTGATTCTCAAGGGTAATTTTCCCAGCAACAGAAACAAAAACCAGATTTCGCCAGATACCGACTGTGATGCGATTCAGCGACCATTCGTCGAGATCGAGTTTTTCCGTCTCGTCGAACCAGAGCGCTCTTTCGAGCGAGCCATCCAGCCGGTAAACCCAGTTATGGTAGGGACAGCGGATAGATCTGCAGTGACCGCTACCCTCCTCGAGCAGTTTGGCGCCACGATGCCGGCATAGGTTTCTAAAACCGCGTAACTCTCCGGCCTGATCCCGCACCACAAACACCTTGGTTCCGGCTATATCAGCAGCAACATAATCACCGCTGCGTTGGAGATGTGCAGCTGATCCGATCAACTGCCAACTTGTGCTAAAGACGTCCAGTTGCTCCCGAAGAAAAATCGTCGGATCGGTGTAATACTCTGCTGGGAGATTTTTCACGAGGATTCGATTCCCATAAAATTTGCTCAGGTTCCGCAGAAGGTCGCCTGGACGATCTCTTCGGGTTGCGGTGGCTTCTGAAATTCGACATTGATCTGCTGCTCATCGAAGGGCTTTTGCAGAACTTCATGAAGACGTTCAAAAGGTCCAAAACTACCGTTACCCTCTGCGGCACGTATGACCTCTTCGACCCGGTGATTACGGGGAATATAGGCGGGATTTATCGCTTGCATTTGTGTGCACCGCTCAAGGTCTCCCCGGGGTTCATCGCGAAGTCGCGCCCGCCACTGCACCGCCCACTGATCGAAAGCGGCAGGGTCTTTGAATAGCTCTCGTACGGCGTCGTCTAATGAGTCATCATCGCGCGCAAGTCGCGACAGACGCCGAAATACCAGCGTGAAATCGGCCTGGTTCTCTGCCATGGTGGCGAGCAGTTCTTCCATCAGAGTTGGATCTGATTGTTTATTTATCTCAAGTCCGAGTTTTTCTCTAGCGCCGTCGTTATAAGCCGCCTCAAACTTGGCCGGGAATGTATTAACCCGGTCTTGTGCCAGTTCCAGTGATTGAGCGCTGTCGGTATCAATGAGAGGGATCAACGTCTGGGCAAAACCTGCAAGATTCCAGTGCGCGATCGGCGCCTGATTGGCATAGGCATAGCGCCCGCCGTGATCAATTGAGCTATAAACCGTGCTCGGGTGATAGGTATCCATAAAAGCACACGGGCCGTAGTCGATGGTTTCACCACAAATAGAGGTGTTATCAGTATTCATCACCCCGTGAATAAATCCGATCAGCTTCCATCTAGCCACTAGAGATGCCTGGGCATCAATGACAGCGTCGAGTAGCGCAAGGTAAGGCCGCTGGTCTTCGCGTGCATCAGGGTAATGACGATCAATGACGTGATCCGCCAGCAACCTCAAGCCTTCGATATCTTGGCGCGCCGCAAAATACTGAAAGGTCCCCACCCGGATATGACTCCGGGCAACCCGGGCCAATACCGCCCCGGGTAGAAAACGCTCACGTTGAACCTCCTCGCCAGTAGTGACTGCTGCCAGAGCGCGGGTCGTGGGCACCCCAAGCGCATGCATTGCTTCACTGACAATATATTCGCGCAATACAGGCCCGAGTGCCGCGCGACCATCGCCATTGCGTGAAAACGGTGTGCGCCCGCACCCCTTCAGTTGAATATCACGTCGGATTCCGTCCTGATCTATCACCTCGCCCAGCAGGATTGCCCGTCCATCACCCAGTTGCGGCGACCAGCCACCAAACTGAAAGCCGGCATAGGCCATCGCCAGAGGTTCAGCATCTCTCGGGATACGGTTTCCCGCCAGTATCTGCACACCCTCGGTTGATGCCAGTACCAACGGATCCAGCTTCAGGTGATTAGCCAGATCGTCATTGATTTTGACAAGCCGAGGGGTTGATACCGGCGTGGGCGACAGCCGGGCAAAAAAATGCTCCGGCAGGCGCGCGTAAGAATTATCAAAACCGAATATCGGAGCGTTCACTGAAATCCCTCGAACAATGTCTTACTGCCTTACAGTTGACAACAGCAACTACTGAGCCGAGGTCTGATCTTTTCAGTTGGCCAGGCCCCGCGCAACCCCAAGGTTATTGTGGGCATGGCTCATTGCTGCTGTCATTCGCTCCTGCAGGATGCACTAGCGGTATAGTTTCCAGCCGCGTTTGAAGCTTGTGCACCCAAATAAAATAAATCCAATCCAACCATTTCCCGCCTATCTATGAAAATCTCGGGCCTGAAGACATTTCTGATTCCGACAACCGTCTCCGACAGCGAATGGGCTTTGGGTAAGGCTTTTTTGCTGATCAAGGTAGAAACCGATAGCGGCCTGTCGGGCTGGGGTGAAGCCTATGTTCCCCATGATTGCGAGCACGTTATCGATGCATTGATCAGAGCAATGGCGCGATATCTTGAGGGAACTGATCCTCTAAAAATCGAGAAGTTTCGTCACAACGCGCTTAATGCTTTTGCCAATTTGCAGGCCGGCTTTCACCTTTCATGCGCGATTGCGGGTATCGAGATGGCTTTGTGGGACATCACCGGTATCGCCATGGAGCAACCAGTGTATCGACTGCTCGACTCACCCTGCAGAACACAGGTGCCAGTGTATGCCAACTGTCACAGCAATAAAGAAAGATCCTTAGATGAGATCGTTGTATACACGAAGACCCAATATGCTGATGGCTTTCGAATGGTAAAGGTCTATCCGTTTTTAAACGGGCGAACCGTAGAACAAGGACTAAATGATGTCAAAACTCTGCGCCAAACTCTGGGGCCGAACTGTTCCATCCTGATTGATGCCTGGCGTGCCCTGGATTACGACTCAGCAATACTGGCGTGCGCAGGGCTGGAAGAGCTCGGAGTCGAGTGGCTGGAAGACCCCATGCCACTAGATGATCTTAAAGCCCTGTCACGAATCACGAGCGAAACGTCTCTCAGCATCGTTACCGGCGAAACACTCAGCACCGAAACGGAGTTCGAATTACTGTTGCAAAAAAACGCTGCCAACATATTAAATCCAGACATTGCGTGTTGTGGGTTGTCGCAAATTCAATCGATCGCTGCCAATGCGCGCGCCCGGTCCTGCCAGATGGCAATTCATAATTTCAACAGCATGGGGCCGGCTCTTGCAGCCAGTTTGCATATCGCTGCGGTAATTCCGAACCTTGCCGCTGTGGAGTACTTTCCTCGATTTAAAACTGCATCAGAACAATTTTGCGATTTGCACTGGCAGCATGGTGAAGATTGGGCTTTTGATCTTTGTCGCAGTCCGGGACTGGGTGTCACGATCGACGAGTCAGCGCTTACCCACTTTGAATATCAACTCGGTCCAATGCGATCCTGGCCAGCCTGAATTGCGTTGATCAGGCCCACGAAGCCACAACCAGGCAAACCAAAACCAGATCAGATCAGATCAGGCGCGGAAAAGTTTCGCACTCCAGCGCACCTGCGTGCACCAGATCATCGCCACGCTCATCAGGATTGCACTCGAAGGGTTTATCATCAAAGCGTGCGTCATCTCCGAACCAGTGGGTACATATAACCCTACGCCGGTTGCGCCGCTGCAGATTGCCCGGAGCGCTGTGGTGGGTGCGAAAATTCAAGATGGCGCAATCCCCAGCTTTCATCGGTGCGCAGGCAATCTCGTAGCCCTGTGAATCATGACTCCACTGAGGTGGGTCAGGTTCTTTCTGACCTCGCATGCCTTTTTCAGTAAAAAAGTCTATCGCTTTGTAGTTTTGATCCAGCTTGTGCGAACCTAAAACAAAGCGAAGAGCGGTTTCCTCGGGTACATCATCCAGCGCGGTCCAGACATTGCATATCTGTGTGCCCGAAACGGGCCAGTAGGCCTCGTCGTAATGCCATGGCGTCTGGGTACTGGTGCCAGGCTCTTTGACAATCGCCATATCAAAATAAAGGAGCAAGCCCCGGCTGCGCATCACCCGCTGCGCCAATCGTGCTGCTGGAGACCTGAAAGTGAATTTCTCAAAGGACGGTAACCGTCTCCATAAAAAGGTATCGAAAAAAAATGTTCCGGATTCACCATCATTTTTATGATCTTCGCGGGCCAGACTATTGGAGGCGGTTCTGATCGCGACAGCCACAGCCCGTCGACCCTGCTGAACCCATTCATGGCTGAATGCGCCTTCAAGGCAGACCACACCGTCCCGCTGATAAGCGGCGATCGCGCCCCGGGTCGGCAGGCCATCGCTGCTTAAGGGAAATTTTTTTAAGGTCCGCATAAACGGTTAGCCTGGTTAGGCATCACAAATTTTTTAACCAAATTGGCGCTGTCAAGATGTCGAATGACACGATATATCCTAAGGGAAACACCTGTCAATTGATCTTTGGTAATTCTGCATAGCTGGATACACTAGGTTGACATCCCGCTATTGGAATTTCGATAACTGCTATGACCATTAAAGCCCTTTCCGACACCGACAAAATGATGCTCGACTCCCTTTACTGGTGGGATATCCCAACCCTGTTCCGGGCTCCATTGGACCGTGACCCAGCAAATTCGGACATTGCCCTGGTAGGTGTACCGCACTCTACCGGTAACGGTACTACCGAACGTGATCAGCACCTGGGTCCGCGGGCCTTGCGCCACGTGTCGGCCATGGCAAAAAGGGTACACATGGATTTTGAAGTCGATCCGTGGACCGCCCACCGGATCCATGATCTGGGTGATGTACCACTGCCCGAGGCAAACGATAATGAGGCATGCATTGAACGGATCACCGATTTCTACCAGGCGATCGACGCCGCAGGTGTGCGCCCGGTATCGGTCGGCGGGGATCACTCGGTTACCGGCGGTATCATTCAGGCGATCGCAGGGCCGGATGCAAAACTCACCGGCGGCGAGAAAGCCGTCTTTTTGCACTTTGATGCTCACACCGACGCTTATGAGCAGGTACCGCATTTTCTGGGTGCGATCAAATCAGCCGCCCACTGGGCAAGCTATCTGGTTCGTGACGGCCTGATCGACGCAAGCCACAGTGTCCAGATCGGCATGCGTGGCAACCCGCGCACGCTGAGCTGGCTCAACCCCAGCAAGGAACTGGGTTATGAGCTCATCACTATGGATCGCTACCGCCGGATTGGACCCGAAGAGACCATGCAGATCATCAATGACCGGATCGGCGACGCGCCGCTCTACATTACCTTTGATCTGGATTGCATGGATCCAACGGTAGCGCCCGGCGTGGCAAACATCGAGGCCGGAGTCCAAGGCTTTCAGGTGGATGAAGTCATGCAGTTGCTGCGCTGTGTACGGGGCAAAAATATTATCGGCGGCGATGTGGTCTGCATGATGCCCACTAAAGATTCACCCAATCAGATTACCGCGCATACCGCGGCGGCAGTCATGTTCGAGATTATCAGTCTCATCTCCGACACCCTCGCCACAAATAATCGCTTGTGATTTGATCTTCGTTCTGGGAAATGGCGGCGTACACTGTTGGGATTAATCGCTTTATCGGAGCTCTATTAACCGATGAGTCGCAAGCACTAACCGGGGTTAGACCATGTCTGAGGACTCCTCTGTGAAGAAACGATATGCTTGGCCCGAACATACCTGGAACTGGCCGATCCCGGTTACCCATAAACATGCTGTTCGTTGCGGCGAGATGATCTGGGTTGGGGGGCAAGTTGATCTGACCCCTGACGGCATAGTCAGAAATCCTGGAGAACTGGATACCCAGGCTCAATATGCAATTCATCACTTTGATCAGGCATTGCATGATCTTGACTGTGACCTGGAGGATCTGGTCTGGCTGTTATGTTTTTATGTTAACGATGGCTCGGTTAGCGAATCTGATTTTCTAAAAAGACTTGGCTCTTACCTGCCATGTGGTGCCCACCCCGCCGTCAACGCGGTGCCTGTGCCAGCCCTCGCTTACCCCGGACTGGCTGTCGAGATAGAAGGATATGCGATGCGGCGCGAAGATGGTCGGCGTATTAAAAAATCAGTCGCAGTCGATAAAACGCTTCGACCGTTACCCATCCCCTTCAGCCAGGCCGTGAGATCTGGAAACATGATATTCGTTTCTGGACAATACCCGTATAGCCCAGATGGTAACGTTATCAATCCAAGTGACGGTGTTGCTCAGACAAAACAGGTGATGGGCCAGGTGCGCGGACTACTCAGTCAGTTCGGCGCGGAGTGCAGCGATGTCGTAAAGTTAAATCGCTGGTACGCAGGCAATGTCGGAATAGATGATTTTGAGCCTGCCGCTCTTGCCTGCGCATCATTTTTTCAAGAACCCGGCCCTGCAGCAACTGGCATCCCTTTGCCCAGGCATGCAGACAAAGATATTGCAATAAAGATCAGTGTCGTTGCCATGCTGGGAGAAGATGGTCAACATCTATCCAAAACTCACTCTTGGCCAGATTCACTCTGGGATTGGCACGTTCACCTGCCCTACAAACATGGCGTCAAGTGCGCAGGAATGATATTTCTTGGAGGACAAGTTTCCCTTAACAAACAAGGAGAAGCGCTATATCCAGATGATCTGACCGCCCAGACTCATAAGGCAATGGCTCATATCGGAACAATCCTTCGCGATCTAGACGCCAGCTATGACGATGTTTGCAAAGTTCTTGCAATGTACCAGGCCAGCGACGACGCAGATGCACTACACCAGAACCTCTCCATCCGCTCGTCTTATTTCAACGAGCCAGGGCCCGCAACCAGCGGAGTGCCGCTACCGGCGCTGGCATATCAATCAATGGTTATTGAGATTGACATCTTTGCCATGGTTAATCAAAAAGAATAAAGCTGGTTGTCAGCTATTGACCATTGCTTTTGTGCAGTAACTTGTAAAACAGATGACAAAATCCCCGTCATCGCACCACGCACCTATTTAACCGGTTACCAGTACAAAGCTGAGCCAGCCCGGAGTCATCCGTCGGCAGTCCGACGTCCCCAGAAAAGTTCGCGCACCTCTTCACTATTCACCAGGTCTGGCCTTTCTGCATAGCAAAGCACTGGAACCAGTCTGGGCACTATCCCGCTCATTTTCGTAACACGATGAATGGTTTGGCGTCCGGCGAATATCAACAGAGTGCCTGGTGTGAACGGTAACTGCATTACACCTTCCCGGTTGCCCTCCAACACCCCCTGAACGATTTCCTTCTCGTTATCCAATCCCCGGATCTGCGGCATATACTCAAACAATCCTCCTTCGTCAGGCTGCTGAAGCATCAAAGTGATAGTGAATTCGGATTCATCAAAATGCCAGCCGTGCTGCCCACCATCGACGAACACATTTATCGAACATGCGCCCAGTGGATCTGCGAAACGGAAAAGTGGGTCTTTATCCAGGATTGCAGCTATAAAATCTTTCAGCGGATCCCAGTGATACAACCGTTTCAGGGCGCCATGGTCCGCCAGCAAATCATAGGCCACGGATCCTACAAACGTAGACTCCTGGCGCTGGGTGACATCCTTTGGCGAAAGGTTTGGATCCGCTTCAGTCAAATACGCATTATGTGTATTGTCACAAAAATAAGCTTGACCAAGCATACTATTAGCTTCGCGCGCCAATTGGTCTACCGCATCGGGGCGAATAAAGCCTGGGAGTATGCACAGGCCGCTTTTCGTGAACTTCTCCTGACAGGTCTGCGCCAGCACTGAACCGACAGGCGAACCCAGATCAGTGATCGGGTAGCGTTCGGTATCGACCATAGACGACGCACTTATACCCTCGGAACTCATCCCGCCTCCTTATGTTTTCCTGATCGGAAAATTTTAATCTGACTCCCTGAAACCTGACACACATACCCAAAAGAGAGTCACCAGCTAATCCAAAGGCCATTCGGCTTTACGCAAAGGTAGTGTAGGATGCTCACTGTAATAGAGCAAATAACGGTACAGTTAAACTCTTTAGGCATAAAACTTACGGATAAGCAAAAACATCAATCAGGGGAGATAAAAGTGGTCGATGATAATTTTCGTTTAAACCAGCCATTTGTCGGTATACCGTCTTTTTTGCGCTCCAGTATCTGCACGGACATTGCGACACTCGATACCGGTATCGCAGTCATGGGCGTACCCACTGACGAGGGATCGCCGTTCATGGCCGGCTCGCGCATGGGGCCGCGAGCTCTACGCGAACATTCACTGCGCTTTGGTCAAGGTGGTGCGGGTTATTACGACCCCGAGAACAGAAAGCAATATCTTGAAGTCGAAATGTCACAGGGTTTGATTACCGATCTTGGGGATGCCGATATCTGGCCAGCCGATATCAAACGTACTTTTGACAACACGACCGAGATGACCCGCAAAGCCAGGGAAGGATGTGATCTGCTGGTGGTCATGGGTGGTGACCACGCTATCACCTACCCGGTAGTAAGAGCCATCAAAGATGACATCTATGTGATTCACTTCGATGCACATTCCGACTACGCCCCCTTTATTCACGACCTGCAATTCACCAATGGCCATGCTTTTAGGCACATCTCACCGATGCCAAACGTCAAGAACCTGATCCAGGCTGGCATACGAAGCCTGCGTCACTCTGCAGACATGATCGAGGACCCTATCGTAGAAGGCAATGACCTGGTCACGATGACCCAGTTTCGAAAGATGGGACCCGAAGGCTTGGCAGCCATGGTGCCCCAAGGGGCCAAATGCTACGTCAGTATTGATGTGGACGTACTCGATATATCGCTGGTACCTGGCTGTGTGTCGGCCGAACCCAACGGCATGACCTATGCCGAACTGCGCGACACTCTGGATGCGATTGCGCGACACACAGAAGTCATCGCCTTTGATTTTGTCGAGGTGAACCCACAACTGGACGTCGGCACAGGTGTGACTGCGTACCTGGGCGCTCATGTCATGGTGGAATTTCTCGGACGCATCTGTGAACAACCCTGGTGGATAGAAAAGCGTAACAAACGACTGAATCAATGAGTCAGCGGGTACTTATTACCGCAGGTGCCGGCGGTATCGGCCGCGCAATGGCGCATGCATTTGATGAGGAAGGCGCCAAAGTCTGGATTGTGGATAACGATGCCGACGCATTGTCCGGTTGTCCCGATCATTGGCGCAAAAGCTGCATTGATGTGACCGATGAGTCGTCGGTACGCAGCCTCTTTGACGAACTCAAATCCCAGTGGGGCTCGCTCGACACACTGTGCTCCAATGCCGGCATTGCAGGCCCCGGGAACCCCGTCGAAGACATTGCGCTCGAGGACTGGCGGGCTTGTGTTTCCGTCAGTCTGGAAGGTGCATTTCTCTTTGCAAAATTCGCTGCACCGCTGATGAAGGCACAGCGCTCAGGTGCTATCGTCGTGACCTCCTCCACTGCAGGTATTTTTGGATTCTCCAACCGCTCGCCCTACGTTGCGGCAAAATGGGGAGTCATCGGCCTCACTAAGACACTGGCTATTGAACTGGGCCCGTTTAATATCCGGGCCAATGCGATCTGTCCCGGCCCCGTAGAAGGCGAGCGCATGAATTATGTCGCCCAAAGGGAGAGCGAACAAAAAGGCAAGACAGCTCGAGAGATCCTTGATGAATACGCCAGCGGCGCTTCAATGAGAAAACTCGTACGCCCGCAGGACGTCGCGGATATGGCTGTATTTCTGGCAAGCGATAAGGCGGCACTGGTCAGCGGCCAAGTGATAGCAGTAGACGGACACACCGAAAACCCGGAACCGCGTTCCTGAAGGCCCAGATATCAGCGTCTTTCAGTAGGCTCTGACCTTCGAAGCACCCTCGTAGAGAATATCTACCCAGTTGGCATTGGCCTGCGTACGCGCCTTGAGGCCAGCCGCATCCCGGTCCGTGCCAGGACGTGGGAGAACGGCAAAGTCCCCGCCGCTATCACAGCCCTGCACCACCTGAACCAGGTGCTCACCGATCGTCTGCCGAGAATCCGGCCCCATATAGGCCTGAAGCGCAATTCCCATCCGGCGCTCATCACTGTGATTGGGCATCGAGCCGTGAACCGTACGCGCATGGTGAATGGACATCTGCCCGGGACGGAGAATGAGATCAACCGCCGCGGCTTCATCAACTTCAGCAACGGTCTGCCCGCGTGTCAGGATATTGTCTTCACCAAACGTATCGTGATGCGGCCGGATGCCGTCTTTATGGCTGCCGGGAATGGCTTTGATACACCCCAGCTGCGGATTACTCGGTGTCAGAGCCAGCCAAGGCGTGACAAAGGTGTGCGGCTCAACACCCATATAGGTCGCATCCTGATGCCAACTTACAAAACCTGTGCTTCTCGGTTCCTTGAAAAACAACACGGTGCCGTACAGCAGGATGTCCTCACCTATCAGGTCGGACACCGCCCCCACAATCACCGGGTGATGCGCCACTTCATCAATGCAGGTGAATGCAAGATGAGTATTGTTGCGGTTGGTCGGGCCTAAGTCTTCCGGATAGGCCGCCTCGGCAGCTTCGACCCTGAGTTTCAAGGCATGCGCCTCATCCTCAGACATGACATCGATCGGCGCGCAGTAGCCAAACTCGTGAAAGTCATCCACCTGTGCTTGTGTGAGAACCTTGGGCATCGATCAAATCTTACCGCGCTATGCGAACGCGGTCGATTGTGTTTGCTAGCGACAGTAAACGATACTGCTTCTACTCTGTTTAACTGGATATGGACGCGAACCAACCTTAACTCACGGCGACATCAAGATAACTTTCGGATGCGCTCGCAAGCTAGGAGGATTCAGAATTCCGCCCGTTACCGAATCCCGTAAAGGTCTAATTATGTCGTTTGATTCCATCATTACTTTTCTGCCCACCCGGGACCTCGTGCAAACGGCGCAGTTTTACGAGGATATCCTGGAATTAGAGTTGGCGCTCGACCAAACCCGCTGCCGCATCTATCGGGTTACCCAAGGGGGCTTTCTGGGTTTTTGCCTGAAAGATGAAATCAAACCACACGATGGCGTGATACTGACCCTAATCACGGAAGAGGTTGACCGCTGGCATGCTCTCCTGACGGAGCACGAGGTGACGATCGAAAAGCCACCTGTCTTCAATCCCGAATTTCAGATTTACCAGATGTTCCTGAGAGACCCCAACGACTACCTGATAGAAATTCAGCGTTTTGAAGACCCTCAATGGAATGTCAAATCCTGACCCAAAATCAAGGTACGATATACCCTCGAATCTTTTTCGAATGAACAGGAGGTGGTTCTGATGACTGATCAGTGGTATCGATTCGATATTGATCGCAAATTGCTGAAGTCACTTTCGCGGCGAACCAACTGGCATGGGCTGGTATATCTTGCTTACTTCTGCGTTCTTCTGGGGATCACCGCTGCCCTGGCTTTGGCATCGGTCGGCACGTGGTGGAGCATACCCGCTTTCTTTTTTTACGGCAGTATCTGGATTTTTGCCACCAGCGTGGTCCATGAGACCTCTCACGGCACGCCGTTTCGAAACCGGGCGCTGAACGAAACTGTGCTCTTTACCTTCGGGTTCATGGTGCAGCAAACACCTTGTCTTTTGCGCTTCGTACATGCCCGGCATCATTCCAGGACAGCCATTGTGGGTGACGATCCGGAGATCATCCTGACCAACCCGATGACTTGGAAAGACTTTGTCGTAAAAGAACTGATCGATATTGGAAGCATCTGGTACTTCACCAAGGCTACTGCCCTGCTCGCCATCCATCGACCTGGCAAGGACGCGACCGACTGCATTCCTGCTGAGAAAATGCATCATGCTTTCATCGAGGCGCAAGCGTACATGCTCGCCTACCTTGCTGTGATCGCCTGGTCTATCGCGACTCAGTCATGGCTACCCGTGACAATGCTGATACTGCCTCGGGTTTTTGGCGCACCGACCCATGGCGTGATTCTGGCAACCCAGCATTTTGGAATGGCACAGAACATTAGGGATCACCGGCATACCACCCGAACCATGATGGTGAGTCCACTGCTGCAATTGCTGTACTGGAACATGAATTACCACATTGAGCATCATATGTTCCCCCAGGTGCCCTTCCATGCGCTGCCCAGGTTACACCGTGCCATAAAAGATCAGTGCCCCCTCCCAACTCGTGGTGTACTCAGAGCCATGCGTGAAATCGCAACGACGATTAATCATCAGCGTACAAATCCATCCTATACCACGCCGCGCCAACTGCCTTCAGCTTATGCGTAGCAGTTTTGTCCTGTTGTCAGAATCTATGGTTAATCAAGGTTCGCCCAATAACCTGGTCTTTCGCCCGCCACTATTGAAAAATTGCCATGTATATTCTTTACGGAGGTAGGTTCACCCGATCGCTCATGGTCGAAATGGTGTTGGCCGAGGGAAACATCGACTACCAACTTCGAGAGATCGACATCCTGAAAAATGAGCATCGGTCCACCGAATTTCTGAAGATCAATCCATCCGGTTGGGTGCCTGCTCTGATCACAGCCGAAGGCATCGCTCTTTATGAGACCCACGCCATTAATCTATACCTGAGCGAACGACATCAACTGGTCCATCTTGCTCCACGGGCCGATGAAACAGAGCGTGGATTGTTCCTCAGTGGACTGTTCGCTATCTGTGACGATCTGGAACCGGTGATGAAACGTTACTATTATCCGCACCGCTTTTCACTGAATGATGCCGATATACCGCGGGTTAAACAGATCGCATTGAACGATGCACTAGATTGTCTCAAGGTTATCGATGGACGACTCAGCGAAAACGGCCCCTATCACCTGGGCGACCGTTTCAGTCTGGTTGACCTATCGCTCAGTTACTGGGTCGCGCTGATTCATTATCTTGACGTACTTAAGCCCTTTGCCGCCATACGCCAATGTATGAACCTGGTTATGAGCCGACCTAAACTGCAACCCATGTTCGAATACCAGATCGAATGGAATAAGGAGTCACTTCAATCGGCAAAGGCCCCTTGGTCAATGCTGTAGAGTTTGCGACCGATGAGTTTTTGCCACAACTGCCGATTGCCCAGATCCACCAGTCACAAATTCTAAGAGTCACGCTAGAAAGTTGGCAACTGCCTGAACATTCTTCAACGACAAGGAATTACACTGGCCTACAACTCGGTGCACAACGGAGCCATTTGGGAACATATTGATGACTGGACCGCTGACCGGATATCGGATTGTAGAACTCACCAGTATGCTCACTGGCCCCTGGGCAGCATCTATGCTGGGAGACCAGGGCGCAGATGTGATTAAGGTAGAAGTGCCCGGCGTTGGTGATCATACCCGGGCCGTTGGTGTTCAACGCCACGACCTATCGTCAAACTTTTTGAACATCAATCGCAGCAAACGATCGATCACCATTAACCTGAAATCAACCCAAGGTCGCTCGGTTTTCGAAAAACTGGCATCGAACGCAGATGTGTTGATACAGAACTTTCGTCCCGGCGTTGTTGAGCGGCTTGGGATCTCTTACCGTGAGATCAGCACAGTAACGCCGGACATTATTTATGTCTCGATGTCTGGCTTCAGTGAACGAGGCCCCCTGGCAAAAAAGCCCGTTTATGATCCGATTATCCAGGCGATATCCGGCCTGACCACCGTACAGGCTGGCTCGGACCAGGAAAGACCACGGCTGATCCGCACCATTTTGCCGGACAAAGTCACTGCGATTTATGCCGCTCAAGCAGTTACCGCTGCCCTGCTGGCGCGTGAACGCACCGGGAAAGGCCAGCATGTGCGGCTATCCATGCTCGATGCGGTGCTGAATTTTCTCTGGGCTTCGGACATGGGAGGCCAGACCTATGTCGACCAGCCTGTTAGTAACCAAGCGGCAGCCAGTTTTATCGATCTGATCTACGAAACAAAAGACGGGTATATGACCGTATCCACCATGACTAACAAGGAGTGGGAAGCGCTGAGCCGCGCCTTTAAGCGCCCTGACCTGCTTGAAGATCCTCGCTTTAAAACACCTCAACTGCGAGGCCATAACGTGAATGATCGACTCGGCGTCGTTCAGGAAGTATTGCTCTTAAAAACGACTCAGGAGTGGCTGGATATTTTTGACCAAGAAGACGTGCCCTCGGCACCAGCCCTGACTCGCGACGAGGTCATCAAACATCCGCAGGTTATCGCCAGCGATATTCTTCGGGAGCACGACCACCCGATCGCGGGCCGCTTACGCCAGGCACGGGTCGCGGCTCGTTTTGAAGGAACCCCACCAGGCGAACCCAGGGGAGCACCGCAATTGGGCGAGCATAACGATGAAGTATTAATCGAGCTGGGATTTTCTGACGAGGAAATATCCGCTTTGAAAGCCTCGGGCGCTATTGGTAACGAAAGCTATTCCGTCTGACTGTCTAGTGCATCGCCAACAACAACTCATAAACATGGGTATACCAAATGATTGATTTTTATTTCTGGCCCACACCTAACGGCTGGAAAATATCTATCGCTTTAGAGGAGATGGGCCTCGCCTATAACGTGATCCCGATCGAGTTGGGCAAAGGCGAGCAGTTCACTCAAAAATTCGAAAAGATAAGCCCAAGCCATCGTATGCCGGCCATTGTTGATCATGAACCCTTGGGACAAAGAGCGCCATTTGCTTTGGCTGAATCTGGTGCAATCTTGATGTATCTTGCAGAAAAATCGGGGCAGTTCTGGCCTAACGAAACACAAGATCAGTACCAGGCGTTGCAATGGCTGCTCTGGCAGACCACTCAACTGGGCCCCATGATGGGCCAACACGGGCATTTTGCACTCTATGCAAAGGAAAAGATTCCGTATGCGGTCGGGCGCTATCGACATGAAGTGCTCCGACTCTTCAAAGAACTCGAGCAACGCCTTAACGGGCGCGAGTACATCTTAGATCAGTACAGCATTGTCGATATGGCCTGTTGGCCGTGGATACTGACTTACAAAAGCCAAAACATTGATCTTAGCTACTACCCCAATCTCAGACGCTGGTATGACTCACTAAAACAACGGCCTGCGTTACGTCGTGGTTATGACCTTTTCAAGGAGAAAAGGTCCAAAAGAGGCAGTGAAGCACCTGATGAAGAAGCTCGCCGGCACTTATTCGGCGTGGTGTCTAAGGACGATCATTAACGAGCATTGCAAAGTGTATTTTGCGCTTTAAAGAATTGAGATTCCTGTTGTCGCATTAGAGAAAGTAAAGTCCAGATCCTAAAGAGTAGATTTGCACGCTAAACCCACCTAGTTAAAGCGAGTTCGGTGTTATCGGCATGAAATATAGTGAGAAATAGTACCCCGTGAACCTGTCAGGACAAAGAGCATTGGTCACGGGCGCCTCTGGAGGGATTGGGCAAGCTGTTGTTAAAGCGCTGCAAAGCGCCGGGGCAACGGTGGCCGGAGTAGACCGGTTCCCAAGTGATTCGTGTGATTTTTCTATTGTGGGGGATCTGACTGACCCTGGATTCTGCGATAGCCTGCCGGATGCCGCTGCCTCACAGCTGGGTGGATTGAATATTGTGATCAATAACGCTGGTGTAATTCGCCGCGGCCCCATCACGCAGGCAAGTGATGAAGACTATGCGATCTCTTTTGCTGTTAACGTTGAAGCACCTTTTCGCATATGCCGGGCGGCAATACCGCTTCTTGCAGATCAAGGTGGTGGCGCAATTGTGAACATCGCCTCATGCTGGGGAGTACATCCCGGGCCCAATCACCCGGTCTACTGCATGTCCAAGGCGGCGCTGGCCTCCTTGACGCAGTGCCTTGGGCATGATCACGCACATCAGGGTGTACGAATCAATGCAGTGTGCCCAAACGAGGTCGACACCCCAATGCTGCGCTCCGGTTTTGAGGCACGGCAGATGGACTCACAAAACGCTATCGAAGCGCTCAACGAGTCGGTTCCCATAGGGCATATTGCTCAACCGGATGAAATTGCCGATGTGGTGGTATTTCTTGCCTCTGATCAGTCCCGCTATATGTGCGGCGCACTGGTAGAGGTTAATGGTGGAAAACCGGTTTTTTGAGCCATGAGTAAAGTAGCGCTGGTAACCGGTGGTCGAAGTGGAATCGGCCTGGCATGCGCAAAACGCCTGATGAAGGAGGGTTACGAGGTGATCACAGCGCAACGCTCGCCTGCAAAAGACTTTCGCAGTATTGAGGTCGACTTCTGTGACTCCAATGCTCCGGCACAGGTGATCGAGCAGGTGCTGGGCTACACCGGTCGTCTCGATGCGCTGATCAATAACGCAGGCATCATGCTTGAAGACACAGTGGATGAGATGTCGCTAAGCGATTGGGATCGCACTCTGGCGGTGAATCTGACAGCTCCATTCCTGCTGATAAAGCACGCGGCGCAATACCTTAAGGGCAAGGGTGCAATCGTCAACGTTGGCTCGATTGAGGGCCTGGGGTCAAATCCAAAGCATGCGGCCTACTGCGCCTCAAAAGCCGGTCTGCACGCCCTGACGCGGGCGGTAGCTGTTGACTACGGGCCTGACGGAATCCGGTGCAACGCGATTGCCCCCGGTTGGATCGATACCGAACTGAACGAGGACTTTATCGATTCGATGCCTGATTCTGATTCCTTTCGCAATCAGATCGGCAGAATCCACCCGCTCCGAAGAACGGGCAAGCCCGAAGAAGTGGCGGCACTGGCCGCATGGCTTGTATCGGAGGATGCCTCCTTCGTAACCGGACAGGTATATACCGTAGACGGAGGTCGACTGGCTCAACTACCTCTGCCCTAAACAATGAACCAGAAATCGAGAACCCCGAACCAGGATCTGGGTACGCAACCCCAAATTAAAAGACCCGAGTAGCACTTTATGCAATCACACGCACGCGTTGTTGTTGTCGGAGGTGGCTGTGTTGGCGCCAACATACTGTATAGCCTGGCCCATCGAGGCTGGAGCGATGTCTGCTTGCTCGAGCGAACAGAATTGACCGCTGGGTCGACCTGGCATGCCGCAGGCCTCATCCCACTGTACTCGTTTTCCTACAAGTTCGGCCGGTTGATCCAAAAGACCATTAAGCTTTACGAAGGACTTGAAGCCGAAACCGGTCAGGGCATCGGCTGGCACAAATGTGGCCAACTACGCATTGCCGAATCGCCCGATCGCATGGACGAGTATCTGAACTATGCGTCGATTGCCCAAACGCAAGGCGTACGTGCTGAGATTCTCACGCCTGAACAGGCGGTAGACCTCTGGCCGCTGATGCGGCCCAACACCAACCTGCTGGGAGGGGTATACAACCCCGATGATGGACACATCGCCCCAGCCGATGTTACCCAGGCCCTTGCCAAAGGAGCCAAACAGTTGGGCGCCAATATTTATCTGAACACGCAAGTCAATTCGATCCAAGCATTACCCTCGGGTGAGTGGAAGGTCAGCTCAGACCAGGGTGACATCGTCTGTGAGCACGTGGTGACCGCTACCGGTAACTATGTGCAGCAGACTGCGCAGATGCTAGGTCTCGACCTGCCCTGCTTTCCGATCCTGCACCAGTACTGGGTCACAGAAACCGTGCCCGAAGTCCGCGCCCGCAAGGACCAGGGCCTGGCCGAGATGCCAGTGCTGCGTAACGAGGCCATCAACGGATACGTGCGTGAAGAGCGCGATGGCTTGATGTTCGGACCGTACGAGCGCCCGGGCAATCTTGAACACTTTGCTCGGGATGGGGTGCCAAAATGGTTTGGCGCCGATCTTTTGCCTGAAAATATGGATGCGGTGGAGGATAACTGGACAGCCGCGCTGGAGTTGGTGCCCGTGCTGGGGGAAGTCGGCATTAAGGCTAACGTACGCGGTCCGATCTGCACCTCACCCGATAATCTGCCACTGTGTGGCCCAGCCTGGGGCAGACATAATCTCTGGCTCGCCGAAGGCTTTAGCGGCGGACTGTTGATGGGTGGGGGCCTCGGGGCCGAGCTTGCCAACTGGATCGTGGACGGTGAGCCACATATCGACCTTGGCGAAGTCGACCCGAGACGCTTCGGACCCTACGCTAACAAGGTATACACCGGCCGTAAGAATAAAGAGGCCTTTGGCCACAACTTTGGCATCCACTACCCCGGTTACGAATGGCCCGAGGCCCGCCCCGCAAAAATGATGCCCTGCTATGACCGGCTAAATGCTGCGGGTGCTGTTTGGGGTGCCGTATATGGCTGGGAGATACCCCTATGGTTCGCACCCGAAGGTAGCGAAGCCAGAGACATCTGGAGTTATCGAACTTTCAACTCGATGCCTCATATTGGCGCCGAGTGTCGTGCCGTACGAGAAACCGCCGGGCTTTTCGAGATGACACCCATGGCCAAGTTTGAAGTTAGCGGTCCTGGTGCTGAAGCCTGGCTCAATCGAACTCTGGCCAACCGGATGCCCCGCAGAATCGGCGGCATCGTGCTGGCGCATCTGCTGACCCACAAAGGCACCATTCGCTGCGAGTTCACGGTTACCCGCCTTGATGAGGCTCACTTTTACCTGGTCGGAACACCCCGCGGCGAACGACATGATTTTGATGTTCTGCAAAAAGCCCTGCCAGTCGACGGTACAGTAACCCTGTCCAATGTCACAGCTGAAAGAGGCGGGCTGACGCTGGTAGGGCCCAAGGCACGCGATATTCTTCGAGATCTGGTGGACGGTGATCTTGGCAACGATGCTTTCCCATGGATGAGCGCGCAAGCCCTGACGGTAGGCCTTGCCTCTGATGTCCGCATGATGCGCATCAATTACGAAGGGGAACTTGGTTGGGAGCTGTACCATCCAATAGCCTATAACCGACACCTTTTTGAGGAGATCTGTCGTGCAGGAGAGGCCCACGGCCTGAAACACTGCGGTTATCGGGCTATTGAATCTTTGCGCCTGGAAAAATCCTACCGCGCGATCTACCGGGATCTGGATCTGGAACACACTGCCCTTGAGGCAGGCCTTGATCGCTTTATCAAGTGGGACAAAGACGAGTTTGTCGGGCAACAGGCACTGCTTAAGCAACATGCTGCCGGACTAAAACACAAGATGGTGGCCCTTAAGGTAGAGACTGTCGATGCTGACGCCTGGATGAACGAGAGTGTTTTCCGGGACGGCCGTCTGGTGGGGCGCATCACGTCCGGGGCCACCTCTCACAATATCGGCAATTGCCTGTCGATGGCTTATGTAGAACTCGACCAGGCCACCCCGGGTACACCTCTTGAGATCCAGGTGCTGGAAAGACGCGTGCCCGCGGTCGTCATCGCCGACTCGCCTTACGATCCCGAGAACCATCGTCCTCGGATGTAGATTTCAGTACGGACACAATGGTGAACATGGAAAAAGAAAAAGAAATCCGAAAAGGAGGTCGGGCAGCTCGGCGTGCGACACGTATTAACGCGCCGATTGTGCATAACCCGGCCCTGATACCCAATGTGCCCGTGTATGAAGTTGCCAACGCAGAAGGGGTTGAGCAGATTCACGAACTGGCGATGCGAATCGTCGAAGAGATCGGGGTGGACTTTCGCGAAGACGCAGCACTTCAGACCTGGGGAAAAACCGATGCCGAAATCAACGGTCAACGGGTACGTGTAGGGCGCGAAACTCTGCTCAGCCTCGTCGATAAGGCGCCCTCTGAGTACACTCATCACGGCCGAAATTCAGAGCGCACCGTGAACGTGGGTAGGTCATCAATGGTGGTATCGCCTTCTTACGGCCCTCCGTTTATCTACGATCTCGATGGAGTCCGACGCACAGCCACACTGGAAGATCTAAATAACCTCCAGAAGCTCAACCACATGGCCTCAAGCGTGCATATCGCCGGTGGGCCCGTGGTGGAACCGATGGATATACCGGTACCGTACCGCCACCT
>JAAZZE010000031.1 GCA_014239255.1 Gammaproteobacteria bacterium
CGTTCTTCAAAAATCACTTGAAGCCCTGATCTTGGTTCGCCTATCCATTATGTTACATACTCCCACGTGGGCGAAGACTGGCACCAACCACAATACAAGGAAATCTGAAGATGCGCTATCAACCGTTAGGACACACTGGCATTGAGGTATCGGTAATATGCCTGGGTACCATGACCTGGGGCGAACAGAATACGCCAGAGGAAGGCTTCGCGCAGATGGATCACGCCCGTGCAGGTGGTATCAATTTCTTCGATACGGCAGAGATGTACCCAGTGGACGTTCGCGCTGCAACCTATGGCCATACCGAGGTCATCATCGGAGACTGGCTGACTGAACGGCGCTGTCGCGATCAGATCATCCTTGCGAGCAAGGTCTGTGGCCCAGGGCAGAGTCATATCCGTGGAGGCGATTGCCGCTTTACCCGGGAAACCATTCACAGTGCATGTGAGGGTAGTCTGAAGCGCCTGCGTACCGACTATATCGACCTGTACCAGCTGCACTGGCCGGACCGGGGCTGGACCGATTTTAAAGACCTCGGACAAACTCAAGTCATTAAGGACGTGGGCTCTGACCGTGAAGAAACGGTGGCTGCTCTTGACGAACTGATCCAGGCCGGAAAGATCCGGGCCTGGGGCATCTCTAATGAAAGTGCCTGGGGAGTTATGGACTTTGTCGCCCGGGCTGATACGGGTCGAGTGTCACGCCCTGCCAGCATCCAGAATGCCTATAGTCTTCTTAACCGCAAGTTTGAGTTTGCCCTTGCCGAAATCGCCTTGCGAGAACACGTTGGCCTGCTTGCCTATGCGCCTATCGCAGCAGGTGTGCTGACCGGGAAGTATCTTGACGGCGCTCGCCCGCCTGGCGCTCGTAACACGCTATGGCCTTCCAACACCCGCTATTTCAGTAACCAGGCCCAATCTGCCACCCGAGCTTATGTGCAACTCGCCGGCGAATTGGGACTGTCGCCCGCTGTGCTTGCCCATGCTTTTGTTTTGAGCCGGCCGTTTTTAACCGCCTCGATTGTCGGGGCTACCCAGATAGGACATCTGGATCAGGCTTTCGCTGCGCTGGACTACACAATATCCGATGAGCTCACGTCGCATCTGGAGACACTGCACCATCAATATCTGGTGCCGGCACCCTAAGACATTCCCTATACCCAACGATCAAAAGAAATTGTCATGGCTGAACCGCTGACCCAGGCACCGCAAGTACCGTCGCGCACCTTCTTGAATTTTCCCCTCGTTCTGGATCTTGATAATCTTGAAGCAGACATCGCTATTCTTGGCATTCCCTATGGCCTGCCCTATCGGCCACACGAGATGGCCAATGACCAGAGTCGGGCGCCAGACGCAATCCGCCAGGGTCCAAGCTATGTTCCCTACACCCTGTCCAGTTACGACTGGGATCTCGACGGATGCCTGCTCGATGGTCGTGATATCACAGTGGTCGACTGCGGTAACGTCAGCGCCGACCTGAACGATCACCAGGAACACTACCGTCGTGCGGAGCAGGCCGCTCGAAAGATTCTATCGACGGGTGCAACTCTGATAGCCCTGGGTGGAGATCACGGGATCCCGATTCCCGTCATGCGCGCCCTTCAGCGTGAGGAGACCATCACACTGGTGCAGATCGATGCCCACATCGACTGGCGTGACCAAGTCAATGGCGTACGTGAAGGATACTCGAGCCCTATCCGGCGCGCTTCAGAGATGGACTGGTTTGGCCCCATCGTGCAGATCGGTATTCGTGGTAACGGCAGTGCTCAAGCGCAAGAAGTACAAGATGCCCGGGACTACGGCGCAGATATCATTACCGCTTACGAAATGCATGAGATCGGCATGGCAGCCGTACTCGAGCGGATTCCCGATGGCGGGCCCTATTACTTGACTATTGACGCCGACGGATTGGATCCCACCATTATGCCGGGGGTCATGGCGCAGGCTCCCGGAGGTCTGGACTGGTTACAGATCCGACAACTGGTTCATGGCCTGGTCAACAAAGGCCGGGTACTCGGAATGGATCTGGTGGAAATCGCACCTTCTTATGACCATGGGCACATTACGATCACTCATGCAGAACGGTTGATCTGTAATTTTATCGGCGCTTGTGTGCGAGCCGGCTACTACGACTGATGGTAGCAGCAGATGCTGCGCTCTTTCCGGTTAGAGTTGAGCCGTCAAAACCATTAACAGATCGTCGACCTCGGTCTCAGAAGTGTCCCAGGCGGTCACAAACCGCATCGCCTTTCCATCAAGTTCTTCGTCGTTGACCTTGATACCCTGCTGGGCCAGAGCCTTAATCAACGACCGAGGCATACGCACAAACACCTCATTGGACTGGGTGGGGTAAGCAAGCTCAATGCCAGGCAGTGCATCAAGGCCCTGACTCAAACGCTGGGCCATGGTGTTTGCCTGCCGGGCATTGCGTAGCCAGACATCGTCAGCAAGGTAGCCCTCAAATTGCGCCGAGATAAAGCGGCTTTTTGAAAGCAGTTGCCCCGCGCGTTTTTGCAAAAATGGAAAATCGCCCACGAGTTCAGGCTTAAAAAAGATCACCACCTCCGCCGCCAGGCAGCCGTTCTTAGTACCGCCAAAAGACAACACATCGATTCCCGCTTGCCAGGTCATCTGCGCTGGCGTTATTCCAAGCGTTACCAGGGCGTTGGCAAATCGCGCACCATCCATATGAACCGGCAGCTGGTGTGCGCGTGCAATTGATGCAATCGCCTTGATCTCGTCAAGCGGATATACCGTACCGGACTCACAGGCCTGGGTAATGCTTACAGCCGAGGGCTGAGCATGGTGTACGTTGCCCCGGCCGTAAATTGCCTGCTCGAGTGTGTCTGCACTGATACGGCCATCGATGCCAGGCATATCAATGAGTTTTGCCCCACCGGTAAACATCTCTGGTGCGCCACATTCATCGGTATTGATATGAGATAACTCATGGCAGAAAATTTTTCCAAATGACGGCGTCAAAGCAGACAACGCCAGGGCATTGGCAGCAGTCCCAGTCGTCACCGGAAAAGCCGTTACAGGCGTTTCAAATATTTCAGAAAGTCTTGCGCCAAGCCCTGTGGTCCACGGGTCTTCACCGTAGGATGGGGTGGTTCCGGTATTGGCACGCGCTAAGGCCTCCATAACCTCAGAGCAGGCACAGGAGACGTTATCGGAAGCGAAATTATTCACCGAATTGCCCATGGTAAAACCTTAATTGATAACGAAAACTTTTGTTGCTAATCGATGACGATCAGTTCGCGCGGTACGTCACACAGGCGCTCGCCACCGCTATCGGTCACGATGAAGGGTTCCGATACGGCAGCACCGATTGCCTCCAGCCAAACGCCCGATTGGAAATGAAAGCACATGCCGCTTTGCAGAACGGTTGTGTCACCCGGGCGTAGACTGGCAGTGCGCTCCCCCCAGTCTGGTGGATAATTCACGCCGATCGAATACCCCACCCGGCTTTCTTTGCGATAACCGTTGCGGTTGAGTACTTTTTGCCATACCGCCTCAACCTCCTCGCAGGTCGCGCCGGGCCGAGCCGCCTCCAGCGCAGCATCGACCCCTGCAACGATGGTATCTGCCAGTTTGGCGACCTCTGGCGGAGGCGTGCCAAGATGCAGCGTACGCGTCAGCGGCGATTGGTAATGATAACGGGCCCCACCGAGCTCCATCATCACCAGGGTGTCATCAGGCAAAGGGTGTTCAGACCAGGTCAGGTGCGGCGTACTGGTGCCCTCACCCACCTGTATCAGCGGACATAAACTGCTGTAGTTGCCGTACTTGCCGTCAACACCCATTACCTGTGCGTGATAAACCTCGGCAATGATCTCGTATTGCGGAACACCGGGCGCGATTTTTTCGAT
This sequence comes from Gammaproteobacteria bacterium, assembly GCA_014239255.1. GTDB lineage: Bacteria > Pseudomonadota > Gammaproteobacteria > Arenicellales > UBA868 > UBA868. Next base: position 3,872 of record JAAZZE010000031.1, read on the forward strand.
TGCTCTGTTCATGACAGCGCTTACAATCTGACCTGCTTCACGCATATAAATTAACTCAGCGTCTGATTTGATCAGCCGTGCCCAGTTCACCAGTTGCTGCGAATCAGACACGTTGGCGTCTGGCAGACCTTTAACCAGGTGAGCATGTGCACGGGCCGTGTAGTAATGCGCGTCGAGTTCTACTCCAACGCGGGCCGATTTCCAACCCCGTGCCCTAATCAGTTCTGCCAGTTCATCGTAGGGATGTTCGCTCGGATGATGAATTAGCGTTTCGGAAAAATCCGTAATGTTCTCCGGTGGAATATCAGTGGTGATGTGTGCTGCCTTTGCATCCTGAGGTCGACCAAACCAGATTGGGCTCGCCTCGTCGGTATGAACGAGAACCGCCTGGGGGGTGTAAAAAGACCAACTGTCAAAGCCAGTTAACCAATTCATATTCGCCGGGTCCTGGCAGATGATCAGATCAAAACCCTGATCGACCATCCTCTTTTTTGTCTTAACCAGGCGACGATCATATTCTGCTTTGGGAAACGGCTTGGTGTATTGCATGTAGATTTCTTTATGAATAGTGGACGTTTTGCCAGGTTACAACGATCATTCGACCGTCAGCGCAATCACCGCCAGAAAATCACCTGGCTTGATCAGACACGGAAAATGACGGCCCATGAAAATGCCGTCTACTTTTGATCGATACTCTACAGGAGTCGAACCGGTTCTCTCGGTATCGTGGACGACTGCAATCAGATCGCCTTCTTTGACTTCGGTACCAAGGTCGTTACACATCTCTATAAGCCCGGAATGCTCAGACCTAACAAAGCACTCTGGGCTCATGGTATCGAGACTTACTGAAGGGCCGCGCTCCGGCTCACCCGACAGGATGCCGGCATGCATGAGTACGTTTGAGATGCCCCGTTTTGCAATCTTCACACTGGTTGCACTCGCCGAGCCTCCACCGCCCAATTCGGTGCTGACAAAAACTTTGCCCTGGTTCTCTGCAGCCGTGTCATAAAGATGAGTCGCATCGGGCTCGAGCAGCATCAATGTGTAAGGAGCATTAAACGCCTCAACTGCCCCGACACAGCGGGCCTGCTGCTCTTTGTCATCCAGTATGTGGGCCGCACCAAATGGCAGGAATTCCATCGTCTTGCCACCAGAGTGGATATCGATGACATAGTCCGCCATTGGCAATAAGGTGCGAGAAAAATAGTCGGCAATGATCTGGGTTATGTTTCCGTTTGGATCTCCGGGAAACACCCGATTCATGTTGCCACCATCAATGGGTGAGGTCCGTTTACCGGCTTTGAACGCTGGATAATTCATCGCCGGGATCATGATCACCCGACCGCTCACCACATCAGCGCTCAGTTCATTGGTCATACCCCAAAGCGCTATCGGTCCTTCGTACTCATCACCATGATTGGCCCCGGTGAGCAAAGCCGTGGGCCCTTCACCATTCTTAACAACAGTCACGGGGATCATGACGGCACCCCAGCCTGAATCATCTCCTGAATAAGGTACTTTCAGAAATCCATGCTGAACGCCATCTAGGTCAAAATCTACCGTGGATTGAATTGGGTTATCTCTCATGTCTTGGTATTCCGTAAGCTAACTCGATTGAGATTTTTGCACCATAAGAAAAGTGGTTTCCAACACTGCTATACCTCATCCTGGTGATCAAAGATGGAGGTATACCCGCCCGACCAGTCCGGTGGCATGGGCACATTCATTTCTTCGTGATGTGCATAACCCGGCTCAACGCCGCGAACAATTCTTCCATAGCGTGAACTCGGATATGCCGGTGCTGTATACGGTACTGCATCGGCTGCGCCATAGGTAATCACCAGCACTGGTCTGCCAAGGCTACTATGGTTCCGTCTGGAACCATGAATTGTGCGGCTATGGTGGACTGACACTGTTCCTGCGCTGCCAGTGATCTTGACAGGTGGGGCAAGACTCGCATTTTGAAGATCGTTATCTCTGATCGCCCCAGTCCACTTACCCTCGTTGTCGTAATGTTCAAAAATTGGCCCGCGCTGACTGTTTTCATAGATCTCAAGAGGGCCCTGCTCGGAAGAGACATCCTCTAGAAATACCAGGAACTGCATGGTGCCGCTGTGGGTATGCGGATAAAAAACAATATCCTGATGCCATTTCACCTCGGCACCACCATCCGACCATTTGAAATTCAGCATAATTTCACGAAACCGCACGTTAGGCCCCAGTAGGTCAGCCGCAATATCAGGGATCACTGAATCAGCGCAGATTCCCCAGAATGTTGGATCCAGATCATCCAGATATGCTGCTCGACGCAGTCTGGGATTATCGGAGTTATGGTCCTGCTCCAGATCGATCTCCCTTGAGGACTCTGTCAGCTGGCGTGTTGTCTCAACAATACTGTTCGCGGCTGTGCGCAAGGTGGCTAGTTCGTTATGCCCAATCAGAGACGGGAACACCAAATAACCTTTCTCATAATAAAACTCACGCTGGGCCTGTTTCAAAAACACCGGCACCTCGGCATAGATATCCTCAAGCTTCATTAGCACTTTCTAACGGGTTGGGTTGGGCTGGGTTTGAGAAGACTGCTTCGTATTCGTTGCGCCCACAAAGATCAACACCACGCATCAGGTACAACGGCACCCTCTCAAGGCGTTTTAGCCCACTATCGTCCCCTGATCGATACGGGTTTGATTGATGCCGCTCTTTTTCTATGTCCCGGTCATAGTAGGAACTTGTCGGCATGAAACGAAGCGTCATGCCGCGGCGTGGCCGATTCGATTGATTAGGCTCTGAGCCGTGCGCCAGATACACATCATGCAAGGAAATCTGCCCTGCCTTCAAAATCATATCTACCGCTTTGGACTCATCGAACTCACTTGGGAGCAACTCCTGATTGAGTGCGAGCCCTGGTGAATCGTTAACCTGGTGGCGCCTAAGATTCTTTCCCTTGTGTGAGCCCGGAATGACCCGCAAGCAGCCATTTTCAGGAGTCGAGTCGTCTATCGCCATCCATGCCGTGCAGGTGGCCAGCGGTCTCATCGCCCAATATTCACCGTCCTGATGCCAGGGTGTTCTCGTGCCAATCTTGGCCGGCTTTGCAAAAAAGCTTGAATTCCATAATGCGAAGTTATCGCCAATGATCTGGCTCACCATGTTAAGAATATTTTCGTCACACGCGAATTTGATAAAGCTTTCGTCGAATGGCAGCAGTGCCGGACAATAATCTGAGAACTGTGGATATTTCGCAATAAACCGACTATGTGTCGATCGAATAGCCTCCAGCGTGCCTTCATTCAAGCGATAATCCGGAATCACGAACCCGTTAGCATGGTACTCGGCCACTTGGGCATCCGTCAGTTGAGTCGCAATCACCTGGCTATTCTCTCGCTAAAAGTGGTTTTTCAGACTAGTCCAAACCCATGGTCAGCAACTTACCGTAGCCTGGCAGTGGATCCTGATAACCCGCGATCCGAATAGACTCCCAGAACAATGCCTGGTTGGCAGAAATAACGGGTTTATTCAAAGTCTTTTCAATCTGCTCGATTACATCAACCGCACGAATGGCGGTACAGGAAATAAAAAGCGCGTCAGCATCAGCACGGTCAGCCTCCAATGCGGCTTTCACAATAGTTTCAGGCGGGATACAAGCCATATCGTTGTCATTGGCAAAAAGAAAACTCGTGGTTGAAATCACTTGTGGGCCATGCTGCTCGATATAGTCCACCAGCATCTCGTTGACGTCATCGGTATACGGGGTCAGTACAGCAATGCGGTGCGCATCCAGTTGTTTGAGAGCTCTTAGCCCGGCTGTAATTGGCGTAACCACGGGTATATCTGGTCGCGCCTGATGAATGCTGTCCGCAACCGCTTCATACCCCATTGCTGTGGTGCCTGAAGTACAGCAATAACTAACAACATCTAGGCGGCCATCCGGGATAATCAATGACGTGGCATCAGACAATCTGGGGCCCATGGTTTTCAGGTTTTCTACAGTGCAAGGATTTACATTGAGCACCCTTGAGACAAAAACCGCCACATCGTCGCAGGGGCGCATATTGACAAAATCACGCTCAACCACGTAATCACTTGCCAGAGCAATTAAGCCGATACGGTGCCGACCGGGGCCACTATCCAAAGTCGTGTCTGCTTGAACCGGGGCCGCGCTGAAGGCCGGTCTGGCATCAATAGATTGAATTGAACTCATCTTTGCAAATCTCCCTTGGAGCTTTTCAATATTGTCATCATGGCCAGCATACGCCGGACGTTAGCCCAGCACCCGGGCAAGATCTTCGCATAGATCCTCAGGGTCTTCCAAACCTACAGAGACACGATATACGCCGTCCCCGGCAAAGTCACGGTAAGCTTGCAACTGCTTTCCAGAGAGTCGGTAACTGGATGACATCAGGTCATCCGTGTCCATCCAGCAGATCAGACTTCGATGATGCCCCAGCGAGACCGCGTAATGGATAATCTGCAACTTCGACATCATCTGGGCTACGATATCAGCACCGTTGTCGATCTGAAAAGAAAGCATCCCGGAAAAATTATCCATCTGCTTTTTCGCTAACTCATGATGCGGGTGAGACGGTAAGCCCGGATAAAGCACTTTCGTTACCCGTGGATGTGCCTCAAGAAACTGGGCAACGGCCATCGCATTAGCCTGGTGCGCTTTCATCCGTAACGGCAAGGTCGCCAACCCCCGGTTAATCAGCCACGCATTGAAGGGGCTGATAACACCGCCCATATGAATCTGGCCGTCCGTTTCAATGGCACGCATATCCTCATCAGAGGCAAGTACTGCACCCCCCATGGCATCACCGTGGCCACAACAGTACTTGGTTAACGAATGAATCACGTAATCTGCACCCAGCGTCATCGGACGCGTTGCGATTGGTGTGGCAAACGTAGAATCAATAACCAGACGAGCACCCTGCTGGTGTGCAATTTGTGCGATCTTGGAAATATCTGTTATGCGCATGGTGGGATTCGCCGGCGTCTCTCCCCACACTAGCGCAGTCTCTTGTGTTACAGCCTGCTCGACCGCCTGCAGGTCAGATAAATCTACAGTGACGACATCGATACCCATGCGGGCGAGATCATTACGCGCAAGTTCTGCCGTGCCAGGGTAATTCGCATCGCTCATCACCAGGCGATCACCCGTCTTCAATACACTAAACAGCACTGCAGAGGTCGCAGCCATACCCGAGGCAAAGCATCGACACGCCCGGGCGTTCTCTAACGCCGATAATTTTTCCTCGAGCTGCTGCACTGTAGGGTTGCGCCATCGGCTATAGATATACGGCGCCTCATCAGGGATATCGTAAGCTGAAAAACCCACCGGCTCATCAAGCACAAAAGTACTCGACATCACGATATTAGGTGCAGATGCCCGAGTGTTAGGATCGGGCCTTTCTCCGGCATGTACTGCCAGGGTGTTTCGCCCTTTTTTCTTATTCTCGGACTGATCAGTCATCGTAACCACCTTGGATTGTCATAAAGTCGTGTCACCGATATATGTCTTTATTCAAGGAAAGTTCCTTAAATATAACGATGCACCTCCCGCTAACCTGCCTCTATAACAGGCTATGACCACTGTTGGCAACAACTGTTCTAGGCGATTTCAAATACCGGGGCACCTAGCATATCTATCAAGGGCGTCACACCCAGACCTGGCTGGGTAGGTGCCGTCATGTAGCCATCTGCAACGATCGGACCACCCTCAGCAATAGCAACGCTGGCGTATTCGTGAAAAGCAGAGGACTGAAAATGAAAGGCCCCAGGGGTCGATTGTGCAAGGTGGGCTATGGCGGCTGTGGCAATCTCACCACCCCAGCTGTCCTCTATGGTCATCACAATCCCAAGGTTAATACACAGGTCTCGCACCTGACGCGCCCGGGTCAAACCCCCCATTCGATTGATCTTAAGATTAATCAAGTCCATCGCATTGTCCTGATACCCACGGAGCAGGATCGACAATCCATCCATACACTCATCGAGGATAAATGGCAGATCAGTATGCTGTCGCACGGCAAGACACTCTTCATAACTCAAACACGGCTGCTCAATAAAACATGAGAGTTGTCGCTCCTTTAGCATCTGCGAAGCAGCATTAACCACACGTAGCGCCTCATGCTGTTTCCAACCGGTATTGGCATCGGCATCGACCACGTCTGTGGGCTCCATCACTTCAATGATGCGCCTGAAACGTTCGATATCACTATCAGGGCTTTCGCCCACTTTGATCTGGAAATGATTAAAACCCAGTTCACGGTACTCCACGAAGTGCTCAGCCATGAGCCCCGGGTCCGCACGGGCCACAACCTTAAAGAGCTTTACCCGTTCCTGGAGTTTGCCGCCCAGTAACTGATAGACCGGCATACCTGTCGCCTTGCCCAGAAGATCCCAACAGGCCATATCAATTGCTGACTTAACATAGGGATGACCCTTCAGCAGTTGATCCATCTTGAGATTAATTCGATCTAATTGGGTTGGGTCCTCACCGATAAGGTCGGGCGCCAGGATGGAAACGCCGGTACGTACACCCTCAGCGTACGCGGCAAGGTACGAGGGACCAAGCGGACAACTCTCACCCACACCGGTTAACCCCTCATCGGTATCAATCAGCACCACGGTGCTGTCAAACGCAGAAAAAGATTGGGTCGACCAACTATACGATCCTTCTTTCATGGGTAGATCAACTTGAAATACCCTGATGCGTGAAATCTTCAATGGCAGATTCTCCTGGCGAGGCACGGGGCGGCAATAGCCGAGCTGGCCTTAACTTGCGGTGGTCGTATGCTGGATATGCCGCTCTGCGGCCTTCGCTACCGCATCTGAATCTATTTCAAATCCCAACCCAGGCAACTCGAACACACCCAACTTGGCATCTTTTAATGAAAGATCCGGACTGGCGATAATATCTGATGTGAGAAGGTGATTCATATACTGATTGGCATCATCCAGGTTGGGAATCACGAGCCCCACCTGATGCGCAGCGCAGGTGGTAATGCCAGTCTCGTACAATCCATGAAGACAAATATTGACCCCGGCAGCCTCGGCGACGGCAGCCGCCTTGACGAACGGCCCAAGGCCACCCGTCTCATGAAGGCCAAGCGTAATGAGATCCGCTGCCTGCATCTGGGTTACCTGATAAACATCGGTAGCATTAAACACACACTGGTCGGCGGCAATAGCAATAGGGCTTGCATCTTTAATCTGCTTAAGAGCAGTTAAGCTTCGATGATCACAGGGTTGCTCGATCATTTCTACCTTGTATCGTTTTAGTTCCTCAATCATGCGTATGGCAGTAAGAGGATCCCACGCCTCATTCGGGTCAAGACGTAGCCGAATATCCGAGCCTATCGCCTCGCGAACCTGTCTTACGATCTCAAGATCAAGCGCATCACCTCGACCAACCTTGCAATATATGACTCGATGCCCTTGTTTCACCAGCGCCACAGCGTCTTTGGCCAGGTCTTCGGGTTTAGAACCCTGAATAAACCCAAAATACTCGACATGTTTTCGTTTCACGCCACCTAAAAGGTCATACACCGGCCGATCAAGTGCTTTTCCCTGAAGATCCCAAAGCGCCATCTCAAGACCCGCCAGCACCTGACCTCCAAAGCGAGGGGCGCTGCAGTTACCCCGAAACTGAAACAACGACTGATAGCAGATCGCCATCAACCGCTCGCGGTCAAAAATGGACTCCCCAAGGAGGTGTTTGGATGCCTCATCGACAAACGCTTTGACACCGACTGCCGTGGGAGTCGCAAGACATTCTCCAAAGCCCACCTGGCCCTTATCGGTCTTTATTTCGATCAACAAGACTTCCGACCCTGCGGTAATGCCCTGAGACCAGTAATAGGGCTGCAAATACGGTACAAACAGAGGCGTTGAACTGATATTTTTGATTTTCATTTGATCGATCTATCTAGTGGTCACGAGGAAAACACTGATACATGACGCGATGATTCAAGAGCTCTAGAAAGCCACCGACTCTTCCTCATGAAACTGTTATCGTACTGCGGCGGGAATAGTTCTTATTTTGTCGATCTTCATTAACTAGGGGCCTAAAATTAACTACGGGCAATTCCAGGATTTCGCCGTCAAGCAGTATACATCTATCAGATTATCACTAATTATTTATGAATTTTTTACACACTATTGCCTAAATATCCAATAATCTGTATACATCAGTACTTACTTTTGCTCAATTTTATATTCAGCACCAAACTTTGACATATTTTTTGCGATGGCATTAAAGGTTCATAAAGCAGTCCAACAACGCTGGCGGCAGTTGAAAACTTGCGAAATTGGCGGTCAGCCTAACTTGTGGGCAATTTGCGTAAACGGAACCTTCACAAAAAAACATTACCGCTTGCGTTAGAGTAAAGCAAGCCTTTAAAAAAAACATTATTTTCAACAAAGGAGAATGAGATGAAGAAATCTAAATTAGAGGAGATTATTCACAAGGATTTCGTGCTGAAACAGGCCTTGAATGACTCTCGAATCACCCGCCGCGATTTTCTTGCGTTTACCGGCGCGATGGGTATGTCAGCCACGCTCGGCGGTGCGCTGTGGTCTGGCCGGGCTCTGGCTGCAGGCCCGAAACGTGGCGGACATATAGTCTCAGGTCTTAATGATGCCAACACGTCAGACTCTTTAGACTGCGGTCTTTTCAATGCGACCTACATGATCTGTGTCAGTCGCGCTTTCCGTGACAGTCTGGTCAATGTTGCCCAGGACAACAGCATGGAACCCGCTCTGGCTGAAAGTTGGGAAGCAAGTCCCGATGCCAAGATATGGCGATTCAACATCCGACAAGGCGTAGAATTTCACAACGGCAAATCTCTAACCACGGATGACGTGGTTGCCTCAATCAACAAACACCGAGGTGAAGACAGTACCTCATATGCCACTGGCGTATTTTCAGGCATTAGTGATGTACGCGTTGATGGCAATACTGTTGTTGTTGAACTCACAGACGGTAATGCGGACTGTCCTGCACTATTTACTGACTACCACTTCAACATCATGCCATCCAAGGATGGCGTCGCAGACTCGCTGTCACCTCATGGAACAGGTCCATATCTACTCAAAGAGTACGACCCTGGTGTTAAGACCATTCTGGATCGTAACCCGAACACCTGGCATCCAAATGGCGGAGCTCTTGCTGATTCACATGAGGTCATTGCAATTCTGGATGACACCGCCCGGCAGAGTGCGCTAATCAGTGGCTCGGTCGACGTGATTAACCGACCTGCACTCAAAGGAATATCACGCCTGAAAAAAGTCAAAGGCGTCAATATCATTGACGTTGCGAGTAATCTCGCATTCACCCATCCGATGCGGATGGATGTACCGCCATTTGACAATAATGATCTGCGCACGGCACTGAAACTTTCCACACCGAGGCAGGAGTTCATCGACAAGGTGCTGTTTGGTTACGGTGCTATGGGTAACGATCAGCCACTGGGACCAGGGTTCACCAGCTACGATCCAGACCTGAAAGTTGAATATGACTTAGACAAAGCCAAACATCATCTGAAAAAAGCGGGTATGGAAGGTGTCAAGATTGATCTTAGCGCATCGAATACGTCGTACGGTGGTGCGATGGATGCGGCGCAGTTGTTCCAGTCGCACTGGGCCAAGATTGGTGTCAACCTGAACATCATTCAGGAACCACAGGATGGTTACTGGAACAACGTCTGGAACGTAAAACCGTTCTGTACCTGTTACTGGGGTGCACGTCCAGTGGAAGATATGATTCTGTCAATTTGTTATCTCTCCACATCGCCCTGGAATGACACAGTCATCAAGAACGCGCGTGTTGACGAACTTGTGGTTGCGGCACGTGGAGAACTCGACCAGAAAAAACGCACCGCCATGTACCAGGAAGTGCAACATATTATCTCTGCCGAAGGTGGAACTATTATTCCCGCTTTTGGTACTGACGTGGCAGCCACTCGTGATTCGATTGGTGTTGGTGATCAGATCGGCGGTGGCTGGGAAATGGATGGTGGCCACTTCCTCAAAAGGTGGTGGAAGGCCTAAGCAGCTGATCTTCTGGTACAGAATAAGCGGCCCTCGGGCCGCTTATTTTTTTCTTGTGATCCGTTTTGAAGTAGCATCGATCCGCGCAACCGATCACCGCAGTTATTGGTTCGAGAGCCGGTCGAGAGTCCATGCCAGGACAATCGGGCAATGCATATTCGATCTTTCTGAGCTACAGTAAGTCACAAGGAATAAACAGGTCTGTCTGATAATCAATAATGAATAAGATTCTTCTCATGGTGTTGCAGCGCTTTGGTCTCGGCCTGCTGACACTATTTGTAGTTTCTATGATTATCTTTTTAGGTGTTGAGTTCCTGCCAGGTGATATTGCTGAAGCCCTATTGGGCCAAGGCGCCAGCCCCGAAAGCGTCGCGGCCCTGCGCCATAAACTGGGGCTTGATGTACCAGCACACACCCGCTACATCGATTGGTGGCTTAATGTGCTGCAAGGTGACTTTGGCACTTCATTAGCAAATGGTCGCGATATTGCAGAATTAATTAAAATAAGATTAGCCAATACACTGTTTCTTGCAGTGGTTGCAGCATCAGTCTCCGTACCGCTTGCCATCATCTTCGGTATCCTGGCCGCCTTATATCGCAACAGCCTCTATGACCGTTCAGTGAACGTCATTACCCTGGGGGCTGTCTCGGCACCCGAATTTCTTGTCGCTTACATTCTTATTCTGTATTTTTCGGTCACATTGGGCTGGTTTCCAAGCTTGTCTAACGTGGACGCCAATACGACTTTCTTCGAAAGACTCCATCGAGTTGCCCTGCCCGCAGTTACCCTGACTGGCGTTATTCTGGCTTATATGATGCGTATGGTTCGTGCTTCCATCATCAATCTTCTGGCAAGCGCCTATATCGAGATGGCCCACCTGAAGGGAATGCCCAAGTTGCGTGTCATTGTTAAACACGCCCTACCAAATGCTTGGGCTCCGATCTCCAACATTATCGCTATCAGTCTTGCTTATTTGGTAGTCGGTGTTGTGGTTGTAGAGGTAGTATTTATTTATCCAGGGCTTGGGCAATTAATGGTGGACTCGGTGTCGAACCGAGACATCCCTGTCGTCCAGGCCTGTAGCATGATATTTGCTGGAACCTACATCCTGCTGAACCTGACTGCTGATATCGTATCGATCTGCACTAACCCCAGGCTTTTGCACCCAAAATGACGCCCGACCAGGCAACAACAGCGAATCCGGCTATCGACAGGGTCGCGCCACACCGATCCCGGATGAAGAATATGTTCCGGGAAATACTCAAGGCTCCGATTACAGCAAAATTTGGCATTCTGGTAATCCTGATCTATGGGTTCGTGGCTATCTTTGCACCTGCTTTGACGCCTTATGGTGAGACCGAGATCGTTGGGCCCGAATTTGATGTCTGGGGAGACACGTTTATCCTCGGCACGGACGGCCTGGGTCGCGACATGCTCACCCGACTGCTTTTCGGTGCACGAAATACTGTTGGCATTGCCTTTCTAACTACAGTTCTGGCATTTTTAATAGGAGGACTGACTGGTCTTTTTGCCGCAATATATAGCGGATGGTTTGATCAGATCGCAAGCCGCATAGTCGATGTGCTTATGGCGATCCCCCAGCTTATTTTTGCCTTGATGTTGCTGACCATATTCGGCACATCTATTCCCACGCTAATTATCGTTATTGCGACTCTGGATGCCACTCGCGTCTTCAGGGTCACTCGGGCAGTAAGTCTGAATGTGGTCGTACTCGATTATTTTGAAGCTGCACGACTGCGCGGAGAACACATCTTCTGGCTTTGTATTCGCGAGATCCTGCCTAATATCACAGCGCCATTGCTCGCCGAATTTGGTCTACGATTCTGCTTTGTTTTTCTGATGATTGCGGCGCTGAGTTTTCTGGGACTGGGTGTTCAACCCCCAACGGCCGACTGGGGTTCCATGGTCCGGGAAAACGCCGTTTTGATTACCTATGGAGATATCACACCCATCCTTCCTGCAATCGCCATTGCTATCCTAACCCTGGGTGTTAATTTCCTGGTCGACTGGTTTTTGCATAAATCCAGCGGGCTTAAAGACGGTCACTAAGAGAACTTCTCCAACACACTACGCATGACGCCATGACTGATCGGTTACTCGAAATACGAAATCTTCAGATCGATGGCGAAAGCGATGAGGTGTGGCATGAAATCATCAAAGACATTGATCTGAATATTGACCGGGGTGAGGTCCTTGGTCTGATTGGAGAATCCGGCGCCGGCAAGTCAACTTTGGGTCTTGCGGCCATGAATTTTGCAAGGCCCGGCTGTCGCATCCGCGGCGGGTCTATCCGTTTTGATAACAAAGAGCTGACCGAAGAATCTGAAACTGCGTTGCGAAAACTGCGTGGCGTGCGTATTGCTTACGTGGCTCAAAGTGCTGCGGCATCATTCAATCCGGCGCATCAACTGATAGACCAGTTCTCTGAAATCCCCGTGGTGCATGGTGTAAAGAAACGTCAAGACGCCGAAGCAGATGCAAAGGATCTATATCGCCGAGTATTGCTTCCTGATCCTGATGGGATCGGCTATCGTTATCCTCATCAAGTCTCAGGCGGCCAACTGCAAAGAGCGATGACGGCCATGGCGTTATCCTGCAGGCCTGACCTGATTATTTTTGACGAACCCACAACTGCGCTGGATGTCACGACTCAAATTGAGGTGCTGGCCACTATCCGGGACATTGTCCGAGAGTTCAACACAGCGGCTATCTATATATCTCATGATCTCGCAGTCGTTGCCCAGATGGCCGATCGGATTATGGTCTTGCGCTATGGCGAGCTTGTGGAAGAGGCCAGCACACGGAAAATGATGTCGGAGCCGCAAATGGACTACACCAAATCCTTATGGGCTGTGCGCTCCTTCAAAAAAGAAACGGAGACCGCAGCGTCAGAGTCAGGCCCACTGGTTAAGGTGAATAACGTTACTGCCGGCTACGAAAAGGAAGACGTTCTGAAAAACGTGACATTCGAGATTCACCGCGGACAAACTGTTGCGGTAGTGGGGGAATCAGGCAGCGGCAAAAGTACTGCAGCCAGAGTCATTACCGGACTGCTTCCACCACGGTTGGGTGATATCGAGTTCAATGGCAAGCCTTTGCCTAAAGACTACAGATCTCGCAACAAAGATCAGTTGCGCCATGCGCAAATGATCTATCAGATGGCCGATACTGCGCTCAATCCCCGCCAGCGTATCCGCAGCATTATTGGCAGGCCGTTAGGTTTCTATCTGGGCCTATCAGGCCAAAAGAAAGAGGATCGTATACGCGATCTGTTATCCCTGATTGAATTGGAGCCGGATGTCTACATAGACCGCTATCCAGACGAATTATCCGGGGGACAAAAACAGCGTGTAAGTATTGCCCGAGCACTCGCCGCTGAACCTGAATTCATTATCTGTGATGAGGTGACCTCAGCACTAGATCAACTGGTAGCTGAAGGAATTCTGAGACTTCTGGACAATCTGCAACGGGAATTTAACCTGGCTTATATGTTTATCACGCACGATCTGGCAACCGTGCGGGCTATCGCTGATAATATCGTGGTCATGCTTCAGGGTGAGATTGTCGAACAAGGCCCCAAGCAAAAAGTATTCAGCCCACCCCATCACAAATACACCGAACTGTTGCTCTCATCCGTGCCCGAGATGAACCCCGACTGGCTGGATGACCTAATTGCCCATCGCAAGCGACATGGCGCGATGACCTCGACATCGACTTCCTGATGACGCGCAACCCATCGGCCAAGATCCTGCCGTATTGGTTTTGAATCAGACGGTGCTGTCCAGATTCGAGGTGTGGAACAGTTTGATCACCGTTTCCCGAATTTCCCACCTGACCCGCTGACCTTTGCGCGTAAATACACTGTCGCCCCGAATGCACTCGATGGGAGCTTCCTCTCCCAAAGTCAGGATCAATCGGCCCTGCAAAATGGTCTGCAGCTCATCTCCTAATTCGTTGCAATCGAAGACGCCTTCTGTGCAGCGCCAGACTCCCAGCCGAGCAGTGCCATCAGGACTCACATAGTCAATGCGACCTGAGGCAACCGGGTTGCCCTGCACGATCACGTAGTTCGATGCTTTGTTGTCAAAGGGCCAGTGCTCAAGATCATCGAGCGGCTCGTCTTTTCGATAAAGGCGCATGAACTCTTTCTCTTTAACTTTCGATCAATCCGGCTAAGGCGCAATATGCGGCCCATACGGCGTTCTCGTCAGGACTTCTGCGCCATTAGTGCCGAGCAGGACGGTATTTGAAATAAAGTAGTTTCCCCTGCCGGTCTCGGTAAACCATGACATCAGATGGAAGGTCATGCCCTCTTGCATCTGCCGGTCAGAATCATGGCGCAGGCCAGTCACCCGCGGCCCGCCGGTCCACGCGGGTGGAAAGCCAATGCCAACGAGATATCCACAATGATGGCGGCGGTATTCGGGCATGCCGGCAGCATTCACAACAGATTGCCAGCCGTTGTAGACGTCTTTTGCCTTGGCACCCGCCTTGAGCGCATTCAGCGCCGCATCAAATGCCTCGCCGCAAAGCTGCGCCATCTCAGCATCTTCATCCGAAATTCTGCCGATATTGACCAGCCTGCCCATCGGCGCGTTATAACGCGCCACACAGCCGGCCACTTCGAGAAAGACCGCCTCGTGATGCACCCCGTCACCCCAGGTCGTGTGCTCCTCCGCCATCCGGTGAAACGGGCGCAAGAAGGGGCCAAAGCCCGGTGGCGTGCCTCCTGCCCGCGTCATGGCCGAAAGGCACTCGGCTGCGACATCTGCCTCACGCGCCCCGTCGTGGATGGCGTCAATAGCAGCCTGAGTGCCGGCATCTGAGGCAAACGCTGCCTTTCTCATGTAATCCTGCTCCTGCTCGGATTTCACCAACCGCATCTCATCCAGCATGCCTGTGATATCTACCCACGATCCAGCGTCGATCTGCTGCTTCAAGGTTTCGCCCATTGCGTACGAAAGACCCGCGGACCCCGCTTCTATGCCGATAGTCTTGCCCGAGGTGCTACCCTTCAGGTGCTTGATCACAAGCTCGGCGGCAGTCTCAGAATCCGTATGCCCGATGAATGTTGCATTACGGACCTGATTGCGAATGACCACATGCTCCATGGCCCGGGTCACGAGCACGAGATCGCCGTCGGCCGGCACCATGAGGACATGGGGCGCGAAATATCCCCAGTGATCCAATCCCGTGAGATAGAACACCTGCTCAGGTGCGCTCAGGAGTATCAGGTCCAGACTGCGGGACGCCATCTCCTTGCGGGCGGCTGCCACGCGGCGGGTAAGCTCGTCATCCGTAAAGGGGTTTGAATGCATATTCCGCTCCTTTAATTATTGGAATCAGTACAAAGACCCTAAGCCAGAGCCATGTTGTTGCGTTCGAAAGTCGCCGAAAACGGGTGCAGATTTTTTGCCTCTGACCTGAAATTTCTCTAATGCTATAAACAGAAGTGGTGCCGTTAACCGCGGCCCACATATGGCATGGTGGTGGCCATCACGTTCATAAACAACACATTGGCATCCAGTGGTAGTTCAGCCATATGGAGCACGCTGGTAGCCACGTGCGCCACATCCATCAGAGGTTCGGCCATGGTGGTGCCGTTAGGCTGGCGTACACCCTCGCCCAAAGGTTTTGCCATTTCGGTAGATGCATTGCCGATATCAATCTGACCACAAGCGATGTTATGCGGCCTTCCATCAAGCGCGATACTGCGGGTCAGGCCCGACATCGCGTGCTTGCTGACGGTATAGGGAGTGCTGTTAACTCGCGGCATCGAAGCTGATATTGAGCCGTTGTTGATAATCCGCCCGCCCTTGGGGTCCTGACTTTTCATCTGCCCAAAAGCCCGTCGGGCACAAAGATAAGCGCCATGTACGTTAGTATTCAGTACTGCCTGCCACTCGGCTAACGGCAACTCATCGATATCGATCGGCCGGGCACCGATACCGGCATTATTGAACAACACGTCAATGCGGCCAAATCGACCGACTGTTGCGTCGAACAGACTGTCGACATCTTCCTCGCAGCCTACATCCGTCTGTTGGCACAGCGTGCTTTGCGAATCAGCGCTAGCCTCCGATACCACGCTATGCAGCAATGCTTCGCGCCGCCCGGCAAGCGCCACACAATAGCCGTGCTGCAAAAAGATCTGGGCAACGGCTTTACCCACCCCAGTACCCGCACCAGTCACGACAGCAACTTTTTGACCTTCTTTCATTTTAATATCCTTAGAACGTTTTCGACGAGCCAAACCGACAAGTCAGATAGTTAACTGAATCAGCACCCCAAGCCCCGTGTAGCAAATTCAACACGCACATTCTGAAAGTACGAGCGCGACACCGAACCGGGCGAGTTACATCATTAAGTAGATTCGCGCCTTTGAACTTTAACTTAGCCGTAACCTGCTCGCCAGCGAACAGTATTTTCATGCCTGCCCACAGGCGTGCGGGTAACCCAAACCCTCGACAGACTTGGCAAGCCTAGACGTTTTCAGATGAGCGGGGCTCATCACTTGGCGCCCATCAACAACTCTGAAGACTTCAACCACCAAGCAAAGATTCTTCAAGCGGAAAATGCGACATCAGGTCATAGCCGTTTTCCGTGACCAGTACCTGCTGTTCAAGTTTAACGCCGTCACGCTCACCTGGGGCGCCCATATAACTTTCGACACAAATTACCATGTCTTTTTCGATGACGCCGTCATAGGGATTGGAGCCACGGAAAAGCGGTTTAACCTGTGGATACTCGTCGGACATGCCCACACCATGGATAACACAGGGGTAGGCGTTAGGTTGGAATTCCTCCGCGGGTACGTAGGCACGCTGCTGAAAATCTTTCAAAGTTATGCCCGGACGGATCAGTTTCAGGTTGTGACTGATCTCCTCCAGAGCCAACTGATATAGTTCCCGCTGCCGCGCTGTGGGTCGCGCCGGGCCACAGTGGAAAGTGCGTGATATATCAGCAAAATAACCCCTCGGCCCTACCATGTCGGTATCGAGTCCCACCAGATCACCGGATTCGATGCGCCGCGGCGATGCTTCCTGCAGCCAGGGGTTGATACGTGGGCCTGAGGCCAGCATCCGGCCCTCGTGCCAGTCCCCGTTGTTGGCGAGATTGGTGTAGTTGAGCAATCCCCACAATTGAAGTTCACTGACGCCGGGCAGGATGGCCTGCTTCAGTTGGGCAATGCCGTGTTCGGCGACGGCAACGGCCCAGCGGATACAGTTGATCTCATCTTGGGACTTGATTGCCCGGGCAGGCTCGCTCACCAGAACACCATCAATCACATCAAGGCCGCGATCCTGCAAAGCCCGGGTAATGCTGGGGTTCACATATTCAATCGCAACCCGGCGCTTATCAGTACCGATCTGGGCCAGGTAATGCACAACATCACTCGCCAGCTGTTTCGCGTACTCACTGAGAACATCAGCACCGTCAAAAAAAGAAATTGGCCGACCCGGCCGGGTTTCATCGGCCCAGGCCGCGCCTGCCATCACACCGTGAATTACCGTCGGGCCATTTACCGAAAGAAAAACATAAGCCTGTGGCATATGTGACTGAAAGAGTGGGTAATCACGATAGTCAACCGCATAGCGCAGGCTGACCGGACTGACCAGCATGCACATTGCGGCATCGTTCTCCAGGAGTTTTTCCCGCAGACGGGATAATCGCCAGGCGTGCAGACGATCATCATCAACAGGCTCAGGCTGTTGAAACTTGGAAAGATCACTCCAGTCATCCGATGAGATCATTGTGTCTGGTTTAGTTCTTTTCATATCTTGAGTCAAAAAAATCGTGCAGGTGCCCAGAGATAATTCGGGTTGAAACACCTACAGGATAGAAAGAATGCAAAGGAATCGACCTAAGTGGGCCAATAGGAATGGCCGTGGACTGATCTGTTAACGCAAGCGCCAACTGTTGACCCATCATCGTAGCCATAGGTACGCCTCGACCGTTGTATCCAAGCCCTGCATAAGCATGGTCAGAAAGCTTCAACAACATGGGGCGTTGATCAGGAGTAATGCCGACATACCCTGCCCAGTCAAACTCCCAGTCTGTTGAGGAAATTTGCGGAAACAAACCAACCGCTTTGGATCTCAAGTGAGTGGTATCTAACGACCCGATACCACCTGATAAGGTTCCACGCCAACCGAAAACGAGGCGGTTCGATTCATCGATGCGATAGTAGGCTGGCACGCGTGCATACTCTGCCACTGGCTGTCTTTGGGGAAGCAATGCCCCTGCCAGGTCCTCCGGTAAAGAGCACGTCGCCGTTAGCATGCTGGCGACGGGAATAATTGTTCGTGAAAGCCCCGGCCAAAGATCGTCAGTGTAGCCGTTTGTCGCAAGTACTAATCGTTTGCATCTGATGCTTCCGCCTGGGGTTGATACCTTCCACCCTCCCTCAGATCGGGAAATCTTACACGCCCGGGTATTGCCAAAAATGGTTATGCCTTGTTCCTTGCAGGCGCGGGCCAATCCACGACTATACGAAAGTGGCTGCAAACTACCGCCACGTTGATCACACATACTGAGATCATAGTGAGATGTTCCGATCAACTTCGACGTTACTTTTTTGTCCAGTAATCGAATATTCTCACCGGTATCAGTCCAAAATTGGGACCATTCAGTAAGGTAGCGAATCGCTCGTTTCCCTTTCCCCGCAATGATTGAGCCATTTCTCAGCGCGTGACACTGAATCTGATACTTCTCAATCAGATCGAAAACCAGTTGTACAGATGCTCCCAATGTTTCAATGAAGATCTTGAACTGCTTTCCGGGGTATAGCGTCTCCAGGATAGCAAGATCTGATTTCCATTGGGGGTGAACCTGGCCACCATTTCGGCCTGAACAGCCCCAGCCTGGTTGAGCCTGGTCAACAACAACGATGTCCTTGATGGCATCGACGGCATGTAATGCTGTCGACAATCCCGTATAACCTGCACCAACGATCAAAAGATCAGTTTCGACATCTACGCTTAAAGCAGCAAAGTCCTTAAGCGGTTTTGCAGTTGATCGCCATAAACTGTCTGCCGACTGGGAGTTCTGGTCTGCCATAGGTGAGTTTTACCGTCAGCGTACTTGTTGGGGGTTTTTCAGTTAATCATTGAGCGGTTGCACCACGATATTGCCCACATGTCTTTTATCGATAAACGCCTGCTGGGCCTCGCGGAAATTCTCCAGCGGATAGATCGCCGCCAGTAGTGGACGAATCTCGCCGTGTTCGATATATCCCACCAGATTCTCGAATACACGAGGCGGTGCCACTGTTGCGCCCGTGAAAGTCAGATCACGAAGATAAAATGTGCGCAGATCAAATTCGACGATCGGGCCGGCAATGGCACCGGCGCAGGTGTAGCGCCCGCCACGCACCAGCGCGCTGATCAACTGCGGCCACAGTGCGCCACCCACCACGTCGGCGACCACATCTACCGATTCCTTACCGGTCGCCTCAAACAACGCTGATTTGAGATCTTTGCAGGAGCGATCAATCACAGCGGTAGGCCCTATAGCCAGCACATCAGCCGCTTTATCTGCCCCGCAAAGGGCAATACATTGGGCACCACGACGGTTGGCCAACTGGATCAGGGCAGAGCCCACGCCGCCGGAGGCTCCTGTGACCAGCACGATATCTCCGCGGATGACTGCGGCCCGGTTCAACATATTCTCAGCGGTGACATAAGAGCACGAGAAGGTCGCTAACTCTGCATCTGAAAGTGGGCTGTCAATAGACCGCACCTGCCGATGAGAAACCTTGGTGTACTCGGCATAGCCACCATCACATTCGCTACCAAAATAGTCCGCTTTGGACTGATTCAATGGATCATCCCAATCCCGAAGCCAACCATCGATTAGCACCCGCTTACCAAGCAGTGATGGCTCAACATGATCGCCCTCCGAAACTACGATACCAACTGCATCTGCTCCCTGGATACGGGGAAAAGTGATCGCGGCCCCACCCCAGGTGCCATCTTGGCCTTCAGCACCAGCCAGCGCCTCACCCGTAGTGGCATCCGTATTACCTTTGGAATACCAGGCACTACGCGTGTTCACATCGGTGTTGTTAAGGCCACAGGCGGCGACGCGAATCAACACCTCATCCGCGCCAGGAGTCGGAACAGGCCAGTCGTGGTGATATTCAAGCTTCTCTAGGCCACCGTGGCCTACAAGCACCATCGCATTCATGGTGTGCGGGATATCTACTGTCATTAAATTATTCTCAAGATTGGTGAATAAACTTCTACGATCTG
>JAAZZE010000032.1:0-19380 GCA_014239255.1 Gammaproteobacteria bacterium
TTGGCCAGCAAACGCGAGATCACTGAGTTTATCGGGACCCGACTCTCCAATACACTCTTCCTGGGCGGGGTTGCTGCGGCATTTGCTGTGCCCTTGGCTTTATTGCTTGGCTTGCTCGCGGCGCTGTATCGCAACAGTCTGTACGACCGTATTGTGAACCTGACCACGCTCACATCTATATCCTTTCCGGAGTTTTTTGTCGCTTATATCCTGATCCTCTTTTTGTCGGTGAAAAGTGGCATATTTCCAGGAATCTCTAATGTCAGTACAGACCTTGCCTTTGGCGATAAGCTTTTCCGCACTCTTTTGCCGGCCTTAACACTGACGCTGGTGGTGTTAGCTCACATGCTGCGCATGACTCGTGCGGCCATCATCAATCTGTTATCCAGCCCATATATCGAGATGGCCCGCCTCAAAGGTACACGGCCATTTCGGGTGATTGTCCATCACGCATTGCCCAACGCGTGGGGCCCAATCGTTAATGTAATAGCACTCAACCTCGCCTATCTGGTGGTCGGGGTGGTTGTGGTCGAGGTGGTGTTTGTCTATCCCGGACTAGGGCAACTACTGGTCGACAGTGTTTCCAAGCGGGATCTGCCCGTAGTGCAGGCCTGCGCAATGATATTCGCCGCGGTATATATCCTGCTAAACCTGTTGTCGGATATTGTTTCTATCGTTTCCAATCCCCGATTGCTGCATCCGAGATAGATCGATAGCGTCATGGGTAAAGTAATTCTCGAGGCTCCACTTAGCGCAAAGATTGGTCTGCTGGTCATCCTTGGCTATGTTTTTACCGCTGTTTTCGCGCCCTGGATTGCCCCTTACAGTGAAACCGCGATCGTAGGCTCGTCCTACGAGTTGTGGACGAACGAGTTTATTTTTGGAACCGACAACATTGGTCGAGACATGCTCTCGCGTTTGATTTTTGGTGCACGCAATACCATCGGGATTGCATTTGCCACCGTGATCGTAGCCTTTCTGATCGGAGGGGTCACCGGGATGCTTGCCGCTATTCTGGGAGGTTGGTATGACATGGCGATCAGTCGCTTAGTCGATATCCTGATGGCGGTCCCCAGTTTGATTTTTGCGCTGCTACTACTGACTATTTTCGGCACTTCAGTCCTCTCGCTGATACTGATCATCGCCGTGCTCGACAGCACTCGGGTGTTTCGAATTTCTCGCTCGGCAGCCATGAATGTTGTGGTGATGGAGTTCGTTGAAGCGGCACGCTTGCGGGGGGAGGGTATGTGGTGGGTGATTCGCAAGGAAGTACTGCCCAATATCACAGCCCCATTGCTGGCAGAATTCGGGCTGCGTTTTTGTTTTGTGTTTCTTTTTATTGCGGCGCTCAGTTTCCTGGGATTGGGAATTCAGCCACCAACGGCAGACTGGGGCTCGATGGTGCGCGAGAACGCAACGTTGATTAATTACAACGATATAACACCGTTGTTGCCGGCGGCAGCGATCGCAGGTCTGACGGTTGCGGTTAATTTTGTCGTTGATTGGATGCTGCACCTATCCAGTGGTTTGCGCAGTGATTAGACGATCCGACAACGAGGTTATTTCATGAGCGACAACGATCATTCCCACGATCACGATCACGATCACACCGAGCCGCCCGGAGAACTTGAGCTCAAGGTGAAGGCGCTGGAGTCCTTGCTTGTTGAAAAAGGCCTGGTAGATCCAGCTGCTTTGGATGTGCTGATAGAGACCTACGAACATAAAGTGGGGCCTCGTAACGGTGCGCAAGTGGTGGCCCGGGCGTGGGCGCAACCCGAATTCAAGGAATGGCTACTGCGCGATGGCGCCGCAGCAATCGCCTCTTTGGGCTTCACCGGGCGACAAGGAGAGCATCTGCGGGTTGTAGAGAACACCACGACAGTGCACAACCTGGTCGTTTGCACTTTGTGCTCGTGTTACCCGTGGCCGGTACTGGGTCTTCCTCCAGTTTGGTACAAGTCCGCTCCATACCGCTCAAGAGCGGTGAGCGATCCTCGTGGAGTGCTTGCCGAATTCGGTACAACCCTGGACCACGATACTGAAATTCGGGTCTGGGATTCCACGTCCGAGATGCGTTACCTGGTATTGCCGCAGCGCCCGCAGGGGACACAAGACTGGACGCAGGCGCAACTCGCAACGCTGGTCAGTCGAAACGCCATGATCGGGGTTGAAAAAGCACAACAGCCCGACGATGGCATGACGGCATGAGTGGTGGCCACGACCTCGGTGGCTTGAGTGGTCTTGGACCGATTGCCCCGGAGCCTGAGTCTAGCGAGCCCGTATTCCATGCCGAATGGGAAAAACGTGTTTTCGCATTAACCATGGCTAGCGGATCTTTGCGCCGCTGGAACCTCGACGAGTCACGCCATGCCCGTGAACGCCAGCATCCGGCCGACTATCTGCGCAACAGTTACTATGAAAACTGGTTGGCTGGCCTTGAGACCTTACTGGTTGAAAAAGAGTTGTTGTCGGTAAAGGAGTTAGCCACTGGAGCGAGTCAGGGCGAGGTTTCCGATAGCGGGGCTGTGCCGTTGCAGGCGAACGATGTACCCCAAATTCTGTCTCGCGGTGGGCCCGTTGATATGGTGATTGAAGATGCTCCGTGCTTTACCCCGGGAGATCGGGTGCGGGTGTGCAGTCAGGACCCAAGGGCGCATACCCGGGCACCTGTCTATGTACGCGGCAGAATCGGGTTTATCAAGGAGCATCATGGTGCCCATGTCTTTGCCGATAAACATGCGCGTGGTCAACGCGAGGGACGGCATTTGTACAGCGTAGCGTTTTCTTCGAGCGAACTATGGACTAGTTCAGAAAACGGTTCGGCCGAATTCAAGGTGATGGTTGATCTGTGGGAACCGTATCTGGAGCGAGCGTGACACCCGATAAAACTTCTCATATCGATAAACTTTCGGGTTTAGCCTCTGATAGCGAAGGCCCCGTATTCGCCCAGCCTTGGGAGGCACAACTATTCGCCATGGTACTTGAACTGGCTCGCCAAGGTGTTTTTTCCTGGGCTGAGTGGACTAAGACGCTTGGGGTCGAGATAGCTGCTGTTCGCGAACGTGGCGAGACAGATTCAGGGACTACCTACTACCGGCACTGGCTGGCAACCCTGGGGCAGTTGTTGTCTGAGAAAGGCGTCGTGCAGGACTCTGATGTACAAAGCCGTATGACACAGTGGCGAGAGGCCTATCTGAACACCCCACATGGTCAGCCTATTCAGTTGGCACGAGGCGATTCCAGTCGGACCTGAGTTCTCAGCCGGTTCGGTTGTACACTCAGTGGCAAATCTGAGTCGGGCAGGCTTCAGAGTTCTTCAGATATTATCGGTTAAGTAAGGAAGGGAGAGATATGGAGCGAAAACTCAGTACGATATTAGCGTCCGATGTGGTTGGCTTCAGTAAAATGATGGCGGCAAATGAAGAGACCACATTAAAGGTTTTGGAGAAAAGGCGTCAGGTTATTGATGGGGTTATTGCCGAACACGGCGGCGCTATTTTCGGAAGCGCTGGCGATAGTGTTATTGCAGAATTTGCCAGCCCCTTAAAGGCTACCGAATGCGCAGTGAAAGTTCAGGGAAAGATGCAGGCAATGAATGAGGATGTCCCTGATGAACAGCGGATGATTTTTCGGGTAGGTATCAATATCGGTGACGTCATGGTGGCAAAAGATAATCTTTTTGGCGACGCCGTCAATATTGCGGCCCGCCTTGAGTCAGCAGCAAAGCCCGCTGGAATCTGTATCTCAAAACCTGTATTTGACATGATCAGCCAGAAAATTAAAGTTTCTTTCGAGGATGCAGGTCAACTGGAACTGAAAAATATTGAGCAACCTGTTCAGGCGTATTTTGTAATCGAGAGCAAGGGTGCGACCCGATATGTTCAGGACGATGAGGCGCCCAAGATCAAGGTCAGTAAGGCGGGTCCGGGCTCGCTTGCTGTTATGCTTTTTAAGAATCTGAGTAAAGACGAGGAACAGGCTTATTTCTGTGAAGGATTCTCAGAAGATCTGATTTCCGCACTAAGCAGATTTCGTAAATTGTTTGTGGTTGCAGGGAACGCGAGTTTTGCATATCGGGACAAATCAAAGAGCCCCAGGGAAATAGGAGAAGAACTTGGCGTTCGTTACATCCTTGAAGGCAGCGTACGAAAATTGGGACCAAAAATGCGGATCAGTGCAAATCTAATTTCTGCCGAACGGGAAAATACAGTCTGGTCCAATAAATTTGATACCACGATTGATGAGATATTTGATATCCAAGATGAATTGGTCGAAACGATCGTCTCTACATTAGTTGGGCGAGTGGAGGCTGATGTGGTTCAGCAGTTGGCAAGTGCAAGGCCAGACAATCTTGGCGCCTATGATCTTGTACTCCAAGGCCTAGAACATCACAGGAGAAGTGGCGTGACAGGGCAGGATGCGGACAAGGCGTTCGAATTCTTCGGCAAAGCCATCGAGATGGATCCTGGTTATGCGCGCGCTTACGCTTGGCGGGCCTGCTCAATGGCTAATGTTGCGGAATGGTATCCGGACCGATTTGAAGACGATTGGATCGTGGATTGCACTTCTTCTGTTGCGCGAGCACTGGAGATTGACCCAAATGACCCAGAGGCACATCGTATTATGGGTGCGATAAAACTGCATAAAGGTGATTTTGATTTAGCAGAATATCATCATCAAAAAGCTTTGGAGCTTTGCCCGAGCGATGCCTATATACGGGCACGATATGCCACATTACTGATTTACCTCGGCCAGGCAGAAGAAGCATTGGAGCAGATTCATATTGCGATGCGAGTTGATCCTTTTTGTCCAGATCTGTTGTTTGAAGATGAGGGCATTAGTTACTATTGCCTTGAAAAATTTGAGCAGGCGGTAAGCAGTTTCAAGAAGTTGAAGATTCCAACAAAAAACAGTTTGTTCTATCTTGCAGCAGCTTTTTTCAGTTTAGGAGAACTGGAGAAGGCGAGTGAGACTCTGAGTCAAGCGACTATGACTACGGGTTTTGATATAAGCCGGTTTATCGAATCTCAGGTGTATCGGGAAGAAAGTCAGAAAAAATACCTCGAAGAAACCCTTCGGTCGATTTCTACATCAGTAAGCTAAGTTAAACTTACTCCGAAGGCCTCTAATAAACCAAGTGATCTAGAATGTTTATCCCACAGGAGGTCAATAATGGACGAAGAAGTATTTAATATTCAGTTACGAAAATTTTTGAAGAAGGTTGGAATACAGTCTCAAAGAGAGATCGAAAAAGCCATTCGAGACGGCATTGCCCAAGGATCCCTTGAGGGCGTAGAAACCTTAAAGGCGTCAGCCAGACTTCAGGTCTCGGGTACCGACCTGGATGTGACCATCGAAGACGATATCAAACTTGCTTGAGCCGAGTCTCTCGCCAGGCGTCGCGGCAGGTGTGAGCGACATGTCCGCCCCCCTTATCGAGATCACAGATGCTGTGGTTTATCGGGGAAATACCCGGGTGTTCGATGGCTTCAACCTGACGCTAGCCCAAAACGAAAGCACCGCTATTCTTGGGCCAAATGGGGCCGGAAAGACAACCCTTCTTAAGCTTCTGACCCGAGAGTTATATCCTTTGTGGCGTGAGTTTCCGGTGGTGCGTATCCTGGGGCAAGAGCGTGGAGATATCTGGTCACTGCGCAGCCAACTTGGGATTATCTCCAATGACCTGCACGAACAGTATTCGCCGACGGTTTGTGGTGAAGAAGTCGTGTTATCAGGGTTTTTTGCCAGTGTCGGGGTTTGGGGTCATCAGCGAGTCGATCGTGAACAGCGTTTGCAGGCCAGAGAAATTCTCGGCAGGCTTGGTATCGAAGACCTTGCTCAGCGCGCGTTTGGCTCCCTATCTACCGGCCAACAGCGGCGTTTATTGATGGCGCGGGCTTTGGCGAATGATCCGCCTAATCTGGTCCTCGACGAGCCAACCAGTGGCCTTGATCTTTCGGCGACTTTTCAGTACCTACAGGTGATGCGCGAGTTGATTTCGTCAGGCCATACCTTGATTTTAGTAACGCACCATATTCATGAGATACCACCGGAAATCTCCAGGGTAGTTCTGCTTAATAAGGGTAGGGTGTGGGCTGACGGCCCCAAGAATGAAGTGCTGACCCCAGAGAACCTATCGGAACTGTATGGGGTCGATGTTTCTCTGGTCGACTCTGGCGGGTGGTACCAGGCGGTACCGGCCTGAACAGTTCAGGTGTGACTGGGGTTTTCGATGGGGATCTTCTGCTTGGGCTTCTGGTCGAATAAGACAGTATCCTCGCCGTTATAGACTAAAAAGTGTTTTCCTTTTGCCCGGGCAATCATCGTAACCCCCAGGTCCTGCGCGAGTTCTAAACCCATGTAAGTGATGCCTGACCGGGATATCAGCACTGGGATGCCCATGTGAGCAGCCTTCATTACGATCTCGGATGTCAATCTGCCAGTAGTATAAAAAAGCTTGTCGTTTGCAGATATGCCTTCAAGCCACATTTCTCCTGCGATCGTGTCGGTAGCATTGTGCCGCCCCACATCCTCGACGAAGTAAAGGATCTGGTCGCCAGCACACAGCGCGCAGCCATGCACCGCTCCAGCGGCACGGTAGATCTGGTTATAACTGTTTATCGCCTTTAGTAGAGCGTAAATCGTTGATTGGCGAATTTGTACCCTTGGCAAGCGTGTGTCATAAAGTTTGTCCAGGGTGCAGCTGAAAATGGTACCTTGCCCGCAGCCGCTGGTGACGATCCGCTTGGAGATTTTTTCGTGCAGATCGACAATACCTTCACCGTGGGTGGTCGAAACCTGCACCGTTTCGCGCTCCCAGTCCACTTTTACTTGTGCGACCTCGTTGATATCTTCAAGCAATCTCTGGTTGCGTAGATAACCGAGGGTGAGTTTCTCTGGGTAAGTTCCCAAGGTCATCAGCGTGACGACTTCAGCGTCATCTACTTTTATCGTCAGTGGGAATTCCCCGGCAATGTTGAGTTCCCGCGAGTTGCCATATTCATCACGGGCGCTTACAGGATGTGTGGGATCAAGTCCCTCGTCAGACATGACAGGGCGATAACTGGTGTCTGTATTTTTCCTTGTAGCGGTCATGGTTTTACGACGGTTATATTGAGTTAGCACGGTGTGGGCGGTTATAGTGAACGGTTGTGGCGCTACAGGCAACCCCCATTTTTTAATGGACACACGATATCCAGTTTCGATAATCATTGAGCGCAAGTTTTATCCGGACAAGGCCTGGATGACAGATAGTTGGTCAGCTATCGGTGTGATTCCTGCTGCAAAAAGTGAAGCTGGGATCGTGCGTTCCAGTATCTATCAAAGTGACCAGGCTGAGCAATTTCTTTACACAGGCTACAGTATTGAACTCTTTAGCGACGATGCCGAGAGCTACTACGCTAACCTGTCCGGGAATCATCCGGGTGTTTTTGTGGTATGTGAGCAAGAGGAAGACGATGAACTTTACCCGCTGCTGGTAACCCTAAGCTACGACGAGATGGCCTCGTATATTGAGGTAGATACGCCGGTGTTTGATCTGCCAATTCCATCTCCGGTCTATGAATGGGTCGAAACCTGGGTACTCGAAAACTATCAGCCCGAGCAAAAGAAAAAGCGAACCAGACAGAAATGGGCAGATGAGAGTTGGAAACCGTTACGCAACCCGGTGGGGCGCTGAACATGGTGACACAAGGGTATAGAAGAGTATGAGCGAGCCCCGCAGTGATTTTTTTAGCCGCTGGTCACGGCGCAAGGCCTTGCAACAGGAGGAAACGGACCAACTGACTATCAGTGATGGTGCTGCGCAAGAAGATCAGCCGACCGAATCTGTTGAGGAAGAGGAAACGCCTGCGTTGACGGACGCTGACATGCCGCCGTTAGAGACTTTGGGCGAAGATGATAGTTACAGTGATTTTCTTTCACCCGAGGTAAGCGAAAAACTACGTAAGGTTGCGCTACGCCAACTGTTTCACGGCGCCGGTTTTAATATCCGCGATGGCTTAGATGACTACGATGAGGATTTCACCATCTTTAAGCCTTTAGGTGACATCGTTACAGCAGATATGCGGCATCGTGAAGAAATGCTCGAGCGCAAAGCTAAAGAGGCTCTGGCCCGGAAAAATGAAGATGCCGATGATGCAATAACAGCGGTCGCTGAAGAAGATAAAGGCGGTGAGGACGCGCCAAGTGATGAGAAAGCTCATGACGCGGATGCCACAGACAGTGATTTGGCCGAATATCCGAGTGATGCTGATTCAGGGCGTATCCAACCTGGCGGTGGTGAGGCCGATGAAAAAGTGGCACTAGTAGACCGGCCCATCGATGATGACGCAAGCCGAAACCCCAAGAACTCCAAGGACAACGAGAACGTTTCATGAGTGTTATTTCTGTAGAGCAGGTTGGCAGTTTTCTGGGGTTCGATTTACCTGACGAGTCCTCGCAACAAAGAGCCCGTTTGCACGCCCTGACCATCGCACTGCAGAGCGACAATACACCGACGTCACTGGTTTCTTATAACTCCAGCGGCATTGTCGCTCTGATAGGTCCGCTACCCTCCGCACTGGCTGTAGCCGAGGAGTTAACAGACGTTCCGCACTGTTTGATTCTTGCAACCCAGGGCGGTGAATCGGGTGGTACCGAAACTCGGCAGGTTGCTGGAAGGTCGATACCCATCATTTATGGTCAGCCAAAAAACATCACCGGGTTTCTGGGAAAGTTCAGTATTGTTGTGGGGCGCGACGACGGCGAGGTGGATCTTGCTAAGGCACTGGATTTGTCTGGCGGGTATCTTGATATTGTTCTGGATCTTTCCCGCGAGCCAATGCTGGCAAAGGAAGTTCTGCCGCCCGGGTATTTCGCCCCGCAGGGCGACAACGAGGCCCTTGATCAGGCCTGCCAGCAAATCGCGGAACTTACAGGCCAGTTTGAAAAGCCCCGGTACGTGTTATACGACCCAGATATCTGTGCCCACGGCTCACGCGGCATTACCGGTTGCCGGCGCTGTCTTGAAGTTTGTCCTGCAGATGCCATTGTCACCAATGGCGAGAAAATCGAACTCGAGCCACATCTGTGTCATGGCATGGGTTCGTGTGCTGCAGCTTGCCCTACCGGGGCGCTGGCTTATGCCTACCCGGGCCGTACAGATACCCTCGACAGTATCCGTCGCGCCATTACCACTTACCGTCAAGAAACTGGAACAAACCCGGGGTTACTTTTTTTTGATGGCGCCAAAGGCGGACCAGAACTCGCAGCCACCGTAAGTCAGTTGCCCGACCATGTAATTCCCTGGAAGATCGAAGAAGCGGGTAGCACCGGTCCAGAGATCTGGTTGTCTGCCATGGCGTATGGCGCAAGTTCGGTTACGGTGATGACTACCGCTGAGACCCCAGCGAGCATTGTCTCTTCGATCACCGATCAAATAGGTCAGGTGGAAGCATTTCTTTTGGGCCTTGGCTGGAAAGCATCGTTGGTTGATTCGGTGATCAATCAGAAACTGATAGAAAGACTGTTGGGTATCGCTACTGAACCATCGCCTAGCGCAAAATATGCAACCTTCGGTGGCATGGATGAAAAACGTGCCGTGCTGCGCGCTGCTATTGATCATCTGATTGGACAGGCTGCTGATCTGCCAACCGAGATAGCCATGCCGAGTGGCTCGCCGTTTGGCGAGATTAAAGTAGATGATGAAAAATGCACCTTATGCATGGGCTGTATCTCCGTCTGCCCAACTGGTGCCATCCTCGACAACAAGGACCGACCTTGTCTTTCGTTTATCGAGTGGAATTGTGTTCAGTGTAGCCTTTGCGCACAGGCGTGCCCGGAACAGGCTATAGAGTTGATACCTCGGTTATTAACTGATTCCAACGTACGAATGGAACGTCGGGTGCTTAACGAAGAAGCACCTTTTGAATGCCTGGATTGCAAGAAGCCTTTTACAACCCTGAGCATGATTCGCAAGATGGAAGAAAAACTGGCCGGGCATCGAATGTTTGCAGGAGAAGGACTGCGTCGGCTTAAGTTGTGCGAGGATTGCCGGATCAAGGGCATGTTCTAGAGGTCAACAGCCATCTAGAGCTTTGCGAAAAAAAATAAGGAAAATAACAAGTTAGAGTGCATAGCTCTTATTTGGATTTAGTCAAGAAAGCACAATTAGTTGCCAGGGTTGTTAATAGCCTCAGAAAGGGGCATTATTGACCTAAGTTGCCCCTAGAGAAAGTCTAATTTATGAATTGGGGTCTAGCGCATGCATAAGCCATGCAAAGGAGAGGAGTTGGCAACAAGCGACGCAACAGCACCGCGTTTTCCAGAGGTTACTGAGGAAGAGCAGGCGCGCGCAGGCGTGTATACCCTGCTTGGCGCTTTGGTCGGCGCTCCATGCACGCAAGATCTCCGCAACTTCCTCACCACGATTGATGCAGGTGACACTACGCTGCCCTGGCAGCAACTCCAGACCGAGATAACAAACGCTGATATGCAGGAACTGGCGCATGAATATCACGCACTATTCATTGGCTTGGGTCGCGGCGAACTCCTTCCTTATGGCTCGGTTTACCTGACCGGATTTTTACAGGAAAAACCGTTGGCAGATTTACGTCAGGATCTGAGTCGCCTGGGCCTTGAGGCGACCGAAGAAACCCATGAGCCCGAAGACCACGCTGGTGCAATATGTGAAGTCATGAGCCTGATGGCGGGCGCCCCGACAGATTATTCCCACGAAACGCAAAAGACCTTCTTTACGCAGCACGTCGGTTCGTGGATGACAGAATTCTTCGAAGATCTGGTTAAAGCACGCGACAGCGGCTTCTACCGGGTAGTCGGTGAATTTGGCAAGACCTTTATCGCTCTTGAAAAGCAGTATTTTGCGATGGAAGTCTAGCTTGACGTTGCTGGAACCTTATAACTCTTCCACAGCGAGGAAACCACAAGTATGAATAAGATTAAGAAACAACTTCCAAAGGAGCAAGGCGTGACCAGTAGGCGCGCATTCCTCAAGGGCGCGGCGAGCGCAGGCGGTGTTGCGGCGTTGGCTGCAAGCACCGGTTCCGCTGCATACGAAACTCAGGGTCCAACCGAAGCGTCGGCAGGCACGGGTTATCGTGAGTCTGGCCATATCAAGGACTATTACAAGACGACCCGGCTGTAAGGCTGTCAGATTGTCCTAACCACCCTTTCTCGGGCAGACCCCGGGATGATGGAGGAATTCAAATGAAACTGATTAGAACTGCGACTGAGCCAGCACCAACGCAGAAAAAGGATAGCGCCGGCAGTGCGATAGACCGGCGGACCTTCCTTAAGCGTTCGGGAATTACCTTAGGTGGCGCAGCTGCCGCCGCGGCGCTGTCGCCAACAATGATGCGAAAAGCGCAGGCCGCTATTCCCTCTGGGGGCGAGGGCACCCAGACGATTCGTACGGTTTGTACTCACTGTTCCGTAGGCTGCGGTATCAACGCCGAAGTGAACAACGGGGTTTGGGTCGGCCAGGAGCCGGCTTTTGATCACCCGTTTAACCTCGGCGCGCATTGCGCTAAGGGTGCTTCGGTCCGTGAACATGGTCATGGTGAGCGCCGCCTGAAATACCCGACTAAGCTGGTTGGTGGAAAGTGGGTACGAGTGAGTTGGGACGAGGCGATTAACGAGATCGGCGATCAGATGCTCCAGATCCGACAGCAGTCCGGACCTGACTCTGTGTACTGGCTGGGATCCGCCAAGTTTAACAACGAGCAGTCGTACATGTTCCGTAAGTTCTATGGCCTTTGGGGCTCGAACAACGGTGACCATCAGGCGCGAATCTGTCATTCAACCACGGTCGCGGGTGTTGCAAACACCTGGGGTTACGGTGCGATGACTAACTCATACAACGATATTCATAATAGCCAGGCGATGCTGATAATCGGCGGCAACCCGGCTGAGGCGCACCCGGTTTCCCTGATCCATCTGATGCGTGCTAAGGAACGCAATAATGCGCCCCTGATCGTGATTGATCCGCGCTTCACACGTACTGCCGCTCATGCTGATCTTTTTCTGAAGATTCGCCCAGGTTCAGACGTTGCCATTACCTGGGGCATGATGTGGCACATATTTCAGAACGGCTGGGAGGATAAAGAGTTCATTCACCAGCGGGTCTGGGGCATGGATGAGATTAGGAAGGAGGTTGCCAACTGGACACCGGATGTGGTCTATGATGTGACGGGTGTACGTGAAGAGTTGGTCTACCAGGCCGCCAAGATGATGGCGGATAACCGGCCTAGCACCTTTATCTGGTGTATGGGCGGGACCCAGCACACCATCGGCAATAACAATACCCGAGCCTACTGTAACTTCCAGTTAGCTCTGGGTAATATGGGAAAATCTGGTGGCGGCACCAACATCTTCCGCGGCCACGACAACGTCCAGGGTGCTACTGACTTCTGTATTCTGTCGCACTCACTTCCTGGGTACTATGGCCTGTCTGCGGGTTCGTGGAAGCATTGGTCGCGTGTCTGGGATCTGGATTACGAGTGGGTCAAAGCTCGCTTCGATCCTACCGAGGTAGAAGGCGACGGGGGTAAGCCGGTCTCGCCGATGAATTACAAAGGGATACCGGTCTCGCGCTGGATTGATGGCGTGCTGGAAGATAAAGCTAATATCGGCCAGCGCGACAACCTTCGGGCCATGGTGTTCTGGGGACATGCCCCCAACAGCCAGACCCGTGGCCTTGAGATGAAAAAGGCGATGGAAAAACTGGATCTGATGGTTATCATCGATCCCTACCCGACGGCCAGTGCAGTCATGCACGATCGGACGGATGGCGTTTACTTACTGCCGGCAGCAACTCAGTTTGAAACTTATGGCTCAGTGACGGCGTCTAACCGCTCCTTGCAGTGGCGCGACAAAGTGATAGAGCCGATGTTTGAGTCATTGCCTGATCACACCATCTTGTACAAACTGGCCAAAAAACTTGAGTTTGGTCCTGAGTTCACCAAGCACATCAAAGTTGAGAATGACGAGCCACTGATTGAAGATATTACCCGCGAGTTTAATCGTGGGATGTGGACGATCGGTTACACGGGGCAGAGCCCAGAGCGGATGAAGAAGCAACAAGCCCACTGGGGCACCTTCAACATCACTTCGCTCAAGGCTGAAGGCGGCCCGTGTGACGGTGAGTTTTATGGTCTTCCGTGGCCGTGTTGGGGCACCCCTGAGATGGGGCATCCGGGAACGCCAAACCTGTACGATCCGAGCAAACCAGTCGCAGATGGCGGTCTGTGTTTCCGCGCCCGGTTTGGGGTGGAGCGCAACGGCGAAAGCCTGCTGGCCAACGGCTCCTACCCGGTGGGGTCGGAGATCAAAGACGGCTATCCACAGTTTGACCACAAACTGCTCAAGCAACTTGGTTGGTGGGGTGATCTCACTGACGACGAGAAAGGGGCAGCTGAGGGCAAGAACTGGAAGACTGATCTGTCCGGCGGTATCCAACGGGTCGCGATCAAGCATGGCTGCGCGCCTTTTGGCAACGCCAAGGCTCGCTCGGTCGTGTGGACTTTCCCAGACCCGGTCCCAGTCCATAGAGAACCGCTGTATACCAACCGACGTGATCTGGTCGAGAAGTATCCGACTTACGAGGACAAAAAGCGGCGTTATCGCTTGCCGACCCGGTATGCATCTATCCAGAAGACGGATCATTCCAAGGAGTACCCGTTGATTCTAACGAGCGGGCGCTTGGTGGAATATGAAGGTGGCGGCGATGAAACCCGCTCGAATCCGTGGCTGGCTGAATTGCAGCAGGATATGTTTGCAGAGATCCATCCAGTTGACGCAAACAATCATGGCATGCGTGATGGCCAGATGATCTGGGTCGAAGGGGCTGAAGGAGCCAAGATCAAGGTCAAAGCGCAGGTAACCCGAAGAGTGGCGCCCGGCGTTGTCTTTTTACCATTCCACTTCGCTGGACATATGGAGGGTAAGGATCTTCGCGACAAGTACCCGGAGGGTGCCGATCCGTATGTGCTCGGTGAGGCGGCCAATACGGCGATGACTTACGGTTACGACTCAGTCACCCAGATGCAGGAAACCAAGTGTTCCCTGTGCAGCATAAGCGTTGCTTAAAAGGAGGATATAACTCATGGCTAGAATGAAGTTCCTTTGTGACGCCGAACGCTGCATTGAATGCAACGGTTGCGTCACCGCGTGTAAGAACGAGAATGACATACCTTGGGGTGTGAACCGTCGCCGAGTGGTTACCATCAATGATGGTGATCTTGGCGAACGTTCGATCTCGGTGGCATGTATGCACTGTTCTGACGCTCCTTGCGCTACCGTGTGTCCAGTCGATTGCTTCTATACCACTAACGACGGTGTAGTACTGCACGACAAGGATATCTGCATTGGTTGCGGCTATTGTTTCTACGCGTGTCCGTTCGGTGCGCCGCAGTTTCCAGAAACTGGCGCATTCGGTTCAAGAGGCACGATGGACAAGTGCACCTTCTGTGCGGGTGGCCCGGAGCAGAACAACTCTGCCGCGGAACATCGTAAGTACGGGGCAAACCGGCTTGCCGAAGGCAAGCTGCCGTTGTGCGCGGAAATGTGTGCTACCAAGGCCTTACTGGCCGGCGATGGTGACAGGGTCTCGGATATCTTCCGTGAACGTGTCATGTATCGAGGTGCTGGAGCACTTCAGTGGGGTTGGGGTGTAGCCTACGACAAGCAGGGCATCAAGGGTTAGAAACCCCTTAATCGAACTGCTTGTCTGATGGATGTGGAACGAGGCGGTGACCCGTAAAAGGGCCACCGCCTCCGCCTCTGCGCAACCACAGTTTTCTTGAAGCGGCACCCAAAACTGCCACTACCCCCCCCACGGCGCCTGACTTGGTGTTCGGAACGGCTGGTAACGGATGCATCTACGTGCCCAGTCGGGTTTCTGGTTTAGTCATCTGAATTAAACTGCTTCAACCCCAGCCACTAACAGTACGAGCCGAAAATGGAGCGAAGCGTGAAAACTTTCCGATTCTGGTTTTTCCTGGTTGGGCTGGCCTATCTTCCTCTGGCTGGCCTTTTTTTCGGTGCGCAAGCGCTCGCCGAGACAACAGCTCCAGACACGATTAACAACCCGAATCCCGGCATAGAGTTGTGGCAGGCTGTTCGAGGGACGCTTGATTCCCCAGCATCCACTCAGGTGCAAGGACACGATGCCACAGTACTCGTTAACCCCGAGGGCGAGTGGTGGGCAGCGATCCGCGTCGATGAGTTGGTGCCAAAAACCCGGGAATGGTTATTATTCGTACTGCTTCTGCTCGGCTTGCTCTACATTATCCCCGGTCCGTCAAGACTCAAAGGTGGAGAGTCGGGCCAGCAGGTCGCAAGGCACAATGTGGCTGCACGGTTTATCCACTGGTTTCTGGCGGGAATCTTTATTGTATTGGCTATTAGCGGGCTGGTTCTTCTATTCGGACGAGTTGCGTTGATTCCACTGATCGGCAAACCGGCTTTTGGTGTCGTAGCTTCGATCTGTAAGGATATCCATAACTTTATAGGACCACTTTTCCCGTTTGCCCTTATCCTGATTTTTTTCAATCTGGTCCGGCGCAATATCTACGAAAGAGGCGATATAAAGTGGATTGTAAAGGGCGGTGGATTTTTTGGAGGAGGGCATGTCAGCGCGGGTAAGTTTAATGCTGGCGAAAAAGCTTTGTTCTGGCTGACTATCTTCCTTGGAATCGGGATTTCGGTGACCGGATACGTTCTTGATTTCCCCGTTATTGCGTCGTGGGTGCTGGCAGTATCAACAGAGTTCACCCAGTACCGGCATGTCATGGAATACGCACACGTTGCCCATAGTGTTATTGCAGTGCTATTTATCGCCCTGATATTCGGCCATATATTTCTAGCGACCTTGTTTGTACCCGGAACACTTTCTGGCATGACGAGCGGCAAAGTTGATGCTAACTGGGCCAAAGAGCATCATGATCGCTGGTATGAGGAGACCCAAAAAGCGACGGACAAAAAGCCAGACTCGTGAACCGGGATCCCGCCTGAATCGCCTGTGAATTAAAGGAACACCATTAACTCAAGCTTGTAGGTGGCCGACCCTGGGTTCAGTAAAGAATACGGCGATCGATCTGATAGTGGCATTGGGTGTCATGGTGATTGGGCGGACGCCGTCCGGCACGTGATCGACTCTCAAGAGTTCATCGGCAGCGGCGTTGGTTTAGGCAGCAAAGCGACCGGAGCCCGCTGTCAAACCCGGCTTGGCGCTTGCTTTGATCGTTGCGAACTTTTAAAGCAACACCTTCAGCACTTTGGGTTGGTTGAGTTCTTCACCGTGGCAGGTTTATCAGCGTCATCCACTCAGTCGTTCTTATCCGAGTCATGATGACACTCGCGGTCGAGTCGGGTAGTGCGGGGGTAGGGGCGTTGCGGCCAGACACAAGGGTGCAACCGGAAATCAATCTTCGACCTGTAAGGGGGTGACCGGTGTTGCCGATAAAGGCGCCAGGCGCTAGTGCTCTGCTTGTCGCCTTGTGGTTGGTGCATTTACTCCTCGGGCCCGGGGCTGCAAAAGCCGATTCTCGGCTGGCGTTATGGACTGACGCAATCCAAGCGCGGGATGTTGGCACACTTTCCCAGTTATTGGGCTCTGGTTTCTCCCAGGTCAACGTCACGTCTGCGAAAGGCAAGAGCGCTCTAATGGTCAGCGCTCAGGCAGCAGAACAAACGCTTAGCCAGGCCTTGATTGATAGCGGGGCTGATGTAAATGCCTGTAATGAAAATGGCGGAACGCCGCTAATGCATGCGGCTGTTTCCGGAGATCTCGTCATTGTTTTACTGTTTCTTGATTCGGGTGCCAAGGTTGATGCTCAGGCTGGTAATGGCTGGACATCGCTCGCGCTGGCGGCAACTAAGGGCCACGTACAGGTTGTGCATCACCTTCTGAAGTCGGGCGCCGATGTCAATCTTACCGACGTATTCGGATGGTCAGCATTGATGCATGCAACAGAGCAAAATCGCCTGACAGTGGTAAATCTGTTGACAGCTCAGCCGGGTATTAGAATTGATGCCCATAGCGTGAAAGGAGCGACCGCACTTCACCGCGCTGCAGCGCAGGGGTATTTGGCAATCGCCCAACGGCTTATTCAGGGGGGCGCTGATTTAAAACAAACAGACAACGAAGGACGTACGGCACTCGATTACGCCCGAGAAGCGGGACACCCTGAATTGTTAGAAGATCTGGGTGGCTAATGGGCATTCAACAAAGAATCTGACGAGCACAAAAAGATGCCAGCTCGATAACTTGAGCTGAGCCCTGAGATCTCTCGGTAATGTTCTCGGTCTTAAATTCAAGCTCGAGGCGGTGTTCAAAAGTTCTGAAATAAGGGTCGAACATAGACTGGCCGGCTACGCCAACCGCGAAAAGAGCATCTGTACTCGGGTCGTGCTCCAGCAGGATTGCTGCTAGGGGCTGTGGCGCCGGCCCTCCTAGGACGCGAGCCCCGTCGGCGGGATCATAAACGCTGCCCTCCGAGCAACAGTAGATAACATTAGATCGACGCTGAAACCGATTGTCATTTCCTGCAAATTGGACTTCTTCCGGCCGATAATTGATAAAACTCACCTGGACAGAAGGGTGGCTCATTTTGTGCGCGCAGATGGCAGAAAAAGAAACGATCTGTTGTTCGGGGCCGACTCCGCCTGGCCAGCTGTAGGAGTTGCCGTCGCGCGTGCTTAGATCGACCGCGCGCTGAACCGATTGGTTAAGCCGAATCAAAAAACACGGGGTTGAGATGAACGGATAGAAAAAGAGATAGGCCTTGTCCGGCACCAACGCACTGGCCCGTATTGGATTGTTTTCATGATCGTGTAACTGGACTTTTTCATAGAACTCGCCGTGTTTTACCGACCCAACCAGTGAGTCAGGACAGGCCGCGACCGCAGCGGCTGTCGAGGCGCACAATTTGACGAACCGGCGGCGGCCGACGGATGTTTTGCTTGTCATAACTCTCCCTGTCAGGGCGCGGGCAGGATCCTTTTTATCTCAGCCTAGGCGTCAGCCCGGTCCGTGCGAAAGTGAGTGTGGGATGCCATGATAAAATACTTTTCGAACCGGCGCACCTGTGGACGCTCCGCTGTCGGTTCAACCCGGGTATTGTGGCCTAACTGACCCCATTTACCTGAACTTCTCGGAGAGGTGGCAGAGTCCGGCCGAATGTACCGCACTCGAAATGCGGCGTACCGCAAGGTACCGTGGGTTCGAATCCCACCCTCTCCGCCATTTAACTGAAGCACTCGCGCCTACTCATGACGACTTTGGCTCGTCAGGGTGCAAATAGGGTGCAGCAAGTTCCCAAATTCCCGGCAGCGCCGGGTGTCCAAACGACACGAGGGAACTGTGATGGCGAGTATTCATAGGCGTGTAACGCGTGCCGGGCATGTTAGGTATCGCGCCCAGGTTCGGGTTAAAAGCAAACCGACTCTTTCTGCAACATTTCATAAACGCTCTGACGCTACCAAGTGGGCAAGAAGAATAGAATCTGACCTAATCAGTGGGTTCTACTCGCCACCGCAATCGCGACACACGTTTATGGAGGCGCTGAAGCGGTATCAACGGGAAGTCTTGCCGGCCAAGGTGCCCGATGAACAAAAGCAGCAATGGTTCC
Organism: Gammaproteobacteria bacterium; assembly: GCA_014239255.1. Classification (GTDB taxonomy): domain Bacteria; phylum Pseudomonadota; class Gammaproteobacteria; order Arenicellales; family UBA868; genus UBA868. Next base: position 18,630 of record JAAZZE010000032.1, read on the forward strand.
AACTCAGAAAGTGGCACCTCTTTTTAGGCGACGTATTCTTGGATGATGTTACGCCAGGAGCCATAGCCCACGGTCGCGATGCGTTACTAACAGATCCGTTTTTCCTTGCGCCCGCCACTGTGGTGCGGTATCTGGCAGCACTTAGTCACCTTTTTACTGTGGCCAGTACCGAGTGGGAATGGCTGGATAATAATCCAGTACGGCGTGTGCGCCGTCCCAGATTGCCTCGCGGACGAGTGCGTTTTTTGAGCAAAGAAGAGTTATCCGCGCTGCTCGAGTCCTGCCAGCAATCTGATCACCCATGCCTTTACCCGATTACCTTGCTTGCTGTATCAACCGGCATGCGCCAGGGGGAGATACGAAACCTGCGATGGGAAAACATTGACCTCTCACGCAACAGGATTACACTCGAGCACACAAAAAATGGAGAGCGACGAGCAGTTCCATTGACAGGGCGGGCACGGGTGGTGATCGGGGAGTACTCGAAGATAAGGCGGTTGGACACGACCCTGGTATTCCCAAGCACACGCAACCCACAGGTTCCTGCTGACTTGCGAAAGGCGTGGGGCAGGGCCGTCACGACAGCCGCGCTAGAGGATTTTAGGTTCCACGATTTACGCCACACCTGTGCCAGTTATCTTGCGATGAGTGGCGCAACTTTGGCGGAGATCGCTGAAGTACTTGGGCACAAGACACTATCGATGGTGAAGCGTTACACCCATATCAGTGATACCCACACCACGAAGGTTGT
>JAAZZE010000032.1:19389-24101 GCA_014239255.1 Gammaproteobacteria bacterium
GGCGTACCGCAAGGTACCGTGGGTTCGAATCCCACCCTCTCCGCCATTTAACTGAACTAATCCAGACAAGCTCTGGATGCTGGCCAATGAGCCTATATGACCAAGAACGACTGCCTTTTTTGTGACTCAAATAATGCTGAGCTGGTCGAAGAAAACGAGCTTTGCTACAGCCGTAAAGACGGATATCCAGTGACCCCCAGACATACGCTGATTATTCCAAAAAGGCATGTAGCGTCTTACTTTGATCTGTATGATCAGGAGGTCAAGGCCATGCATCAAATGTTGATCGAGATGAAAAATAAAATCCAGGGATACGATGAAACCGTTAGCGGGTTTAATATTGGTGTGAATGCTGGCGAGGATGCGGGTCAGTCAATATTTCATGTGCATGTGCATTTAATACCACGAAGAAAAGGGGACATCGATAACCCACAAGGAGGTGTTCGTGGTGTAATCCCCAACAGACGGACCTATACCAGGAACGTGATTCAGAGTTAACCCCCGGCGTTGCTTGGTTTAGCCTCCCCCAGCACCCGTAGGTTGTCCTCCGCCGCGCGATTTCCCTGAAGGGCCGCCTCGTTAAACCAGTGCACCGCGACTGCCCGGTTTGGCGGGACACCTTCGTAGCCCGTCATGTATAGAACACCGAGGTTTGTCTGTGCTGGCGCATAACCTTGCTCGGCTGCCTTTTGGTACCAGAATGCGGCCGTGCGGTAGTCAGCATCGATTACCAGGCCGTCGAAGTAAAAATCTGCAAGATCAGACTGCGCCCAGGCGTGACCCTGGCTGGCGGCCAATTGCACTGGAGCCAGGGCTGCACTAAACATACCTATAGCTCGGGGTTTATCCCGGTCTGTTCCGCGGGCTTCGAGTAGCATCCGTGCGACCCGGACTTGAGCTCTGGGGTAATTTCGCCCAGCCAGTGGTTGAAGGAACTGGTATGCCTCACGGTAGTTTCCGTCATAGTAGGATTTGATGCCACCGGCAAGATTTAACTGATCTTGCTCTTTGGCCATTTCCCGAGCTTCGGAGATCCGGACGTCTGCCTCCGCCTGCAGGCGCAGTTGCTCAGTAGCAAGGTATTCTCGACGTTGCAGGTGCTCAATCAATGTGTCAACGCCGACATGCGTGGGGTCGATTGCTTTGGCAATCTGCAGACTTTGCGCTGCATTGCCTAATTCGTTTTGTGACAGGGCATCGCGGGCTTGTCGCAGGTAGAAGGTCGTGATGTTGCCGATGCCATTTCGGGCCCGTTGGTTAGTGGGGTCAAGTTTTAAGGCAGCACGGTACAGGGTTAGGGCGCTTCCCTCGGATGGATCTATCAGACGATCGCTGTCGAATGCGGCCAGTGCTCGAGCCAGTAATGCCTCTACTTGTTGACGTTGCTCACGCTCAAGGCGGTTTTGCTCCATCTGCGCTTGGGCCAGTGCTTTTTCACGCGCCAACTCCTCTTGCCGGTGCGTTTGTGCGCGATTGATCTGTGCGGCGGTTTGGCTAAAGTGTTTATGTCCTGCTATGACACTCGTTGCCAGGGATAACTGTTCACGCGCGATAGTGAACTCCTCAGCATCTACCAGATTGTCAATGCGGGTTAGTATGCGGTCAATTATCTCCTCAACGCCACGGGTAGCAGTTTTGTTCTTTGGATCCATGCGAAGTATTGCAGTGAACTCGCTATAGGCGTTTGCATCGGGGGGGTCGATCAGGCGCCCTTGTGCCAGGTATCCTTGAGCTCGAGCAAAGTGAGGTTCACTAAGAAGCTTAAGTTGCTCAGCCTCTCTATACGCATTAACCCGGTTCAGATCATCTTGCTTTAAGAAGTCCTGTGCCGCAGCAGGTAGGGAGGAACTGACCACTTGTTGGCTATTGGGCGATCGACGACTGGGCTCGGGGGGTGGCTTATGGGTAGTAGCACCGATAATTTCGATCGTAGTGCGTGTGGTCGTTTCTGAGGGCACTGGCCTTGGTGTTGCTAGCAGGTAAATAACCAGGAGTGCAGACAGCGCGATCAGCGCGCCGAGGGCTAACCGTAAAGTCAGAATTCGGTACAGTCCTTGCAGTGAGGAACCTAGAGCTCTGCCAATAGTACCTAAGAATGAAGTGGTACTTCTTGAGGATTGATGAGGCGTAGCGTTGTATTTGCCCGGTTTCGTGGGGCGCAATGTGAGATCGTTGTAGGGCTTGCCCGCTAGCACTTTACCCGCGCGCTCCAGATCATTTGCGATCTCCAACGGAGGGCTCGCTGATCTCGTTACTTCAAGCGTTTTGAGCGTGGTTTCAAAAGCCTCACGGGATTCGCTGAAAACAGGTTCTTGCCTCGCAGAACCCTTTCCCTGAGGGGCCTCGGTAGGCGAGGCTGGTTCGCCCTCAGTTGGAACGTGAATAGTGGTATTTACCCGAGATCTTGCTTGAGTCTTTTGCAGGTTTTGATCCTTTTTTGCCTTACCCAGCGCCGATAGCGCAATGGCGGTTGCGCCACCAAGCGTTCTTGATTGCGTTGGCGACGGGTTTGGAGAATCCGACTTGAGCCCAGCTTGGGGCGGGTCAATTGGTTCGACAGATGGTTGCGAATCGTTAGTGACGGAGTTTTCAGCGGATTCTGATTCGCTATCCGCTGCCACCTGAATTGATGCGGTCGAGTCGAGAGCGCTGACGATTGCCTCGGCGTCTTGTGGCCTGGCTGTGGGATCCAATGCCAGCAACTGATCGATGAGTATTAAAATAGATCGGGAAAAATAGTCTTTTCCAGCCTCAATCGCCGGTACCAGAGGGTCGTCTTGACCGTGGTCTGTGACGCTGAGCCGGGTTAGCGCATCCGTTGGCGCGACACGGCAGGCTCCCTGGTAGAGGATAGCTCCAAGAGCGTAATAATCAGTCCAGCGACCCAGTTGGCCGCGAAAACTGGCGAGTTCGGGAGCCCGGTAATCGTGCCCATTGGTTTTATCCTGTGCTGGGTAGTGCAGTTTGTCGGTATTAAAACCACAAATAAGGAGCTTGTCTTCATCCGCTAGCAGAATCCGTTGCGGGCTGAGTTCAAGGTGCAAAGTGCCGGCGTCATGAGCCGCGTCCAGATAGGTTACTGCTGAATAAAGAATAGCTTTTAGCGTTTCCTCCGGGAGTCGTTCGCCGGTGTTCAGCAGGTCAGCCAGCGCCGCGCGGATGCGTAGATCAATGGCATACCATGCTGTGCCATCCTTTTCTTCATAGCGGGAGATTCGACCGGGGTGATCTATCTGGCTGAGCACCCGGGCCAACAATAGGAATTCGCTGAGCCCTTGTTCAAAATCGGGATTAAAGTCAGCATCGCAAAGAAGAAGGGAAACACCGTCTTGATCGCGCAGAGCGAATTGCAGCGGAAAATACTCCTGGATTACGATGCTACCGTTGTTCGCTGTGTAGGTAAACCCACTGTCAGCCTGTACAAGCATCCGCGAGATGACGTTGTTGCCAAGCTGTGCTCCTGTTTGGAGTGGAGTTGCCCGCAGTTCGCCTGAGTTGCGGTTGTCGGCGCTGATTGATGCTCCGGCGTTTGGTTCGGTGTGTGAATCAGCGGTCATGTTGTTGTATCTGCGTTGTTATGTCGCTGGATAAAGTAGCGGGGCCGCAACTTTTGAGCTAAAGAATCGCAAAGCAGTCGCTATACTCAATCTTGAGGTAACTAATGTGTGCACCGCTTGTAACTGTTTTTCCAAGCGAGTTGAAAATCCTGTTCAGGTGTTTGTTCTGATCAGATTTCAGGCTGAGATTCCAAGATCAGGGTAAATTTTATCTGGCTGGCTGTATGTGCCGCTTAGACCCATATAATACCCGGATTCCGAAGCCATTTATAGATGAATGATCTACGCGAATGAAAGATTTTGACTGCTGGACCGGTAAGTCTAGAGAAAAGATAAAGTGCCGGTCCTGGTTTCTATTTCAGGTTAACGCAAGCGGCCTAAGTTTATGACAGTCACCCACAAGCTCCGGGCAAGCCGTCGTATGCAGCAGGTGCAAGCGCCTATTATTCCAACGATCGAGGATCTGATCCGATCTAATCCGGGTACGATTTCTCTAGGTCAGGGGGTGGTGCACTATGGGCCGCCACAGACCGTGCATGAGGCGATCAGCAAATTCTGGGACGATCCACTGAGCCACCTGTATGGTCCAGTAGAAGGGATTGACCCGCTGAGAGAAGCTCTTGTTGAGAAGCTCTCCCTGGAGAATGGAATCGCCGCACAGGGTCGAGCAGTGGTGGTCACAGCCGGAAGTAATATGGGATTTCTCAACGTACTTTTGGCGATCAGTGATCCGGGCGATGAATTTATTCTGCCAGGGCCTTTTTATTTCAATCAGGAAATGGCCGTGAGGATTGCAGGCTGTGTCCCGGTCGCAGTGCCTACTGATGTCGATGGTCAGTTAGATCTCAAGGCGCTTGAAAGCGCTATTACCCCACGAACACGGGCCATGGTCACTGTGTCACCGAATAATCCAACCGGCGTCGTATACCCGCAAGCGGATCTTCGGGCAGTGAACCGGCTATGCCTTGAGCAGGGCATCTACCATATCAGCGACGAGGCTTACGAGTACTTTCTTTACGATGGTGTGCAGCATTTCTCACCAGGCGCAATCACCGACAGCGCCCAGCACACGATCTGCCTATACTCGCTGAGCAAGGCCTACGGCTTTGCCAGCTGGCGCATCGGTTACGCGTCAGTGCCTGAATCGCTGATGGG
>JAAZZE010000033.1 GCA_014239255.1 Gammaproteobacteria bacterium
CGCATGTGCCATGCGCGCCCGGGATGATGTTCCAAGGAAAATTTCTGCGATGAGTTTTTCATTCGATTGCAGCGCGATGCGGCGCTCAAAATTATTTTCTTCCACCATAAATCGGTGTAGCGCTGCAGGGGTTGTTCCAATGGGTAATCCACGCTGTAGCTCCAGCAGCCTGTGAAGAAAGTTTTCCACTTTTTCGTGGTCAGCTGGAAAATCGCCGTCGATAGGGATGATCCAAGACCCCTTTTTCTTCAGCAGATTAACTTGCTCCCCTTGGGCGTTCGTTATCGTTAGTTGATCAATCTCGATATCTCCGATGCTGATCAGACGCATCTGCGATGTTGGGGTAGAAAGGCCGGTCTGGGTCAGATTTAGGCCCACTACAAGCCCAAGTTGCAGCACCAATAGAACAGTCAGCCATTGGATCAGTTTGGTCATGCTCTAACGTTGCGCCAAGAGGGTTTGAAACCGAGCCAGACTCGAGCGCTGGGCCCATCGTCGCCACAACCAAATTCCAAGCAGGCCAGCGAACGCGATTCCATAATTGAGGTATTCCCACATGGCCTGCCTATGTGGGACCATTGACACGAGCGTCCGTGAGAATTGGGTTCGGCCCCGAATGCTGAGAAGCCCTTGATCTTCGAGCGATAAGTCAATCACATTTTGCATGAATTCAAGCGGTTTCGAGTAGAACGTGCCCATCCCTTCGGAGATCAGCGTCAGTGCGAGATCACTCGCGAATTCGTTGGAACCAACCAAGACAATTCGAGCAGACGGCGGGGACCGTTCGATCACACTGCTGAATACTGGGCTGCTACTTGTCGTGTTATTAGAGCCACTTAGATCGTTCTCTACCGCCTTCTGATCAGTATTGCTGGAAGTTGCCACGAGCGGGGAAATCTTGTCTTTGAAGTAAGACTCAAAGGGCCCCTCCATGGCGACTGCAAGAGGTTGACTTGCCCTCTCTGTAGCGACGGCAAAACCACCATCCGGGAATTGGTTGTAGTCCGGGATCACCGAATCATCGGGTGAGATCCAGCTGTCGGGTGAACTTTTTAAAAGCACGATCGACTTACGTGTGCTGCTTAGAACATTGTCAATGGAAACCGGGGAAATCCAGTTGACAGTCAGTTGATCCATACCGGAGGTAATGACGCTGCCCCGGCTCAATTGGTCGCCTCGCAGATCCGGGAAAAGGGGATAAGGTAAACGCTTGATCTCTTGTACGGAGGTTGTTCCGACGTATCGCTCTACCGGGACTGGAAACTCGGTATTCACAGGATCCATGACCAGGCCGGCACCAACCTCCAGGCCGTGGTGTGCAAGCCATTGTTGCAGGCCCGACTGATGCGCCCGTACTTCCAAATTGGCTTCAACGTGGATGTTACGTGTCGAGGTGGATAAGAAAACCGTGCCTCCCTGCATCAGGAACTGATCAATTGCGAAAACCTGTCGTTCGTTAAGTTGATACGGAGCGACGACTATCAAGAGGTCTACGTCTTCTGGTACCCGCCCGCCCAGCAGATCAGTATTGGTCACTCGGTTGTTTTCCATTAACGCATTGCCGAGGTATTGGTATCCAACAGGAGTTGGGCCGGTGGGCGGCTCAAATAGCGCGACGGTCTTGAGAAAACCAGGCGCCAAACGTTTTAGACTGGCAATCAGCGTACGTCGAATTGCCTCTTGGCCTAAGTTTTCTGGCATCGGCACCTGTATCGCTTCCCCCCCTCGCTCCATCAACATCGAAAACCAAAATGGCGATTGATCGAAGAGATCAGCGCGCTGGGGGCGAAAGCCATAACGTTCACTGATTTGCCGGGCTAGGGCACCTCCCTTTGCATCGGGGTCGGAGACAACTATGTTGAATTTGCCGTCTGATTCGTTCTGTAGTTCCGTCAGTACTGTCTCCAGGTCGTGGCGCAGCGTGGATAGTGAATCGGGAAGTTGATTTGCCGGTGAAATATACCCACGAAAGGTCACTTTTCCAGTGAGTGAATCAAACGGATTTCCGCCTGTGCGATAACTGGTCAATGCCTTTTTGATGCTGCTGGTAATGGAGTACTCAGGGTTCTTGAGTGCCACCTCCAGGCCTTCACCACTGCCGGCCTTGAACTCAGTAAGTTCTTCGAAATCCAGAGTTTCAGTCTGATCCCCATACGACACGACGATGTGAAAGTAGGAATTTACGACCCCGGATTGATGCCGGCTCGCTATCTGGAACGGTATCGGTCTAATGCCGTACTTACTTGCAGCCTCTTCTTCCAACGCTTGATTTTTGTGTGGATCAACAAATTCGACTCGCACCTTGCCCTGGCCAAGTTCGGCATATTCCTCCAGTAGATCGTGAATTCTTGGAACCAGAGGGGCCAATAAAGGATGAGTCTTGGCTGAGAAATATCCACGGATCAATAACGGCTCCTGCAGCTGACTTAAGTACCGTTCCGTGGCTTCGGAGAGTGAATACATTTGGTCCCTAGTGATATCCACGCGGGCCCAGCTAATTGACTGAAGCCAGAAGTTGGCAGCAACAAGATTGGCCAGAGTGAGCGCGATCGCGCACCACCAGCGAGTGTGATGACGACGCCTCGGGTTTCCCGCCCAACAGATCCTCTCTAGTGAAAACAGGTTGAGTGTCAGGAAAACGCCAACAATAGAGGTATAAAAATACAGGTCGCGTAAGTCGAGAACGCCGCGGGTCACCGAATCAAATCGAGAGCCTGTGCCAAGCAGCATTAGGAATCCACCGATGTGATATCCGAATAAACCGGTAATCATTGGTGATCCGATCAAGTAAAAAGCAGCGCAGACCACTGTAGTCAAGATCCAGGCGACGATCGGATTATCTGTTTGGACGCTCATGTAAACGCCAATCGACAGGTAGGCACCAGCCAGAAATAGTGCGGCCAGATAGCCTCCAATGACCGGGCCCCAATCCATAGGCCCTAACATCGAAACCGTGACTGGTAATGGAATCGTAAGAGCCAGCGCCACCGCCACAAGCATTAGACCGGAGAGAAACTTGCCGAGTACCAGATGCAGTCGGTTGACTGGACTGGTTAACAGATTTTCGATCGTTCCCGAGCGCCGTTCTTCAGACCAGGTTCGCATGGTCAGGGTTGCTGCCAGAAAGATGAGTAGCACTGGCAACCACTTAAACAACGGCCGCGCATCGGCGATGTTTCTCGCGAAGAAAGTTTCGATCCAGAAAAACAGGAACAGCATAGCCACGAGGAAAGCGCCAAGGAATAGCAACGCCGCCGGCGAGGCGAAAAACTCGGCAAATTCCTTTCGTATGATTCTTGCGGTTTCTGACATCTTAGGACTTCTGTTCAGGCTGGGGTTCATTGACAGCAGCAAAAACACTCTCCAGGGTTTGTCGTTCGGGCTGCAGAAGGTGCAGTTCTAAGCCCGCTGCATGAATCGCCTGCGCAATATCCGATGCGCAATCGCGCGACACGTCCACTACGTAGTGGACGAGACCATCGTCTGCAGCCCGCTGCGTTATTCTTTCGACCCCCCGGATACCGCCCAACACGCTTTTCCCATCGGCACTAACAACGATGAGCAAGCGTTGATTTTGCTCCAGATCTTCGATTCTTGAATCAAGGACAAGCCGCCCCGCGCGCAGGATCAAGACCCGCTCGCAGACTGCTTGCACTTCCTGCAGGATGTGAGTCGAAATGAGGATGGTTGACTGTTTGGCCAGATCTTTGATGAGTGAGCGCATCTCGAGGATCTGGGTGGGATCGAGCCCATTGGTTGGCTCATCCAAGATCACGATTTGCCGCCCGTGGAGGATTGCCTGGGCAACGCCCAGTCGCTGACGATACCCTCGGGACAATGTTCGGATCATTTGGGTTGCTCGGTCTTTTAGGCCCGTACGCTGTATTGCGAGAATGACCGCACTGTCGCGTTCCGAAGGGTCAAGACCATGCAGGCAGGCCTGATAGTCGAGGTAGTCCGCCACGTGCATATCGGGCCAGACCGGACAATTCTCAGGTAGGTATCCAATGCATGCCTGGGCTAAACGAGTTTGCTCACCAATGTCCAAGCCGTTGAGTGTGATCTGCCCAGCAGTCGGTTCAAGAAATCCGGTTAACATCTTCATAATCGTGGTTTTGCCCGACCCATTGTGGCCGAGCAAGCCGACGACCTCACCTTGAGCAATTTCGAAACTAACGTCATCTACGGCGATCGTACTGCCGTAACGTCGGACAAGGTTTTGGGCAACGATCATCATGCACTCGGCTTGATAGAGTCTTGATGAGATAGATCGAAGTGATTCATCAGCTTGATCATTTCCAACTTCTTACTGAAGTACCGCGTGGTTGACGACCATTTCCGCGGTCAGTGTCCCGTCAAATGCGGCCAGCACATTCTGGGCTGCAATCTGTGCCACACGAACACGCGACTCGCGTGTTACCCCGGCACAATGGGGACTCAGTACGATGTTATCCAGCCCGAGCAATGGATGATCCAGTTTGGGTGGTTCTTCCTCGAACACGTCGATGCCAGCGCCTGCAATGCTGCCTGAGGAAAGTGCTTGGTAGAGATCTGCCTCGTTGATGATTCCGCCTCTCGCTGTGTTGATGAGTATCGCTGTTGGCTTCATGGCATTGAGTTCTTCTCGTCCGATCAGGCCTAGCGTTTCGATGGTTTTGGGGCAATGGATTGTAACAACGTCCATTTGAGGCAGAACGGCTCGAAGATCGGTGACGACTGCGCCACCCGCTCGGCGGATAATGTCCGGGTCAATGTACGGATCAATCGCATAAAGATCCATATCGAAAGCCCCCGCCCTCGCGGCAACCCGACTGCCGGTTCGGCCAAAGCCAATGATCAGAAGAGACTTTCCTTCAAGGCAGGAGGCTGCCGGTTGCTCCCGAAAGTCAAATTGACCTTCCCGCGTGGCCCGGTCGTAGCGAAATCCCTGTTTGGTAAGCGCTAGAATGAGATGCATTGTCTGCTCGGCGACCGATACCGCATTGCCGCCTACGGCCAGTGCCAGCGGAATTCCTCTGGCTGTGAGCGATTTAACATCGACATTGTCGTAGCCCACGCCGTGCCGGGAGACCACTTCAAGTTCTTGGGCTGCAGCAATGACCCGTGGTGTAATAGCAGCAGTTCGCACCAGCAAGCCATGCGCTTTTTGCACTGCTTGGCACAGATTTTCTTCTGAGACATCACTGATAACCTCGCATTCAATGTCTGAGCGAGCTTCGAGGACCGAAATGCCTGCAGAATGAACCGTGCCGATGATAACGACCTTACGAGGTATCACGTTCTTTCCTGTTGGAGACTTCTAATTGCTGCACTCACCCCAACTTACCCTAGTATTGCTTCGGCTTCAATTTCTACCTTAAGTTGCGGCGTGATGAGTGCGGATACTTCAACCAGCGTCGATGCAGGGCGGTGCTTGCCAAAGTAATCCTGGCGCAGCGGGTTAATTTTGGCCCGGTCGTTGATGTCGGTCAGAAAGACCTGTACCTTCACGATATGTTCGGGACGCCCGCCTGCTGCCCGCAGGGCGCGATCCAGCCAATCCATGGCAACCTGAAACTGTCCCACGACATCCTCGGGAATCGACCCGTCTTTGCGAATCCCCACCATGCCGGACACCCAGACTCGATCACCAGCACGAACCACATGACAGTAATGGCTGACGGGCGCTGGCAGGTCGTCCAACAGCAGTCTTTCAATTTCGGGCATATTCGATCTTTAACATGGTGGGTCGAAATTATGGGCGATGCTAAGACGGTAGCATGATCATGACGCGCGCACCAGATGTTGAGGGACGATATGAAACTCTCACAGAAGCGCCGTACCCAAGAGAGCCACATTGTACTAGCATGATCTTATGAGAGCCCGTCCGGTACAAGCAACACTCCTCGCTGGCCGTTGGGCGTTATTCCATAATCGAGAGTTTTTTCGCCTGTGGGGCATCGGTGCCGTATCCAGCACTGTCAGGTGGCTCGAGATGCTCGCGGTCGGCGTGTTTGTCTTTGACTTGACAGGTTCGCCTTCTCAGGTGGCATTGATGTTGATTTTGCGCATGGCCCCGCTCGCCTGTTTTGGCATTCTGGCGGCGGCCATCGTAGAACGGGTTGGTCATCGGCACATGCTGATGTTTGGAGTCATCGCAATGATCTGCGTGTCAGCATTACTCGCGTTTCTGAGCGCGACGGATCAGATTCAACTTTGGCACATTGGTATGGGCACATTTGTAAGTGGAATGTTCTGGGTGCTCGACTTTCCGGTTCGAAAAGCATTGCTGGGCGGGGCAGTGGATGCGGGCTCAATAGGGCATGCTATGAGCCTGGACACCGTGACCAACAACGGAACCCGGATGCTGGGCCCCATTCTTGGGGGAGTGTTCCTGCAATGGGTGGGGTTAACCGGCGTGTATGGGTTTGCTGCGATGGCCTATGTGTTGGCGCTGCTTTGGACCGTATCGCTGCGCCCGAAAACCCGTTCGCCTCGGCACAGTGGCTATGGAGTGTTTTCCGCCATTACACGAAGCCTCTCGCTGCTGAGAAGCCAGCCGCTACTGGCGGGAGTCTTGATGGTTACTGTGGTGTTCAACTTATGGGGTTTCCCATTCGTTTCCATGATTCCGGTGATTGGCAAGGAAGTTCTCGGGCTGAACTCGTTTCATGTCGGTTTGCTGATGAGCGCCGAGGGTTGTGGCGCCCTGGTGGGGGCATTGCTGATTGTAGGCGCGGGTCAAGTGCGACACTACCGCAGGCTGTACGTGTCCGGGATCAGTTTGTATCTTGTAGCTGCAGTGGTTTTTTCGCAGCTGACCCTGTCTGCGGGCGCTGCAGTATGCCTGTTGCTGGTTGGCCTGGGTGTTGCGGCCTTTGCGGCAATGCAGAGCACGCTCATTTTGCTGAAAGCGCCGGAGGAGGCCCGCAGCCTGATGATGGGCCTTCTGTCTGTCTGCGTTGGTATGGCGCCCATTGGATTTCTTCACATCGGGTTGTTGGCGGATTGGCTCGGGGCCCGCGCTGCCATCGCCATTTTGGCCAGTGAAGGCATCGTGGCACTTTACTGGGTGCTGCACAAATGGCCTTCGCTCTTGGATTTGGAGTATCTTTCGAACAAACAGGGGTGAATTCAACACCCGAGGAGGCCTTAATGCCCATAGTAGAAATTCATACCGATCAGTATCGTGTGCCACTGGAGACACCACTGTCCGATTCGACCCACGGGGAGATGTCTGACTTCGGACTGGTTGTAGTTCGACTGGTAGACGAACATGGGCAGATTGGTCTGGGCTACACCTATACCGTGAACAACATCGGAACCGGTGCGATCTGGAAAATCATCGACTCGGATCTAGTGCCTCTTTTGCAGGGGGAAGACCCGGGTGCTATCGATACACTATGGAAAAAAATGTGGTGGCGACTGCATTTTGTGGGTCGGGGGGGTATGGCCTCATTTGCCATGGCTGCAGTGGATATTGCACTGTGGGACTTGCGCGGTAAGCGCGAGTCGCTGCCACTGTGGCAATTGTTGGGAGGAGATTCTGCAGAAGTACCTGCCTATGCCGGCGGGATTGATCTTGATCTTCCGGTGAAAGGCCTCTGTGCCCAGGCCGAGGGGTTTTTGGACCAGGGGTTTCATGCCATCAAGATGAAGGTTGGCAGGACCCGTTTATCGGAGGATGTCGAGCGGGTGCATGCCATGCGAGAACTTCTTGGCTCCAACTTCCCGTTGATGGCAGACGCGAACATGCGATGGAGCATTGATCAGGCGATTGCTGCAGCAGATGCGCTGGAGAAATTCGAGCTCTTTTGGCTGGAAGAGCCCATTGTCCCTGAAGACCTCGCAGGCCATGCGAGGCTCGGACGGGAAACCAGGCTTCCCATTGCCACCGGCGAGAACCTGCACAGCGTTCACGAATTTGAGCATCTCATGACTTACGGGCATGTCGATTTTCCGGAACCGGACGCGGCAACGCTCGGCGGTATTACGCCGTGGATAGAAGTGGCCAAAATCGCGCAAGATAGAGGCTTGCCGGTGACATCCCACGGGATTCACGATGTGCACGTTCATCTACTTGCCGGGGTTCCCAATGCATCCTATCTCGAGGTGCATGGATTCGGTCTGGAACGATTTCTCGAGCAGCGATTACAATTGAAAGAGGGCAATGCAATTGCACCCAACCGCCCGGGCCACGGCGTGGCTTTGGATCTCGACGGGTTGCGGCCGTTTCGAGAGGCGACCGGCTCGAGCCACGATTGATCTGGACAGGCGATGATTTGCTTGTATAAGTGGACATGCATCGAAGGGTGCCAGACGAAATAATAAAGAGGAATTGACCGATATGAACCAAATTGATCTTTCCGGACGTACTGCGGTGGTAACCGGTGGTGCACAGGGGATTGGGCTCAGCATCATTACCCGATTTTTGGCGTCGGGAGCGAAGGTGAGCTTGTGGGATCAGGATGCCTCTTTGCTGCAAGAGACCTGTGCGCAACTGGCATCACAAGGGGCCGTACACTCGGTTGCGGTCGAACTGACTGATGCTCAGGCGGTCGCCCAGGCGACTTCTGAGACAGCCAGCGCACTGGGTGGAATCGATATTTTTGTTAATAACGCGGGGATTGCTGGCCCCACCGAGCCTTCCTGGGAATATGCGTTGGAAGATTGGCAACGCGTGATCGACGTCGATCTTAACGCTGTGTATTACTGCTGCAGGGCTGTTGTTCCTATTATGCGAGAACAGGATTACGGCCGTATCGTCAACGTGGCATCGATAGCGGGCAAAGAAGGTAATCCCAATGCTGCGGCATACAGCGCCGCAAAGGCCGGCGTGATCGCGCTAACCAAATCGATAGCCAAAGAAACGGCGGACAAAAACATTTCTATAAATTGCATTACGCCCGCTGCCGCCCGAACCCGTATCTTTGATCAGATCAGCCAGCAACATATAGACTATATGCTGTCCAAGATTCCGCGCGGGCGGTTTGTACAAGTTGAAGAGATTGCGGCGATGGTCGCCTGGCTTGTATCCGAGGAGAATTCCTTCACAACCGGTGGTGTGTTTGATCTGAGTGGCGGACGGGCGACCTATTAGGTTGCGCTCAATATTACCCCTACGACCAAGAGCACTGCTTGCAGACCAGCTTCAGTTTCAGTGGCCGATTGGCCGGAGATAATTAACGAACATGCGAATTGCAATCATGGGTGCGGGTGGCGTGGGTGGTTTTTTGGGAGGAAAGCTGGCGCTTGCAGGAGGAGACGTGGTGTTCGTCGCCCGGGGCAAGCATTTAGAAGCGCTGCGTACACACGGGCTGCGCGTTGTTGGTGCAGAGGAATTCACCGTCTTACCCATTACTGTGTCGGATCAACCCCAGGCATTGGGACAGGTGGATGTCGTTCTTTTTTGCGTCAAGCTCTATGACACCGAGAGCGCAGCAGCCCAACTGGAACCGCTACTTGCAGATCATACGGTGGTGGTTACGCTTCAAAATGGGGTCGAGAGCCTGCAGCGAATCGGCAGTGTGATTGGCAAAGAGCGGGTACTGGCTGGCGCTGCATATTTTCCGGCCAGTATCAATTCACCGGGCGAGATCATCTTTAAGGGCTCAATTCCGGGTAAGCCGCTGGTCGAAGTGGCAGAGTCACAGGACGGTTCGAGTGACCGTGCAGAACAATTGATTCAAGAGATGCAAAATGCCGGGATCGCTGCTGCCGTTAACAAAAATGCAAACCTGATGCTGTGGGAAAAATTTTGTTGGATTGCAGGTGTGAGCGGTGTAACGGCTGTAACTCGACAGCCGATTGGCATCATACGGGCTGACCCCGACATGCGCTCTTTGTTTTCTGGCTGTATCCGCGAGTGCGTGGCAGTGGGGCGGGCTGCCGGAGTACCGCTCGATGCAGCCCTGGAGGAGCGGTTGATGGGCCTACTCGAAACCAATCCGGCGCAGGGTACGAGTTCTTTACTGGTTGATCTGGAGCGGGGCCGGGCGCTCGAGTTGGATGGTTTGTCGGGCGCCGTTCAGCGGCTAGGGCAGGAGTACGATGTGCCTACGCCGGTGACATCAGCAGTCTACGCTGCGCTGAAGCCGTTTCGCACAGGGGATGTAGCACACTCATCCGTTAAGCGCCCCTGATCGGCTTCGATATTTGTTAGACGCAGCGGCCGCCATCCACCTCCATGGTTATGCCGGTGATGAAGGCGGCGTCGTCGCTGGCCAGAAACAGCGCCGCTGCAGCCACATCGGAAGGGGTTGAAAAACGCCCTATTGGGATCGTGGCTTCGAACTTTTTTCGGTTCTCGGGTGTATCAGGAACGCCCATAAAGGTCTCGAGCATTCCGGTCTCTCCTATCACCGGACACAATGCATTGATGCGGATCTGATCACTCGCGTACTCGACCGCCAATGCTTTGGTAAGGTTGCTTACAGCCCCCTTGGAGCTGCAATACACAGCAAGGCCGGGTCGTGGCCGAAGCGCCGCCGTGGAAGAGGTATTAATAATGCAGCCGTGACCTTGCTTCTGGAAAGTGGGGATGACTTCCTGGATAGCGATGTAAACGGCCTTAACATTAACGTTGTACACCCGATCGAATTCTTCCTCAGTGACTTGCGTAAAATTCTTATTCGGATGTGAAAAGCCGGCATTATTGATCAAAATGTCGAGTTGTCCAGAATGTGCCACGGCCTTTGTAATCATCTGTTGGGTATCAGATCGCGATGTGACATCTGCATGAACGTATATCGCATCTCCGCCAGAATCTCTAATCTCGCTTGCAGTTGATTCTCCGGCTCGGTCGTTGACATCAGCGACTACCACCGAAGCGCCCTCGCGCGCGAAGCGCTGGGCAATGCCGGCGCCGAATCCGGAGGCTCCTCCGGTTACGATAGCTGTCTTATTTTCTAATCGCATGGGTACTTTCCTTTAGTGAACAATGGTTATCGAGCAATGGCTGAATCCGGTCAATCAGGAAATAATTGTTGGCAACATGTTGATTAATGGTTACCCTGCTTAGGGTCGACCGAGATCATACATTACCAATTAAACTAACGAAATAGAGCCTTTGCCAGGCCATATAATGGAATTGTTTGCGGGTGAAACAGATCATTAGGGCTTGTGGTGAGTAATCCCACAACATCAATAAATGCGTCGATTTAATTGCAATGAAAGCACAACAAATAAATCCACAGCCCCACACACTTCCTGGCTGCTTTTCCCTGACAGGATTAAGATAGCGGTATGAAGCTGCTTTACACATTTGTTTGCCTGCTTCTTGTCAGTTATTTCGTGCAAGCCGGAACAACGCTATCGCCGGAACAGGAAGCGGTATATAAGCAGGGTTTGGATCGGCCAGCCGTTACGAAAATTCGCCAATATATCGACGACTGTCTGGCTGATAAGCCAAAAATTGGTTACCCCTGTAAATTTACATGGGATACAGCAGAAGGGAAGTCGATAGAGGAGCAAGGGGCCGATAAAATACATGGTCGTTTTATGGTTTTGAGGTTTGCACCATTCGACTCCAAAGGAGACATGTCTGCCCGTGGCGATCTGGTTACGGTGATATTTGATGCTCCACCACATTGGATGTTTACGATATCAGTCGTTTATCAAGGTGAAGAAAAATATCCGGTGATTCTGGGATTTTATCCGGTTGAAATGACGCCGGACGAACGGCAAAAGTTAGGAGACGATCTAAGCGTCTATCTCAACGATAATTCTTTTACCAGATAGCTATTTCGAGCCCCGCTACTTTGGGTTCTTTTGTGGGACAAGAATAGGGGCCCAACATAAGCAATAATTATTCTTCCGTGGTTATCTTAACCATACTTAGGGAGGAAAATTATTCTTGATATCTTGCTTGTGTTAATGCCAATGCCAATGCATTTGCTGATCTTGTTGTAATTCATACCTTCTTACCAAGATTCAAGGATCTTCCTGACTATCAAAGGTGGGGTAGTCGGTCTAACAGGCTTTGTGTCAATAGACCGAGCCGTAGATCGGCCTGTTAGTTGAATTCTGGATAAATTCGGCGATGTCAATTAATCTAGGAGAAGATGAATCAGACTGTATTGAGCCAAATGAGGACAACGTTCAGATGAATTTTCTGCCGTCGCGAGAGGAATTAACCATTCAGTTTGCGCATCCAGCCTATCGGATGGCAGAGCGCTTCTTGTCACGGGGTACGGGCATAGGGCATTTTCAGACCTGGACCGAAGAGGAAACCTGCTCCCAGGCCGGCGAGGCTGACGTTCTCGTGATCTCAGGGCTCTGGACAGATAATCTCCTTGAGATCACTCCTGGCCTACGTTTTATCCAGACCATCAGCGCGGGCTATGAGCAGTTTCCGCTGGATGAACTATGCACGAGGGCTATTCGGGTGGCAAATGCCAGCGGTGTAAATGCCGATGCGGTCAGTCATCATGCGATGGGACTTGTTCTGGCTCTGGCTCGCCAGCTGCATCATGCGAGAGACCAGCAGCATAATCGGCATTGGCGGCCGATGATCTCTGATCTTTCACATAGAGAAGATGATCTGTGTGGTCAAACGATGTTGATCATCGGGCTCGGCAAGATCGGCTCCCGGCTGGCCAGGTTGGCAAAAGCGTTCGAGATGAAAGTTCTGGGTGTAAAGCAGGATGTCGCTTCACACGATGGTACTGCGGATGAAGTGCATACGCCGGACCAATTGCAATCGCTCCTGGCGCGCGCGGATTTTGTTGTATTGTGTTGTCCGTTGAATCGTTCGACCCACGAGGTGATGGATGCGAATGCTTTTTCTGCCATGAAGGCTTCCGGACAACTGGTTAACGTGGCGCGCGGGGGCTGCGTTGAAGAAAGAGCTCTTGCGGCCGCTTTGACAAAGGGGCAGATCGCAGGTGCCGCGATCGATCACTTTCATGACGAACCTCTTGGGGCCCAGTCACCTTTTTGGACAATGGAGAATCTCATTATCACGCCGCACTCAGCGGGTGAGACCCGAAAATACGAAGATAACGTGATCGATATCCTGATTGAAAATCTAGACCGGTTATGGGTTGGTAGCGAAGAACTCGTCAATCAGATCCTCTAGCACAGGCCTCGCAGGGGTTTAGACGCCTGCCTGTACGCATTTTGGAGCTTAAGTGGAAATGAGTCAGCGGGACATGAATCTGGGTCTTTTTCTCCAGCCTGTACACCGCAGCGAGAAACCTTGGGCAATCGCGCTTCAGGAAGACCGCGAGACAGTACTTCTTGCGGACCGACTGGGGCTCTGTGAGGTCTGGATCGGGGAGCATTTCTCAACCAGGGCTGAACAAATTCCTTCACCACTGATGTTCCTGGCGACATTGATCCAAGAAACCTCTTCAATACGATTTGGTACGGGCGTGATCAATTTACCTTTTCACGACCCCGTGATCGTCGCTGCAGAAGTGGCTCAGTTCGACCAGTTGAGCGGCGGCCGCGTGATGTTCGGTATTGGCCCTGGTGGCCTGATGAGCGATGTGGAACTTTTTGGCAATCGAGAAATGCCCGAGCGTTATCGAATTGCCCTGGAATCGCTCGATCTGATCCTGAAATTATGGCAAGAGGATGCACCGCTGCTTTGGGATGGTGAATACTTCGGGCGCGCTCTCGAGCGTCGGGTATGGTTGAATCACGGCGTTGGCCAGTTCGCACGTCCACTGCAGCAGCCACATCCACCGATAGCAATGGCTATGGTTGGGCCGGGAGGGCGTACCGCCGAGACGATCGCCGAGCGGGATATGATTCCTATCTCAGCTAACTTCGTACCGATCGAAAACGTTGCAGCCCAATGGCGGGATTACGCTCTGGCAAGAGAGCGCTCGGGAAAGATAGCAGACCGACATGTTTGGCGGGTTTGTCGCAATATCCTGGTAACACAAACGGATGAGGAGGCGGCGGATCTTCTGTTGGATCCGGACGGTGTCATTGCACATTATTTTCGTTACATTCGTGGCGTCCGAAGAATCGAGGAATTTCAGTCGTTGCAACACGAAGCGTTACCCGTGATCAACGAGTTTCTGGAAGTACCCGGCGCGCTTGAGGATTGCGCTATTGTGGGCTCTGCTGACACCGTGCTGGCACGATTGGTCGATTTAGTCGATCAGTTGGGTCCATTTGGAACATTAGTGATGGTCGGGCATGACTGGGATGACAGCGGCTTATCCCAAAGATCGATGCAATGCCTAGCAGAAAATACCATGCCGCAACTCAAACAATATGTAGACTCGCTTGGCTCTGCCAGGTGGTTTGGATTGTGATTACACATCAGCCTAGACTAGACTGCCGGTAATCACGATCGGTTCACCTGATCCAGGATGTGGCCAGTCTCAAAAAAGGAGGGGATTATGGTTGACCAGTTTTCCGGGCACTGTTTATGCGGTGCGGTACAGTTTGACTGCAGTGCCGAACCGATGTTTCAGGCGAATTGCCACTGTGATGATTGTCGGCGCTCTGGCGGCGGCGTTTATGCTTCGTTCGTTTTTGTTGATGCCAGTGCACTCGAGATATCTGGCAAAACCCATACCCACCAGCATCTAACTGATGCCGGCAATACGATTACCAAACATTTTTGTCCATCGTGTGGATCACAGGTCTACGCCGAAAATACCAAAACACCCAATCGGTGGGGTGTGCGGGTGGGCCTTATCGAAGATGCGACCTGGTTTGAGCCCAAGGCCAATGTCTACGCAAGCCGCCGCCTGCCATCGACCCCGATTGATCCGAAGGTCAACGCGTTTGACAAGATGCGTGGGTGAGAAGCTTCCCTTCTCACTGAGCTTTCACAATACGCGGTATTTAGGATATCGGTGGTTCAAATGGCGGTGCCTGACTTTTTGTCCGTGCACCATACAGCGCCATCAGCGTGATACCAGCCAATATCAAGACGCCGCCCGCCAGTGATTGCTCAGAGGGGATCTCACCAATACCGATCCAAACGATGATCGGTCCGGCGATAACCTCGGTCATCGATAGCAGAGTCAGTTCTACCGCTTGCAGGTGACGGGCCCCGGCTGTGAAGAGGGCAAATCCCAGTCCGATCTGGAACCAGCCCATGCCGATGCAATTAATCAGATCGATGAAGGGGATCGCAAAGCCAGATCCGGATAGGCCTATGCCGGTTAGCGCGTAAAGTGTGGCGATAACAGTTGCGGCGAAAATGGTGATGAGTTTGTCTGTGCCAGGGCGCGTCCTTAGTGAGATTGTCAGTCCAGCAAAACCCAGCGCGGCCATCAGGGCAAAGCCTTCGCCGCGGCCTTTGCCCAGCGAGAGTTCTTCGCCGGCCATGATACCGATGCCCACACCAGCAATGATCATCGCTACCCACATGTAAATCGCGATGCGTTCACCCAGTAGAATGCGTCCAGCCAGGGCGGCAAAAAACGGGGCACTGGCCAGCAGAAACATGGCGTTCGCAACGGTGGTGTGCTCAAGAGCCAGGACATAGCCGGTAAAGGCCGTACCCAAACAAAGCCCGCCCAGCAAGGCAGACCAGCCGGTTTCGATCAGTGTTTGCCTGAGCCTTTTACGGTAGCGAAAGCCCAGCCACAAGCCAAGCGCCAGCATCAGTGCCAGCGAACGGTACAGCAGCACATGCCAGGGAGTGGCCTCCTGGATCAGTCGATAGAGGATGCCCGAGGTGCTCCAGAAAATACCGGCGGCCAGTACCAAAGGCACGCCGATGCGCCGGTTGGAAACAAGTGTCACGAGAAGCGGGTTATTGGCTGTTGTTTGAGGGCGGCCCGATCATACGGGAACACGAACACTTTGAGGTAGCGCAAAAACGCCGGCCACACCCGGACGATGTTGGGTGGCCCGGGTAGTACCGGTCTGCTGAGAATTTAAGTGGATTGGGCTCAGGGGCGAAGGGTCAGCAGCTTTCCCGGAATATTCTGGCGGGTCAGGTAGGGAATGTCGGATACAGACTCGATACGAAAACCGTTTTTCTCAGCACTTTGTATCAGTAAAGCCTCCCAACCGATTTCCCTCCAGCCCTTGCCGTTGACGGTAGCCACCAGTACTCCATCGGGGGTCAACGCACTGAACAGTTGGGCAAGATCAAAGGGTTGACTGGGTTGGTGCGAGAAGACCCCAACGCAGATGACGGCCTGGTAGATCGGTTCCAGGGCCAGTTTCCCTGTCAGATCAGCTTCGCCCAGTGCGCGATAAACCCCGAGTGCCCGCGCCTTTTCCAGCATTTCCAAAGAAAGATCCAGGCCGTCAATTATCTGATAACCAGAGTCAAAAAGTAGTTTTCCAACAAGGCCAGTGCCGCAGCCCATATCCAGAATTGGGGCGTTTAGTGAAGGCAGGTGCGTTTTCAGGCAGGCAACGGCTGCCTGCGGGGCAAGATAACCGAATTCATCAACGAGATCACTGTCATAGGTGTCAGCCCACTCACGGTAAACCGCACGAAAATCATCGCTGGTTTTTTCACCATAGTTTCGCGCCAGGCGTGGGTCGAGGTGGGATGACTCTTTAGCCATTCTTTATGGGAAGGGGTCAGTCCTGAGCGAGGTCTTTAAGTGAGGTGCCCATCGAGGCAAACCCACTTAATGACCAACCGCCATCTACTGGGATAACAGCGCCAGTAATGTAAGACGCCAGGGGTGAAGCCAGGAACATGGCGGTCTGGGCGATGTCGGCAGTGGTGCCCTGACGGCCCAGGGGGACGGAAGCGGTTACAGCTTGTTGCATCTTGTCGGTCGGGGCCAGTCGTGCCATGCCTTCAGTATCAGCGATGGGGCCGGGAACAATCGAATTAACACGAATGTTTTCCCCACCCCATTCCATTGCCAGCACGCGGGTCACCATGTCGACTCCGGCTTTGGCAGCGCATACATGGGCCTGCATTTCCATAGGCTGGAAAGCCTGGGGCGCAGAGATATTAATGACGGCACTGCCAGGTTTTTTAAGGTAGGGGTAGGCCGAACGCATCACATGGAAGGTGCCCAGCAGGTCGATATCGACTACCGCCTTAAAGCCGTTGGCTGACATTGCGTTGACGGTTGCCGGAAAGTTGCCAGCTGCCCCCGAGATCAGTACATCAATGGGACCGAAGTGCTCACTGAAGTCCCGACTGCACGATTCGATTGCCTCGTAATCGCGTACATCGGCACTAAAGCCAATCGTGTCAGCGGCATCAGCTGAAAGCAGTGCCACTGCGGCATCTACTTTTGCCTGGGACCGGCTGACTACACCGAGGTTCGCCCCGGCTTTGGCAAAGCCTTGGGCAATACCCAGGTTGATCCCACTGGTACCACCTATGACCAGCACATTCTGACCAGTGAAGTTAATCTCAATAGTCACGGTTATTGGGTTTCTATTGGTTTCCCGTAAAAACCGGCGCACGTTTGTTGATAAAGGCTTCCAGTCCTTCCTGGCCATCACGTCCGGTCATATTGGCGCCAATCTCCTGTGTCTCTAGTGCGGTTTGAGATATGAAGTCATTGCCGAAGCTGGCGTGCAGCATCTGTCGCGCTGAGGCAAATGCCTGGGTAGGACCTTTAGCAAAGGTATGCGCCAACGCTATGGCAGCTTTAAGAGCAGTACCCTGAGTCACAGTACGGGTTGCCAGTCCCCATTCGACAGCTTCGATCGCTGATAGTTCACGGTTTTCAAAAATGAGTTCCTGAGTGCGGCGTAGTCCAATCAGTCGGGGCAACAGCCAGGTAGAGCCGCCGTCAGGGCTGAGCCCCGCTGCAGTGTAGGCAAGTCGATAACGGGCAGTCTCATCTACCAGAACGATATCACCGACCAGCGTCATTGGTACGCCGCCACCTGCCGCCATACCATTGACACCGACTACGACTGGTTTGGGCATCGTCAAAAGACAGTGCTGGGCTTCGTGCCATCGATCGGCAATGGTCGCCAATTGCGCCGAATCCGTACCAAAGTTCTGGAATTCTTTAAGATCGCCGCCGAAACTGAACATCGGCCCATGGGCACTGAAAACCACAGCGCGCACCTGTGGATCGTTCTGCGCTTCGTTGGCGGCGGACAGAAGATCCAGTGCCATTTGTCGCGACAGCGTATTGCCTGAATTAGGCTGGTTCAGGCAGATCACGGCAATTGCCTGATCGCGCTGATAGTCAACGTGAGTGAGATCCAAGTTGTACTCCTTGGGTAAATTGCTGGCAAGTCAGCAATAATGACGCGAACCGGGGCGGTGGATCAATCCCCGGACACAACAATAGTTTATTTTAACTGGGGGATCACCCGATGGGTGTGTGGGTGATAACATCTCCGTTTAAGAATAATTTTAAGGATATGCAACATGGCGATGGGAAAGAAAACCACTCTTGAGGTCGAATTACACCAAGATACCGTAGCGATGCTGGAACATGCAAAGGAGACCTATGGCTTTCGAAGTACTTCCAAGGCATTGCGAGTTATTTTGGACTACATGGTCGCTGATGCTGATTGGAACGAGGTGTTCATGAATCAGCGCTGCCTGCGATGCGGTAGCGGCCAGGGCTGGCAGCAACCGGATTGATGATGCCCGAGCGGTTTGGCCCATTATGGTCGTTACCTGGATCAGTTAAATGTCAAGTCAAATCAAATCGATAAGCACTGAGCAGCCTTATGCCGAGCAGCGCCAAGCGCTGGCGGGAGCATTTCGTTGGGCAGTTCGGATGGATTTGCACGAGGGGGTGGCCAACCATTTTTCGCTGGCAGTGAACGATGAGGGTACCCGTTTCCTGATGAATCCCAATCAGATACATTTTTCGCGTATCCGCGCCAGCGATCTGCTGCTACTTGATGCTGATGATCTTACAACTATGGAAAAGCCGGACGCACCGGACCCAACAGCCTGGGGGTTGCATGGCGCCATTCATCGTCATTGTCGACACGCCCGCTGCGTGATGCATGCACACCCAGAGTACGCCACCGTCCTCGCGAGCCTTGCAGACAGTCGGTTGCGGCCAATTGACCAGAATACGGCAATATTCTTCAACCGCTATGTGATTGATAATGAGTATGGGGGCTTGGCTTTCACCAGTGAAGGAGAGCGGTGCGTGCAACTGCTATCCAACCCGTCCCACAAGACTATGATCATGGGCAACCATGGCATCCTAACGATCGGTGACAGCGTCGCAGAAACCTTTAATCGTATGTACTATTTCGAGCGTGCGGCGCGCAACTACATCCAGGCGCTACAAACCGGCCAGCCGCTGCGTATCCTGTCTGACGATGTCGCCGAGAAAACAGCAGAACAGCTGGATGCCTACCCGGAGCAGGGAATCCGACATTTTGATCAACTCCTGGCCATACTTGAACGCGAAGAGCCAGAATTTCGGGATTGAAGCAGCGCCTGCAGGCGCTGCTTGGTTTAAGGGGTTACTCTATCCCCCTCCAGCACTTTGGAGTATGTTCCTTCTAGAAGGTGCCCTGTGCTTAGGGGATTCGTAAACTAGACCCAGACGTCAGGAATACACTCCGATGTAGGTCAGTTGATACCATCTACCATGGCTTTTTCGCCCAGATTGTCATACTGGGCTTGGCTATGTATATGAACTAGGGAGCGGGCCCGCGCCCTGCGGTGTAGAGTGTCGTCAAGTTGGACAAGCGATGACTGAAACTATCAAGGCTATTGGAATTGTGCTGGTCGAGCACTCGCTTTGGGTGGGTCTTGGGTTAATTGCTGTTGCGGTTTTTCTTCACCGTCGAAGTGACCGAACTGAAGTGCTGGCGAATGCAGCTGTAAGCTGGATGGAAAATGCACTCGAAGAGGCACCAGACCGTCTTTATGATGGCGTTCATCCTAACTGGTCGGTCTACCGAAAGCAGGTAGCGCACCGTTTGAAGGCCGCCATGCCTGATTTGCCAGAAGCAGTGTTTCGGCTGGTGCTTGGTGAATTTGATGCCTGTTATGAGTTATCCGAAGGCGTTTATATCCGCATTGGTTCAGCAGCAGACGAGTCGCACCCTCCGGGGTCAGGCTTTGTTCCGCTGGTTGCACCCATCGAGGGTTTTCGTTTGCGTAAAGTTCAGGCACGTCGGAACGCGCGACGCATCCGCAACATGGTAACCGGGTTCGCGATTTATGCGGGAGTGGTGTTTCTGACGCTATGGAGCTTAGTGTGGCTCCGTGGCGGCGCTATTTAGGTGTCCCCGGTTTCCTCACGCGGCTTGACCAGGCTGAGTGCGACGATCATTGCAGCGAGCGAGGCCCAAATCCACCCGGAATGCGCCTCGCCGTAGATCAGCATGCCCCACAGTACACCAGCGAGCGTTACAACGTAGGCGCACTGGCTGGCATATACCGGCCCCGCTCGAAGCACCAGGTAATAGAAACCGCCGTACGCAGTTGCCGTAATAAGCGCCATGCTGAGTATTGCCCAGTCTGAACGGCCCGGAGGCCAGGAGATAAACGTAAAAGCACCCGATAGCCAGACGATAGGCGTCAGCATGATGGTGGCGGCGATCAACATCCCGGTAACAATGACAAAGACGTTGTGGCCGGGTGGCGTGCGCGAGGCAACCACCAGGTTTTCGGCTGCATAGCAACTTGCTGCCACTACCATCACCAGTACCCATGGTGCAGTGGCCGGGTCGGGCAAGCTGGTGGCGGGTATTACCAGTAGAGCAATTGAGATGATCCCGAAGAGAACCCCGGCGACCCGCAGAAACGACATGGTCTCAATACGCAGAACTGCCGCCGCGACAAATGTTATCAGTGGCACAGTTGCTATGGTAATCGACAGTACGCCGGCACTAATACGGGAAGCGGCATAAAAATACAGTGTTCCGGGGATGACCGAGCCAAGCAGCCCGCACACGATGTACAGAAAAAGAAACTCTTTTTTCAGTGGTAGGGGCTGGCGAGTGACAGCGCAGTACAGCAGCAGCAGGAGCGCGCCAAGTAGGCAGGTCCAGTAGTTTATTACCAGTGGGTGCATGCCGCTCTCGGTAGACATGCGGGCAAGTGAAAACGCAAGACCCCAGATAATCCCAAGCGCCACCAGCACCGTAAAGTGCCACAGCCGCCGGCTGTGCGCACGGGCCTTGGGTTGTCGAGTTGGCAGTACGGAATCTTTCATCGGTTCCACAACAGTGTTTATCTGAGTGATCGTGCTAAGCGATCCACTTTGATGGGATTGATTGGACAAGGTTTGTGGTGAGAAAGTCTACCCAGGGTGATGACTCCTGACCATCTTATCGGCGACACCCAGCGTAGCCTACTAAGGAGAATTGCCTTAAGACAAAGAAAACATCTTTGATAACCTTGTTGGGTTGTCGAGACGTTAGAATCAGCACGATTCTAAGTTTGCTGATCATGCAAACTGACTGTGCATTGTTACAGGTACAGTCACGATACTGTCGCTGAATCGGGTAATGTGAATTTGGGTATTTTTTAGTTATGGATACAATTGAACTCTATCTAACGGTCGGCTTGATCTTCATTCTGGCTGGTACCGTTAAGGGAGTAGTGGGTTTCGGTTTGCCACTGGTATCGATCACACTGCTAACACCCCTTTATGGCCTGGTTGATGCCATTGGGCTGATGTTGATACCCGCGATCGTAACCAACTTCTGGCAGGCCATCACTGGCGACAAGTTTATC
This sequence comes from Gammaproteobacteria bacterium, assembly GCA_014239255.1. Lineage (GTDB taxonomy): Bacteria > Pseudomonadota > Gammaproteobacteria > Arenicellales > UBA868 > UBA868. Next base: position 21,557 of record JAAZZE010000033.1, read on the forward strand.
GTGCTATGGCGGCGACTGTGGACGCTCTTCGTTGCGGGGGCGCTTTGTGCGTTGCTGGCGGCCAATATCCTGGTACGAGTTGATACCCGCGGATTTACTATCCTGTTGGGAATGATCATTCTTGCCTACAGTGTCATCGGGCTTTCATCCTGGCAATTGCCAGAGCCAGGGCGCCAGGAAAAATGGCTATCGCCCATCACGGGCGTTCTTACCGGAACCCTTGTCGGCTTGACTGGCGTCTCGGTTTTTCCAATGACCAGTTATCTTCATGCGCTGCGCCTTGATCGACAGACCCAGTTTCAGGCGATGGGCATGTGGTTTCTTGCTGTGATGTTCGTTATCTCGGCGGTTTTTGGCTGGCAGGGCGGCTTCCCGGAGGCTATCGTGGGCCTTGGTGTCACTGGCACACTGGCGGGATTGGTAGGAATGATGCTGGGCCAACTGATCGGCAAACACCTCTCAGAGTCGGTATTTCAACAGGTGTTTTTCGTAACTCTAGGGGTGCTTGGGGTGTTTGTTGCAATGAGGGCTTATTGGGCCTGAAGACTGGACTTATAAGCCTTAATACCGGGTTTTCGACCCGGTTTGAAATTAAAAGCCACCTTTGTAATACTTTTCGTAAGTCATTTTGACTCCGAGGTGCGCGAGATGAAAACACTGGAGCAGATTCTGCAGTTAAAAGGCCGTGATGTACTTATCACCGGCCCTGACTCGACGGTTTATGACAGCCTGACTCTGCTCGCGCAGCATGAGGTAGGCGCACTGGTGGTGGTGGATAATAATCGCCCAGTAGGCCTTTTCAGCGAACGTGACTATGCTCGCAAGGTCATTCTCAAAAGCTTGTCATCGCATGATGTGCTGGTGCGCGCCATCATGGCCAGCCCGGTAATCTGTGTCGATACTTCTCTAACGGTCGACAAGGCGATGGGGATTATGACCGAGCGGCGTATCCGTCACTTGCCGGTACTGGATGACAGTGCACAATTGACGGGTATCGTTTCGATCGGCGATCTGGTCAAGGATATTATCGCCGAACAGCAGTACACGATCGATCAGTTGCAGCACTACATCCACAGTTAGTGTCTGGAACTGTTTGCCCTGAATCTATGTGACAAACTGAAATAGGGATCCCGCGACGATTGGATCGCCGCTGGCCAAACCCATAGCGAGGGCAGCAACAGTAATCGGCCCGACCGGAACTGTTCTGCGCGGGGTTACCAGTACTTCTCGAAATGAATCTCGCCCGGCCTTCTCGGTTTATGAATACTCAGGCCGTATTTTTGGATGAGGGCCTCGACCAGGCCGTTTTTTACATTAAAAGAAAGGGCGCCGGTTTTACGATCTTCACGGGGAATACCGATCATCGCCGGGTTGCCGCACGCGAATACGTGCGTCTGCGCGGCATCGATCTTAATGTTGTGTTCTTGCTCTAAAATATCCTCACTGAAGAAATCCTGTATGTAACGCTTTGGCCCACCTTCACGCGTTACCAGTGGCAGATAAAGCAGATTGGGGTGGTCTGCCGCGTAAGCTTGAATCTGACTGGCATAGGCCAACTCCGCGCTATAGCGTACGCATTCCATCATCACAACCTGGCGGCATTTATTCACACAGGCTTTGAGCATGGTCATGTGGGGAGCAACCCCGGTGCCGGTCGATGCAAAAATAATGGTTGTATCGTCGTTCAACTGGGGTAACAGATAAGTGCCCATCATTTTCGGTCGAACGAACAGGCGGTCGCCGGCGTTGCGCTCGAACAGCGCTGGGGTCAGGTCGCCCTCAGGTACTCGAATCACCAGAAGCTCGAGCAGGTTACTGTCGGGGTCAGATGTTAGAGACTGCGAGAGGGAATAGGGCCGGCGAACGAGCTTGTTGCGGCTTTTATCGAATAGGCCAATGCTGACATAGTGCCCGGGCAATCGTCCGCCGATAGGCTTATCTGGTTCAAGGTAGAAGATTGACAGCCCATCGGCAATCGGTGTGATCTTTGCGATTGTCGCGTTATAGTTATCTTCACTCTTGTTGGTTTCTGGAGGCATTACAATTAACGTCGATATGAAAATGGGTGGCGGCTGCTACTGCCCAGCCGATAAGTTTTGGGAATTAATTCTCAATAAGAGTTGCCCGGGCAAAGGTACATGAGGCCAGCGAAAGACACAATGACAAGTCCGACAGACACTGTTGAGAACCTGCACGCCACATGATGGGTCGGGCGCGCTCGTTTAATTTGACTTTAGGAAAAGATGGCTTTCGGCTTATGCATTTGAATTCCCTGCTAGCTTCTAGCTCCAGACCCTGTGCCACGAAAATCCCAGCACCGGTTTTTGCCTCAACACAACCCTCAGCGGCTATCTGCTCGTAAACAGTCTTAACGGTTATGTGTGAAATGCCCAGATCCTTTGCCAGTTCACGTGCTGAAGGTAATTGTTGCCCGGGTTCTAGTGTGCCGTCGAGAATTAAACGTCGTAGGGACGCGTCAAGCTGGTGA
>JAAZZE010000034.1 GCA_014239255.1 Gammaproteobacteria bacterium
AATTACCATACACCCAATCCAATCACTCACAGGAGCTAAATGATTATCGCCCGTAAGACACTCCCCTCCAAACTTCAATCTTGCTAACCAAACTCAGAGATAGAACCATGAAGACTAAAAGAACTGCTGTAATCGCTACGTTGTCCGTCATCGTTGGATTGGGTGTTGTCGGTGTTAGCCCTGCATTTGCTGGAGAGAGTTCTGTTCTTCCTGCCTGTTCGACCTCGGGCTATCGGGATAATTGTTTCGGCACCACCGAAGCCGATGGAGCCAAGTACGTTGGGGAATTCAGTTACGACAAAAGGCATGGTCAAGGCACCTACACATGGTCTAGTGGGTCCAAGTACGTTGGGGGATGGCAGGACGATAAGGAGCATGGTCAAGGCACTCACATATGGACCGATGGAACCAAGTACGTTGGCGAACACAAGGACGGCAAGAGGCATGGCGAAGGCGTCTACACATTTGCCGATGGCAGAGAAATTCTAGGTGAATTTAGGTTTGGTAAGGCGTGGAACGCCGTTGCCTACGATGCCTCTGGGAAGTCTGTTTTCAGTTTTAAAAACGGTGTGCCTCAGTAGACTGTAAGTCACATTGGGACGTTGTAATCCTTCATCCGAATTGTTCGGACCAATCGATGCTTAAAGATCCCCCCGCTGTGTGCCACAGTTGTGACAAGGCAGTTTTGAGACATAACGAGTTCATCAATAAGGCGGGTCTAACTGACTGATAACGCAAAGGAGAATTTGGTGGAGCCGAGGAGGATCGAACTCCCGACCTTCGCATTGCGAACGCGACGCTCTCCCAGCTGAGCTACGGCCCCATGACTATCGACAAATAATTGTTGGGTAATTTTATCCCACGTGCCGAGTATTGACCACCTTGTGCAGGCGGGTTTCCAAAAGCAAAAGCCGTTGTTGTCATGATAAGGTGGGAGTTGGACATTCAGGGTAATGGTATTTCAAATGGATTCTCAGGCATCAGTACGAGAGATTTCTTCCCAGGTATTACTGGATGCCGCACGCGTATTTGAAGAACGCATTCCTTTTAATCAGGTACTTGGATTGCGCATTGAGAAACTCGGTGAGTCCGATGTAGTGGTTCGGTTCGAAATGCGCGATGAACTGGTGGGAAACTTCACTCGGGGTAATCTGCATGGTGGGGTGATCTCCAGCACACTGGACGTCGTCGGCGGGCTGGTTGCGTTTATTTCGTTACTAAAACGCGAGGGCGTTCAGTCGCTGGAAGACGAAGCGGACAAATTTTCTCGGCTCGGCACGATCGACCTGCGGGTGGATTATCTGCGTCCTGGCTTGGGACAGTCATTTTCAGCTAAGGGCTTTGTCTTGCGTACCGGGCGCAAGGTGGCAGTTACGAGAATGGAACTGCATAACGACGAGGACTCACTGATTGCTGTTGGTACGGGGGCTTACAGTATTTCTTAAGTCGTGAGGACCTCTGCTCAGTCTTAGTGCGGATGCTATAGTAGTACCGCTTGTGACTGATAAACCCTTATTCGATATGGCCGAAACCCCACCTGTAACAGGCGCTTCTTTAGCTCCAGGCGAGCAGTTGCGGAAGGCACGTCAGGGCTATCACTGGACGATTGAAGATGTCGCGGCCAACCTGAACCTTACCGCGGATGGTGTTCGCGCACTCGAGTCTGGTGATCATTCAGCTTTGCCCGAGGCGATTTTTGTTCGCGGGTATCTTCGCGCCTATGCGCGACTGATGGAGATCAATGAAAACGAAGTGCTGGCAAGTGCTGATCGGGATCCTACGGGAAGCATCGGTTCAGTTGTTCCCGTAATCGGCAAGGAGGCCTTCAAAGAAAAGAAAGGGCGAAGATGGCTTCAGTTTTCAACCGCTCCGCGAAAGGGCCGCTGGCGAAAGACGGCCCTTGTCGCCATTTTGATCGTGCTCGTCGTGCTGGCTGCCTGGTGGTTCAGCGGCTTGCGTGCACCAGTAGAGAATCTGATCAACTCGCCCGGTGGCGATACCGGAACCTCGGAGCTAATCACCATTCCACTTAATACCAACGACTGACCTCGTAGTTGTGCGTTAGCCGTGGCCCGGAGGGTTTTGGCCCTCTCTAACGGCCTGAGTGCAGAATTCGTGCCATCATTGGTGCATCTATATTGCCGCCGCTCAGTATCAAGCCAACACGTCCTTGAGCCCTGGCCGCCCCAGTTAGTAAAGCCGCCAGGCCGAGCGCCCCAGAAGGCTCAACCACCACGCGTGCAGCTTCAAATAGCAAGCGGGTGGCTTCGATGATCGCCTCTTCCGGCACGCTGACAATATCGTCCACTGTCTTTCGTATGACGGCAAAAGTCATTTCCCCCAAAGATTCGGTACGGGTTCCGTCGGCGATAGTCTGAGGATTCTGAACCCTTTCGATCCGACCGCTACGAAAGGATCGCACCGCATCATCAGCGGCTTCGGGTTCAACCCCAATAATTGAGCAGTCTGGCGAAAGAGTGCGCGCACTCAATGCCGAACCGCTGAGGAGTCCGCCGCCGCCACAGGGAACCAGCAGCATTTCCAGCGGTCCACAAGAATTGATCAGTTCCATCGCTGCAGTTCCTTGGCCAGCAATGATGTGAGGGTGATCAAAAGGGGGCACCAGGACGCAGCCGGTTTCTCGAATTACGTTATCGGTCAACGCTTCGCGCTTATGTTCGGTTGGGTCGTATGCTATGACCCGGGAAGCATAACGCTCAGTACCATCGCGCTTGATTTGTGGTGCATCGTTTGGCATCACCACGGTAGTGTCGATACCCAAGTATTTGCCAGCAAGCGCAACCGCCTGGGCATGATTGCCGGAGGAATGCGTGATGACGCCACGCGAACGCTGCTCTGGCGTCAACCGGCTCATGGTATTCCAGGCGCCGCGGAACTTGAAGGCGTTGATATGCTGCAGATTCTCGCATTTAAGAAAAAGCTTCATGCCCAATCTTTCATCGAGAGGGGTATCGGTCAGTACGGGTGTTTTTCGGGCTACGCCGTCCAGACGGCTGGCAGCAGAAACAATGTCTGTATAAGTTGGGAGCATGGACTCGATCAGAGGCGTGTCATCGAGACTTATTATAAAGTGTAGGTGCTGGGGTCGATGGGTTAACTGCAGCCAAACTGATCAATTTCTTTGGCTCACTTCCCGTTACAATCCGGGAAAAATAAACCAGTGTCAAATTATGAATGAATCTTCCACCTCGCCTCTAGAGATAGAGACTGGCGCAGCGCCAGCTTTTTCTATCATCTGGCTGCATGGTCTAGGCGCCGATAGTCGAGATTTCGAACAACTGCCGCAGATGCTGAATCTACCTCGACAGTTGCCGATCCGGTTCATACTGCCGGACGCACCCCATCGACCGATTACCTTAAATGGCGGTATGGTTATGCGTGGATGGTATGACCTGACCGGTATGGAGATCGTTAAGCAAGAAGACGTATCAGGTCTGGACGAGTCGGCAGGAATTGTCGACTCGCTAGTGGCCAGAGAATGCGCCCGTGGGGTGCCAAGATCACATATCGTTGTTGGCGGATTCTCCCAGGGCGGGGCGGTAGCATTGCATTATGGACTGCGTTGCGAAGAGGCACTGGCGGGGATTGTCGGTTTATCGACCTACCTGCCGCTTTCGGGTCAATTAGCTCAAAGGATTGATCCCAATGTCCTTAGCACGCCAATCTTTCTTGCCCATGGCCTTTTTGACCCAGTGCTGGCTTTACCTTTGGGTGAGGCCAGCCGCCAGACTCTGCAGGATAACGGTTGTGACGTCACCTGGCACACTTATCCGATGCCTCACAGCGTAGCGCCCGAGGAAATGACTGATCTATCCGCCTGGTTGTCGGCGCGTGTCTGGCCCGAGGTCGCGATTGGTTAGATCGTATTTTTCTCGTCGATTGAGCGTTGCCGATGCTCAAGTCGATCTAGCGCTTCGCGTATGCGAGGCAGATAAGGGTTAATGGCTAAGGCGTCGCGAAATGCCTGTGTCGCGGGACGAAACTGACCCTGACGCAAAAAGATTAGCCCCAGTCCGGACAGTGCTCCAAAATGCCGTGGCTCCAGTCGCAAGACCTCTTTGATATCCCGGATCGACCTGTCGTAGGCCTTCGCCAGAAAAAGTACTGTGGCCCGCTTGTTCCACCCCTCGGCAAAATCTGGGGCACGATCGATCACCTCGCTGAAATACTGGTAAGCAGAACGATAGCGTTTTGATGACATAGCTCGTGCGCCTTGTGCCATGGCGTTCGCTACGGCGGGATTGCCCACTTCTCGCCACAGACTCCAGATTTCCCCCGTAATGCGGTCAGCAGTGGCTTGATCGGGAGCAGTTTTCAATTGCGAAAACAGAGGGTCTAGGCCGGGATGGTCTTGATCTGCAGATGTATTTACTGCTGAGAGGGCAATACAAACAGTCATCACCCCTGTGATGATTCTACTGGTGACTCTGCTGGGTAGCTTCATTGCGAAGAAGCGATCAAGTGTAGTGCCTGGGCGTGTAGCGCCGGATTAGCACTTGCCAGCGCCTGTCCGGCAGAATCGAAAGTCAGCGCCTCCCCTTGCCAGTCGCTTATGCAGCCACCTGCACCTTCGATTACCGGGACCAAAGCCAAGTAGTCAAAGCGACCTAATCCGGCCTCCATCACTAAGTCCGTGTAGCCCAGTGCCAACAGGCCATAGGCATAGCAGTCGGCACCAAACTGGCGAAATCGCACAGCTTCACTCATTCGACAAAAAAGTTGCCATTCCTGCGGGTCAAACATATCCACGGTGGTGGCGTTCAACGTGGCGTCAGTCAGCACATTTGTTTCCGCTACTTTGCAGGGGTAACCGTTGTGGAGAGTAGTTTGGTTCTGAACTCCGATCCAACGTTCGTCCAGTGCTGGCATATCGATGATTCCCAGTATGGGTTTCTGCTGGTAAAGAAGTGCGATCAGGCAGCCGAAAGTACGCTTGCCGGTCGTAAAACTCTTGGTGCCATCAATAGGATCCAGAACCCATAGCCATCTTGCATCAGTTCCGGTCAGCCCTTCTTCTTCGCCGTATACACCATGATCTGGGTAGCGCTGTCCAATAGCTTTGCGCAAGTGCTGCTCGATCTCAAGATCGGCAATGGTTACCGGCGTACCATCGGATTTGCTGGATACTGCGTGCGCCTGGCGAAAAAACTTGTTGGCGATCCTGCGGGCATCATCCGCCAGTGACGAAGCAAAAAGAACGAGGTCCTGGTCTGGTACAAAAGGCATAGGTGCGCCCAATAAGAAGTATCTGGGCACCAACATTAGTGCCTTCGCTTAGCTAGTGCAATCTCCGATGGCGCAGATTATCTCAATAGCGGCAGATCTATTCAAAACGCAGGCCGACAGGGCTGGTGAACCTATAGAGAAACTGTCATCTGAACAAGCGGATACTGCGCCGCTGGATCGTTTTGACGAGATTGATGATTTTTAAGTAAGACTGGGTTCTTAGTGGCTGACGCAGACAGTTATATTACCGATGAGACACTGACCGGTTGTTGATGGTGGCGTCATGAAAACGCTCTGGTAGGACCGGTTGGTTTCTGATTACGGACTTTTGACCGGTACAGGGATCGCCTGAGGATTATTTTTCCGCGGAGATATAACAGATGTAAGCGGCATCCGCCTCACCATTTTCGGTGGGTGTAAAAACGCCATTGCCGTCGCCGCTTTTGGTATCAGTGCCCTCCCAGTGAACCAGCACCCTTTTAAAGCCTGCCTCACTCAGTAATTCTCTAATCTCGGGCAGTGACCATAGGCGCCAGTTATAACTGAAAGCGTATTTCAGCTTAGATCTATCTGGGAACTTGAAATGAATATGACAATTCATTTCGCCGGTAATAGGATTGTAGCGGGCCTGATCCCAAACGTAGATAAAATCGTCGTGATCTGTCTCTTCTTCCATCTCCCGGTATGCTTCATAACCACCGTACGAATCCAGAAATAAAATACCGTTATCTGCCAGGCAGTCGCGCGCCCTTGAAAAATACCCCCTTAGCTCGTCGCGGGTCTTAAAAATCCAGTAACTGAAGTTCATAGCCAGAATCATATCGACTGGTGGCGTTTTAACAGTGAGAACGTTCTCGTTCATGAGCACAATCCGATCTGCTCCATCACCGTTAAGGGCATTCACCTTGTTGTTTTTTCCCCAGGCTAATACCTCGGTGTCGAGATCGACACCCCAGGCCCGATTATCTTTACGCCGTCGCACCCACTCGCAACTGGTATTAGCCGTACCGCAGAAGTCCTCACGCAGGGTGGCGGCCTTACGTCCTCGAAGTGTCTCGTAGGTCCCATCCACCATGTCGATCTCAGATTCCACACACTGGACAGCACGCTCGTAGAGTATGTGGCGATCTGCTTTGTCAGCTTGTGTCGGACCCTTGACCTTGGGAATCCGGCGGTAAGTTGTTCGGGTTTTGGACTTCTTATTGCTCATCGGTTAATCATTTTTTCGGATCAATTGCCATTGCCGTTCGGCCACACTATGTGACCCGTCGGTATGCGCTCAGGGGTTCAAAGAGATTACTCAGGAAATAACAACGGCGATGTTAGCGCAAATGGCCTGGTGGCCGAAAGGTTGTTTGAGGATTATTCGCCCTGGTTTGGTAGTACGTGGTCTGCGACTGCCGAGGCGATGAGAGAAAACACACGGACCGATGTGCTTTCTTCCTCCTCATCATTGACGATTGCCGCTACGCCGGATGTCTTCGCATCCACCGTCAGGGCAGACTGTAGATGCCAGATAGCGTCGAAGTTGTCCAGGTAGTGTTGGCTGCCCCGCCGAGATGTCACCAGAGAGCGCCCCTTAAAGAAGCGTTTCAATGTCTTTTTGCGACTGACTGTCAGCAGGATGGGTACCACGATCACATCGGGGTCCAGTGCGAGCCTTTGGATCATAGACGGCCGTATATGGACGCCTTCAATAATCATCGAAAATTGCTCATGTTGCGACCTTTCGAGTAGAGCTTGTGCGGCCAATTCCACCTCGTCTGCCTGACGGTTATAGCCTTCCTCAATGCGTGTTGGCATGTCGCCTCTATCTGGACTGTCGTCCAGCGCTCGCCACGCTTCAAAACTGGAGTAATGCAGTTCGGGGTTTTTTTCCGGTGATCGCAAAGTGCGCAATACTTCCCGCAGCATGTCTGTAGATTGGGTTCGGGTGATATTTAAGCGGGTCGCGAGGTGGGCCGCCATTGTGCTTTTGCCAACACCGGGCGCCCCTCCAATCAGAATCAGTAGAGTCTTGTTTTCGCGCGTGAGCCGGTGCCAGGCTTCAAGGTTTTTCGCAAAGTGGGCTCCGGCCTCGGCCAGCACCATCTGACAGGCAAGCTGATGCAGTATTTCGCGCTCAATGCCCGTCGAGTATTCCCTGACCAGCCGCTCGTGCAGACTGTGGGCCAGGGCTTCTGCCGCAGAATGGGTGATGCCACAGATCTCGAGCCTATAACGGAAGATGGCACGGGAAAACCAGACATCTTCACCATCTTTATGGTGAATTCGTATCCAGACCGGCTGCCCTCGGGAAAGTCTGTACCGTTCTTCGGTCTCTGGACTAAATTGAGATGCCAGAATCGGTGAAACTGTTTCCCTTATCCGGGGGCTGCCAATGACCTCTTCCCTGGCCAATTGGCTCCGTACCATTGACGCTACGCCGTACGCCTCCGAGAATGTCAGCCCTATTTTCTGCAGTGAGCGCGTCAGGATGCCCCGCAAGAAGGGGGCGGAATCACCACTTCTATTAACGACATTTAGTTTTGACACAAGTTTTGCCGATACGCACTGGATTTTAAGAACCTGTAATGGTACCAAAGCCTGTTGTTAGGGGTGAGTGCAGGGTCTGTGAGAATATAGGGGATATACTTGGTTCAGAAAGCGGCTTATAAGGAAATCCCATGGCAGATGCGGCCCAAAAAAACGTTCAGACGAAGCCAGTAAAAAACGTAATAGCTTGTTTGCGCAGTGAGTTTGGTGAGCGGCTGTCCGAGGCGCTCGCTGTCCGTGAACGCTTTGGCAAGGATGAATCTTTTCATGCCAGTGTGCCGCCGGACGCCGTGGTCACCCCCCATACCACTGAGGAAGTCAGCCGAATTGTCACTCTGTGTGCTGAGCACCGGGTGCCCGTGATCCCATATGGCACGGGCACGGCTCTCGAGGGTCACGTTGCGGCCTTGCATGGTGGTATCTCGATTAACCTGCAGGAGATGAATCAGGTGGTCGAGCTGCATGCCGAAGATCTAGACGTTGTGGTTCAACCCGGCGTAACCCGCAAACAGTTAAACAGCCACCTGCGTGATAGTGGCCTGTTTTTCCCGATCGACCCGGGTGCTGATGCCTCGATCGGCGGCATGACTGCCTGCCGTGCTTCGGGAACGAACGCAGTGCGTTATGGCACTATGCGTGAAAATGTGTTGGCGCTGACCGTTGTACTGGCCGATGGTCGTGTAATTCAGACCTCGCGGCGCGCTCGAAAATCGGCAGCCGGTTACGATCTCACCCGCCTTTTTGTCGGCTCAGAGGGGACACTTGGTGTAATTACTGAAGTTACGCTGAGACTTTATGGGATTCCCGAAGCAATCTCATCGGCCATATGCACGTTTCCAGATGTCGACAGTGCGGTCAACACAGTCATCACTACGATCCAGTATGGTGTACCCATTGCCCGCATCGAGCTTCTGGATGAAGCCCAGGTCGACGCCATCAACAGATACTCCAAGACCGATCTCGCCGTGGCATCAACCCTGCTTCTGGAGTTTCATGGAACTGACGCGGGGGTCAAAGAGCAGGCTGAGATTGTGCAGGAGATCGCGGTAGACTCAGGCGGCAGTAATTTTCAATGGACCACAAATACTGAGGAGCGTAACCAGTTGTGGCAAGCGCGCCACGATGCGGCATACGCCTGCAAAGCGCTGCAACCGGGGGGTGAAATCTGGGCCACCGATGTTTGTGTGCCTATTTCACGCCTGGCCGAATGTATTCGGGAGACGCAACAGGATATTCGTGATTTCGGGCTGACCGCCCCAATCGTTGGCCATGTCGGCGATGGTAATTTTCATCTTTGTCTTATGGTTAGCAAGGATGATCCCGCTGAAAGCAAAAAAGCGAACGACTTGCATGAGCGTATGGTCATGCGGGCGCTTGGCATGGGCGGCACCTGCACCGGGGAGCATGGGGTAGGTTATGGCAAGCTCGACTTTCTGGTGGCCGAGCACGGTGAGGCGATCAGTGTCATGCGCTCGATCAAGCAGGCGTTGGATCCAGACAACATCATGAATCCCGGTAAAGTGCTGCGTGTGTGACGCGCACTGTCGCCCGGTGTTTATTCCATCGCCCTCTGGTCAGTTACTACCATAGCAGGGTCGCGTAATCAGGTAATCCATGGAGCATTGGTCGATCCGTAAACCTGCGGTGCAAACCCAGGGTGGGGTGGTGGTGGCACAGCACGCATTGGCCGCCGAGGCAGGTGCAAAGGTACTGGCCCGGGGTGGCAACGCAGTAGACGCTGCGATCGCAACTGGTTTTGCCCTGAGCGCGGTTGAGCCCTGGATGAGTGGGCTGGGTGGTTGCGGGTTCATGACGGTTTACCTGGCCCGTGAAAACCGAAGTTATGCGCTGGAGTTTGGGGTTCGTGCCCCCATTGCACTGAATGTAAACGACTATCCACTCAGCACGGGGTTTGACTCCGATCTTTTTGCCTGGCCGGGGGTGTTGGAGGACCGCAATGTGCTCGGCCCATACTCAGTCGCAGTACCGGGCTTTGTGGCAGGATTGGGCGAGGCGGCCAAGCGCTTTGGGACGCTTTCGTGGCCACAACTTCTCGCGCCTGCGATCGCTCTGGCAGAGCAGGGTCTTTGTGTAGATTGGTATTCAAGCCTCAAGATTGCCTCCAGCGCGGCGGATATTGCCCGCTTCGAATCTACACGCTCGGTGTATCTGCCACAGGGTCATGTGCCGATGGGTCAGTGGGCTGGCTCACCACCGGTGATTGAATTAAAAGGCCTTGCGAAAACACTCACGCAGCTCGCCGATCAGGGTCCGACCTCTTTTTACCAGGGGGATCTGGCAGAGCGTGTACTAGCAGATACGGCATCTGTTGGTATTAAGTTATCTGCCGAGGATCTTGCCTCGTACCGAGTGCACTTCGAGGAGTTGACCGGGGTCAGCTACCGCGACGCGGTTATCTACACCCCAGCGGGGCTTTGTGCTGGCCCGAGTTTGTGCCAGGCGCTGGCCGAGCTTGAACAGCGCTTGCCGAATCCACCGATGCAGCCCGATGGAGTTTCCACCGCTGCCACCGCTGCCAGTTTGCAGGCGGCCTACGCAGATCGACTGTTACAGATGGGCGATAGCCCCGATGGCAAGATCCCCGCCTGTACCACCCATCTGAACGTTACCGATCGCGAGGGCAATGTCGTCGCGCTCACCCAGACACTGCTGTCGGTTTTTGGATCCCGTTTGCTGTTGCCTGACACCGGGATTCTGATGAATAACGGTATTATGTGGTTTGACCCTGAGCCGGGCCGGCCCAACTCGATGGCTCCGGGCAAACAGCCCTTATGCAATATGTGTCCTACAATCGTGGCCGAGCCGGCAGGGTCTGTTACAGCTCTGGGCGCCTCTGGCGGGCGGCGTATCGTCTCATCGATCATGCAGTTGATTTCGTTCATCATCGATTTCTCCATGGACCCAGAAAAGGCCATGCACCGACCCCGCGTTGATGTCAGTGGTGTAGCCGAGGTTGTGGCGGATGCCGCCTTCGAACCTGCGATACTTCAGGCGCTGGGTAATAAGGTGGCAGACTTAAGTACCGCTAACCACGGTGTTTACCCCAGCCTGTTTGGCTGCCCCTCGATAGCCCGGTTTGACCCGGCCAGCGGCTGCTCAACAGGTGCGGCTTTTGTGCAATCTCCATTGGCCGCGGCCTTCGCCGAGCCGGTGGACTGTTAATCAAGCGGATCAGGGTCGATCGCAGGAGGAGGCCTTGCAGCGTCTATCCCAGAGTCGCCGGGCAGGGCCACGACAGATCTGCAGTGAAGGCCACCTGCCGATCGAGGATGGTCGTTTTGAGTACTGGCCCGAGTTCTTGGCGCCAACTGAAGCATCATATTACTGCCAAGCTTTGATCAAAAAGGTCTCCTGGCATACGCCTCGTGTGCACCTTTACGGACGCTGGGTGAATTCACCGCGTCGTGCCGCCTGGTACGGTGATCCTGGAGCGGTATATGGCTACTCAGGCAGTGTAAACCAGCCGCTACCCTGGCTGGCCGAACTCAAGGAGTTGGGTGAGCAACTGGCGGCTTTTTCTGGACTGAGCTTTAACAGTGTTTTGCTTAATTATTACCGGACCGGGTCTCAAAGCATGGGCTGGCACAGTGATGATGAGCGTGAACTCGGTACCACGCCGACGATTGCCTCTATCAGCCTGGGTGGCCCACGGCGTTTTTTGTTGCGACACCGCAGACGCAAAGACCTGCCCATGCATGAAATCGTGCTCGGGCACGGCTCCTTGTTGCTGATGAGTGGCGAGTCTCAGACATCCTGGCGCCACAGTGTGCCAAAGACAGCCCGTCCAGTGGCTCCCCGGGTTAACCTTACCTTTCGCCAAATACAGGGCAGTTAGGAATCCTTGATGACTTCCGTACCCAGTCAAACCCAGGCCACTGATTACCAGCCGCTTGCTGAGGCAATGCGGCCGCGTAATCTTGACGAGTTTGTCGGGCAATCGCATCTGATTGGCCCAGGTTCGGCATTGCGCGAGGCACTGATAGGTGGACACGTGCATTCAATGGTGCTCTGGGGGCCGCCGGGCACGGGCAAAACTACCCTGGCTCGGATGGTGGCGCACTATTGCGAAGCCCGCTTTCAGGTGCTCTCAGCGGTCACTGCCGGAATAAAGGACGTGCGTGAGGTGGTGGCACAGGCCAAAGCAGTGCCGGGCAAACTGGTTTTGTTTGTTGATGAAGTCCATCGTTTTAACAAGGCACAACAGGACGGCTTCTTGCCGCACGTGGAAGATGGCACTTTGGTGCTGATTGGCGCCACCACAGAGAATCCGGCTTTTGAACTCAACAACGCTTTGCTCTCACGGCTACGCGTTTACGTATTAAAGGCATTGGCCCGCGAGGACCTGCAATCGCTCCTCGAGCGCGTGCTGTCTGATTGCGATCGAGGCCTTGGAAAACTGAACCTTGGCTTGTCAGACTATGCCCGTAACTGCTTGCTGGATGCAGCAGACGGTGATGCACGTCGTCTATTGAATTTTCTTGAAATCGGGTCTCAGTTTGCCACGGCGACAGACGATGGGCATGAACTTACCGACGGAGTATTGCCGGAGGTGATCGGCACGCCCTTGCGTCGCTTTGATAAGGGGGGTGATCTTTTTTACGACCAGATATCAGCCTTGCATAAGTCGATGCGGGGCACTGATCCGGATGCTGTGCTGTACTGGTTTGCACGAATGATCGATGGCGGTTGCGACCCGCGTTATATCATTCGGCGCGCGATTCGCATGGCCAGTGAGGATATCGGTAACGCCGACCCACGAGCACTCAGTTTGACGCTGGATGCTGCGCAGACTTACGAGCGTCTGGGTTCTCCAGAGGGCGAATTGGCGATCGCTCAGGCGTTGGTCTATCTGGCCTGCGCCCCAAAGAGTAACGCGGTTTATATGGGCCTGAATGCTGCGCTGCAAGTGGCCCAAGAAACCGGAACCCAGGAGGTGCCTTTGCATCTGCGCAATGCTCCAACCCGTCTCGCTAAAAAGTTGGGCCACGGGGAAAAATATCGCTATGCGCACAATGAGCCCCAGGGCTATGCCCAGGGAGAGACTTATCTGCCTGACACCCTTAAGGGCCAGCGCTTTTATCATCCGGTAGATCGCGGCCTTGAGATCAAGATTCGGGAAAAGCTTGAACGTCTGCGGGGGCGGTCACAGCAGACTGACAATGATGACTGAGCGCACCCGACTGGTGCGTGTATTGAGTGCGGCAAAGCCTGCGAGTATCGCTGAGCTTGCCTTGGCAGTTGGGATCGGTGAGTCGGCAGTGAAGCGACACCTGTCAGAACTGAAGGCAGATGGCCTTCAGTTCCAGGCAGCCGCTTTGCCGGATTACCAGTTGGCCATGATCGCCGATCCCATAGAAGAGATGGATCTCAAATCCGGCCTAACAGCCGCTGGGTTTCCGTTTACCGACGAGGTTGTTCTGCTGGATACCGTGGATTCGACCAGTAACTGGCTGACCCGCCAGGTCGACAGCAGTGAGTTACATGGCCAGGTTTGTATAAGTGAATTTCAAAGTGCCGGTCGTGGCCGACGCGGGCGCTCCTGGCGGGGCTCGCCTTATTGTAATTTGATGCTGTCGATGGGCTGGCACTTGTGCAAAGGGGCCGCCCAATTAGAGGGTCTTAGCCTTTCCATTGGCCTCGCGCTGGCGAGCCGATTACGCGGGCTCGGCGCTGACAAGGTTGGTTTGAAGTGGCCCAACGATCTTTATGCGTCGGGCGAAAAACTCGGTGGGGTGCTGGTGGAGCTGAACTCCAGCACCGATAAAGAGGTCTGCGCGATCATCGGGGTTGGGTTAAATATCGATGACCCTGCTCTTGCAACCCTCGATACAGGTCAGGCGGTCACTGATCTGGCATCACAGATTAAGGGGCCCTTACCTCGACGTACAGAGCTGATTGTATCCGTGCTGACGGATCTGGTTCAGGCCCTCGAAAGATTTGATAATCAAGGTTTCATGCCCGATCAATCCGGCTGGAATGCGCTCGATATTTTTGCCGGGAAGACAGTTCGGGCGACTTCGCAGCGCGATGTCGTGGTCGGGTTAGGTGAGGGCGCCGACGAACTCGGCCGTTACCGGCTTCGTTGTGATGACGGTTCTATTACACCGATAATAGCTGGCGATATCAGTCTATCATTCGATCCCCCTGCGTTACCTTTAAGTTGAAACGAATCATGCAGACCAAACGATGAACCTGTTGGTGGATCTGGGTAACAGCCGGATCAAGTGGGCACTATCGGACGGACAAGCCTGGTCCGTAGGAGATCCGTTTGGCAACGAGGGGTCTGCCACGGGCTTTGGTGTCTGGCGGGACATTACAAACCCAGGTCGGGTGATCGTCTGTAATAGCGCAGGTAATGATGCGGCAGCTCTGCTGCAGCAATGGTGTGATAAGGCCTGGGGATTAAAGCCAACCTTTCTTAGCGCCCAGCGTTCGCAGCACGGTGTCCGTAATTGTTATCAGGATCCCGCCACCTTAGGCTGTGATCGCTGGCTGGCATTGATCGCAGCGCGTGATCAGCGAAGCGACTCGTTGGCTGTGGTGGATTGCGGTACCGCAATTACGGTCGATGCGCTTTTGGCCGATGGGCAATTTCTGGGTGGGGTGATCAGCGCCGGCCCACAGGTTGCAACCCAGGCGTTGCTTGAGCGTGCCAGTCATTTACACGGTAAGTTAAAAACGTATTCGGGTGTGTTCAATTCGGATACCGATTCGGCTGTCGGAAATGGCGCTCTGGCCTTTGCGGCCGGCGGAATCGACAAGGTCCTCAGTGAATTCTCGGCGCAGTTGGGGGATAACTTTGCTGTATTGTTGACGGGCGGCTGGGCAACGACAATAGCCCCTCTTTTAACCAGGGCGGTTGATATCAAGCCCGACCTGGTACTGCAGGGCATTGAGCGGGTCAGTCGAGAAATACCATGAAATGGCTCTTTTTTTTGCTGATTCTGGCCAATGGCGGCCTTTATCTGTGGGCAACCAACGCCACACCCCAGGCGGGAGTGGATCTGCCAGAAGCCGAACCAGGGGTAAATCTAGACTCAATGGAACTGGTCTCGGAAAAGGCGATTGTGGTCGGCGCCCGGACTGATTGCCTGAGGATCGGTCCTTTCGCAACCCGTGAAACCCTCGACAGCGGCTGGAGCTTACTGGTCAATCATGGGTACGGGTTGACTCGCCAGCGTACCGCAGCAAGAGAGGAGCGCGTTTATCAGGTAGTTGTTGGACCTTTTGGCTCCGATATCGCCCGCGACAACGCCCGGATCAAATTACAGGATCAGGATATAAGAGCAACCAGCTTGAGGCAGGGCGATGAGAAACTATTGTTGCTGCAACCCTTCGCGCAGGAACCCGTGGCCGCTGCCTATGCGGCAAGCTTGGAATGGCTGCAATTGCCGGTCAATGTCAGATTGCAGGTGCGCACCCTGGGGCCACTTTACTGGCTCGAGGTGCCAGATGTGATCACCGAGCAACGCCGCGAAGAACTGGCCAAATTGAATTGGGCCGACGCCCTGGCTGAGCTCACTCCCGTAATCTGCCCCAAGAGCGGTTGAGCATCTGCCGTTGCTGCCTGTCAGGATGTGCAAGGAGGTAAAATACGCTACGCGCGTTGTTGCGTGTCTCACAAAGCCCGCATAGCTCAGTTGGTAGAGCAGCTGATTTGTAATCAGCAGGTCGATGGTTCGAATCCGTCTGCGGGCTCCATTCCCCGGCTATAAGAGTCAGCAAATTGTGATTTTAAGAATTGGAAGTTTCCCATTGAACTCTAATTCTTTTGCGGGCCAGAAAAAGACTTAAAAAGTAAAGACGATGGACATTGTCACTGTAACGCTTTTTTTATCCTGCCTGACATGCGCTCTGGTAACTGGATTTGTGCTGACTTTCGCGGTGATTGTGATGCCTGGCCTGTCAAAGCTTGGGGATAAAGAATTTATAGAGGCGTTTAAGTCCATGGATGAAATTATTCAGAATAATCATCCTATATTTTTACTGACTTGGATGGGGTCAATAGCTTCTGTTTTGGGCGCTATGGTCGTTGCAGTGTATGAGCTCGGTGTTATTGTTTGTTGGCCATTGTTGGTTATTGGATTGGTCTATCTGATTGGTGTGCAGGGGATTACGGTATTTATACATCTTCCCTTGAACAGCGCTCTTCAGAAAATAGAAGTGAACGCGATAGATCTAAGGGCGATAAGCGAGCAGCGACTGTTATTTGAAACAAGGTGGAATTATTTCAATCGTATCCGTACCATAATTGCCTTTGCAGTGACTGTTGCTTTGGTGGTCATGTTGATCAATGGCTAGCCGAGGACGCAATAAGTACTCATCGAAAGATATTGTTTGGTCTCTGCTCTTAACTTCCAGCAATCGATTGGGAGTCAAACCTTGTAATCCTGCTAAAAATCATTTACCAACCATAGAAAATGGAAGAAATACTGCGTAGGAAGTCTTTTCAACCTGATTTGTAATCAGCAGGTCGATGGTTCGAATCCGTCTGCGGGCTCCATCCTAATTTTTGCTCTGAAATAACTGTTCCCTGTATATAACAATTGCTTTATCAGATAAATTGACGCAAGAATCCAATCTTTCAACTAAACTAATTTCTGATTCTTAAAGATTAATTAATAAGAACTCAATGGTCGAGGAGCAAACCAAGGTCACATCCAGCCACTGGGGTGCGTTTAGGATAACTGCATCAAATGGGCGTATCGTATCAACCGCGCCTTTTGAACATGACCTGGCACCCTCAGAAATTGCCAGTGCCATACCCGCCGCGATTCATCATCGCAGTCGCGTGGCAAGGCCCAGTATCCGCAAGGGATGGCTGGAAAACGAAGATCGAGTCAAAGAGCGACGCGGCTCAGACGAATTCATTGAGCTACCGTGGGATGAAGCCCTGGATATTGCTGCCAAGGAGCTTAAGTGTGTTCGAGAAAATTACGGAAATGGCGCAATCTTCGGAGGTTCCTACGGATGGTCTAGCGCCGGGCGGTTTCATCATGCACAGAGCCAAGTGCACCGATTTCTCAATACTATCGGGGGGTATGTGTCTTCGTTTGGTAGTTACAGTACCGCCGCGGCACAGGCAATCATGCCCCATGTTTTCGGAACGAATTTCCTTAAGTTCATCTGGGAGCATCAAAACAGTTGGCCGATGATTGCCGAACATACTCAGACCCTGGTGATGTTCGGCGGCATCAATCCGAAAAATTCCCAGGTCAGCATGGGGGGAGTGACTCGGCATGAGACAGCATCCCGATTTGACGAATTTAAACAACGCGGCATCAGGTGCGTAAATATCAGTCCGCAGCAGACTGATGCGCCCGATGGCGCGGAATGGCTGCCCATTATTCCCGGCACTGATACCGCCATGATGCTGGCTCTGGCCTGGGTGCTGGAAACCGAGAGTTTGCTTGACCGTGACTTTTTAGATCGATGTACCACGGGGTACGAGCATTTTCGCCGGTATCTTCTGGGCGATACCGATGGTCAGCCAAAGACACCTGTCTGGGCCTCGGCATTATGTGGGATCGACTCCCAGACTATTGAGGTGCTGGCCCGGCATATGGCGGCCCATCGCACACTGATCACCGTGGCTTGGTCGCTGCAACGCGCCGAAAATGGTGAGCAACCTTACTGGATGGCCGCGACCCTAGCCGCGATGCTGGGGCAGATCGGACTTCCTGGTGGGGGGATTGGTTATGGTTATGGAGCGATTGGCGGGCTTGGTGTATCGGTCAAGCGGCTCGGTGGTTTAACTTTTCCTCAGGGAGAGAACCCGGTAAAGGACTTCATACCCGTGGCGCGTATCGCGGACATGTTGTTGAGCCCCGGCACTTCGTACGATTTCAATGGCGAGAGCCGCCACTATCCGGATATCAAATTGGTGTACTGGTGCGGGGGTAATCCTTTCCATCATCACCAGGACCTAAACCGATTACAAAAGGCTTTCAATCAGCCGGACACCATTATAGTGCACGAGCCTTGGTGGACTGCCACCGCGCAACGCGCGGATATTGTGTTTCCAGCTACGACACCTTATGAGCGGGAAGACATCGGCCGGGCTCAGGGGGATGCCTATCTGTTTCATATGCCGCAGATGATTCCCCCGGTGGAGGAGTCTCGCAATGATTACGATATATTTTCCGGTTTGGCGCAGCGGCTGGGAGTCAGCGGGGTTTTTACTGAGAGCCGTGACAGCGCGCAATGGCAGCACTATATGTATGAGGCATTTGAACGCGAGGCCCGGGAGAGTGGTGTTGATGTTCCATCTTTTGAGGAATTAAAACAATCCAACTGGGTAGAGCTTCCCATCGCAGGGCCGGAATATTCGGCTACACCGTTCGCTGATTTTCGATCCGATCCTCAACGGTTTCCTTTAGGAACCCCATCGGGGCGAATTGAAATTTATTCGTCCACTATCGCAGGATTCAATTATCCGGAAGATCCCGGGCACTCAGTTTGGCGCCCGCCAGTTGAATGGCTCGGTTCTGATCATGCCGGGCAATTTCCGCTGCACCTGGTTTCTCCGCAGCCGGGTGATAAGCTGCATAGCCAGTTGGAATGCGCCATTGCGGACAGGCCGGGTGAAAGGCCGGCGCCATTGTCGATCAATCCGGTGGATGCAGCATGCAGGCGAATCGATACAGGAGCGCTCGTCAGGGTATTTAACAACCGCGGCGCCTGTCTGGCCCGAGCAGTGTTAACTGAGTCTGTTCGCGAAGGTGTCGTGGTGCTACCAACCGGCGCATGGTTCAGCCCTGGAAGTGACACCATCGATTCTCAGGGAAATCCCAATGTACTGACACGGGATCGGGGCACATCCCGAATTGGGCAGGGCAGTAGCGCACATTCGACGCTGGTCGAGGTTATACCATTTCCCAAATGAACGCGATTCTCCCAAACTCATAGCCGTTCTCTCGCTCTGAGATGGCTGAATTAACGTGTGCTAAAGAATATTTGCGAGGTGACAATTGATGTCATACATCTTTTCAGCAAAGGAGGCCGAGTCAAACTCCGACTCTTTTTACGACCGTAAATTACATGCCGCAATTCTCGCAACTGGCGAAAGTTGCCAGTTGGTTTGGGCAAAATTCGAACCCGGCGGAACCTACGCACTTCATAGTCACCCACATGAGCAGATGAGTGTAATGATCTCAGGTCAAATGCGTCTTACAGTTGGAGACGAAGTCCGTGATATCGGTCCTGGCGATATGTGGTACGCGCCAGCGAATGTGCAACATGGCGGTGAGATTCTAGGTGACAAACCCGTTGTTTTTATCGACGTTTATGCGCCGCCAGCCGAGTGGATTACAAAGTGGATTGAGGAGAACCAAAAACCCAACGATCCGAATTGAGTTGTTACGGGAAATACTAAACGTATCCTTCTGCCAATGATTGTTACCCCTACTGTCACTCCTGGGTGCGCAAATACGGCAACCTATTGATAGTTATAGGGACTCCGTTTGATTTGTAATCAGCAGGTGGTTGGTTCGAATCCGTCTGCGGGCTCGATTACACGCCCTCTACCAGCACCAGATGGGTATTCGACGCAGCCTCGCGCACAACTCTCGCGGCGGTATATTGCTCCGACTCATAAAACGCTCTAGCGCGTTCCACACTTTCGAACTCAATCACAATGCAAAGGCCTGAAGTGTCTCCCTCTTTAGTTTCTGGGTTTGGGTCGCGGGCAAGCACGGTTCCGCCGTACTCGCTGATGACGGGGCCGGCCATCGCTTTAAATTTCTCAAATCCTTCTTTGTCATGAACTTTGATATGTGCGACGAGATAACCTTTAGGCATGTTCTCCCCCTGTGTTGCTGTGGCGATGGAATTATATGATTTTACTCGAGTCAAAGGTAATAGCACCGTCAGCGTGGCAGCACAAGGTGCCACAGCGGTGATCGACAGCAGCAAAACTTCTAAAAAGTGATTCGAAAAGCAGAATTTTCAGGGGCGCTGCTAACAATCTACGGGTCTTACGGTTCTTTAAGGTTTGATCCTCGTTATCCCCCATCATCGCGTTGAAGTTGACGACATCTGCTGCAAGGATGACGGTGGGTTTCCATCCAGTTTTAGAGTTGACCATCTTTTTGATTAAAATCTGGGAATAGGATTACCGGAAGAATAAACGCCGGTTTTACCAAATCCAGCAGTAATTTTGATCTATCCTAATCTTGGTTCTTGTTTTATCTTTTCCAAATTGATGTATGGGTTAAAAGCTGATCGCATCAACCGCAAGTATCCTGGTAACAAAAGTGTGTGGTTCGTGCAGTAGAATTGGTTGCGAGCGTCTCTTCGCTCGGGTAATCACTGCGCCCAAGAAAGTGTGTGCAGTCAGATGGTGGAGCGAATATGCATGTCTGAAATTGAATATTATTATTCGGCCAATTCCGCTTATGCCTATTTAGGATCCAGGCGTTTTATGGAGATAGCAGATGCAGCGGGGCGCACCATCGCCCATAAGCCTTTTGATCTTCGCGCCTCACTCAATGCGGTTGGTAGCCAACCCTTTAACGAGCGGACCGAGAAACACATGGAGTACTTTTTTGTCCGCGAGTTGGAGCGTTGGTCTGAATACAGGAGCGCTCCAATCCTCAAGCAATACCCTACTCATCACGACAACGCGTTAACGCCTTCAAATACGATGCTGGTCGCTGGCCTAGTCAAGGGCCTGAATATCGACCGTTTGGCCCATGCCATGATGGAGCAGCACTGGGCGCATGATTGTGATCTGGCGGATAACAAAACATTAGCGACAATTGCACGTTCGGTTGATATAGACCCTGTGTCGCTAGTTGCAATCTCGGACTCAAAAGAGGTGCTCCAGATCTATGCGGCCAATACCCAAAAGGCGATTGAAATGTCAGTTTTCGGTTCGCCTACCTATGTGGTGGATGGAGATATGTTTTATGGTCAGGATCACCTGGAGATGGTCGAACGGGCATTAGTCCAGCCATTTATCCAGCGAATACCAAGTTGAGCGAGGTATGCTGAAAGGGTCACTGCTTAACAGCGCTTTGTGTGTCAGCGCTAAAAATGATGCTCCAGTGCTTTAGTGAACTACAAACGATGCATGCAATCACCGATTCATTGAGAAAAATAATTGGGCTGGGTTATGACAAGGCCTGGTCTATGCCGTCTGAGTTTTATACCTCCTCGGAGTTTCTTGCACTGGAGAAGGAGCGTCTGTTCCGCAGTCAATGGGTCTGTGTCGGCCGTAGCCATCAGGTTTCCCAAGTTGGAGACTACTTTACGACCGAGCTGGTCGGTGAACCACTCATAGTGGTTCGAACAAACGATAATCAGGTGAAGATTTTGTCTAACGTTTGTCGGCACCGCGGCTCTGTTGTAGTCAAGGGCAGTGGAAATACCACGAGCTTTGTTTGTCCATATCATGCATGGTCATATCACGTTGATGGTCGACTACGCCGTGCCCCTTTGATAGAAGCCCGGGCAGATTTCGATCTGGCACGGTGCCGGCTCCCTGATTTTGCATGTGAAATCTGGGGCGGATTTATTTACGTCAACCTGGATAACACGGCATTGCCATTAACTCCTCAGTTGACCGGTCTCAGCGATTTAATCAAACACTATCATATGGACAATATGGTCGAACTTCATAGTGAGGAGAGCATTTGGGAAACCAATTGGAAGTGTCTCACTGAAAATTTTATGGAGGGGTATCATCTTTCTACCATTCATAATAAGACGCTACACCAGATTACCCCGACACGCCTGTGCCAACATTTTCCGCCCGGAGAAGGTTATTTTGGTTATTTCGCTAACTTTCCTGAAAAACTAGAGCAAAGAGGTCTGTACCACCCTGACCTGACTCATGCAGAAAGGCAAAGGTCGGTTATGTTTGCCGTGCCTCCGAGTCATGTGGCGAGTGTTACCGGTCATATTGTCACTTACCTTTACCTGCAGCCCGATACGGCGGATACCGTGAAAGTGAAGCGGGGAATTGCATTCTCAGATTCTGATATTCTCGAGTGTGATCGACAAGCCGCGATAGATTTGTTTGAACGCACTATGGCAGAAGATCAAACGCAATTAGCGCGCCTGCAAATCGGTCTGAAATCAAGCAGTGTAGAAACGGGACCGTTGGCGCCGGCCGATTATGAAGGGAACGTCTGGGACTTCTATCACTATCTTGCGCGAAAGCTCTTATAGGCATAGTCATCCCTTAGTCTAGAGTGCGGGTTGCACTAAGCTCATGAGGATGTTTTGGCGTGTTTTCATGCAGAAATCCCATGTTATAGTTGGTATAGATCGGTTTCCAATGGTATTTTTAAAGCTGTAGCTAAACATATATAAGGAGGAGAATATGCCAAAGAATACAATCTATGATCTTCGAGATCAGCTTATCTCAGGCCGAGTCTCGCGGCGTCAGTTTCTCAAACGAGCGGGAGCTATTGGTATAAGCGCGGCGGCGACATCCACTCTCCTGGCGTCCGCAACCGCGGCAGCTGCAAGCCGAAAATCTGGTGGCACGCTGCGAGTAGCGCTGTCGAGCGGTGGCCAGACAGACAGCCTGGATCCGACTAAATTCCTGTCAAGCGGTGACTATTGCCGCGGTTTTACTATATACAACCCGCTGGTCGCTCTCGATCGGAACATGCAGGCTATACCGGCGCTGGCGGAGTCATGGGAATCGAATGCAACGGCAGACGAATGGGTGTTTTCGCTTCGCAAGGGAGTGACCTTCAGTAATGGAAAAGATTTCACATCAGCCGACGTAATCTACTCCCTGCAAAGACATCTGCGACCTGAATCCGAATCTCCCGGAAAGCCGCTGCTGGAGCAAGTCACAGAAATGAAGGCCGATGGCACGCATGTCGTGCGTATGAAAACGGCAATGCCTAATGCAGATCTGCCCGTGCTGTTCACCCAGCCCCAGTTCATGATTTCCCAGGAAGGCGAAGAGGAGTTTGCTAATCCTTCAGGGACCGGCGGGTTTATCCTGAAGGAGTACCAGGTTGGGATCTACATGCTCGCCGAACGTAACCCGAATTTCTGGGGCGAGTCGTATCTAGATGCCATCGAACTCCATACCAATGTGGACGCAACGGCGCGGATGAACGCCATGATGGCAGGCGAATACGATATCGGTACCAGTGTTGACCGTAAACTGATCGATCTTGTCAACCGGGCCCCTGGGGTAGAGGTAGTGGCCTCTGCATCGGGGCAACATACCAACCTCTCGATCATGTGCGATCGGGATCCGACCAGCAATAACGATCTCAGGCTCGCGTTGAAATACAGTATTCCACGAGAGCAGGTGATCCAAAATGCCTTCAAAGGGTATGGAATGATCGGTAATGATCACCAGGTCCCACCGACGGATCCCTTCTATTGCGACGATATTCCACAGAGGACTTTCGACCCTGATAAGGCGCGACATCACCTGAAAAAGTCCGGTATGGAAGGTTCAAGCATCATTCTATACACGTCGGATCAGGCCGTATCCGGCTCAGAGGCCATCGCGCTGATCTACGCAGAAGGTGCTAAGGCTTCGGGTATTGATCTTCAGGTTCAGGTGTCACCCCCGGGCTCTTACTGGAGCAAGGTCTGGATGCAGGTGCCGCTGTGCGTGTCCGGTTGGGATCCGCGGCCGACAGCCGACCTGATGCTGACCATCGCCAATAAGTCCGACGGCTCGTGGAACGAGACGGCATGGGGGAGCGAGCATTTCGATGAACTGTTGGTTGCGGCACGCGGTGAAACCGACGCGGCGAAGCGTAAGGAGATGTACTGCGAAATGCAGCGGCTTCTTCATGATAGCGGTGGTGTCGGGATGCTCGGCTTCTATGATCTTATCGACTCCAGACGCGACAATGTGGTCGGTTTTGATCCACATCCGGCTGGGTATAACCGTAACGCCTTTTTCAGTACCGAAATCTCCTTCGCCTGAGCCGGCGGTTTTGTCATCTCAATGACGAGTCGGGGGCGGTCAATAGCCGCCCCCGTCGCTCTTCTACGTCTAATCGAATGTAATGGTTACACTTCTCGTTCGAAGAATTCTGCTCGGTGTGGTCGTGACCTGGGTCGTCTCGATGATGATTTTTGCCGCGACAGAACTTCTCCCGGGAGATGTCTGTCACGCGATTCTCGGCCAGGGGGCTACAGAAACATCATTGGAAAACTGCCGCCAGCGTCTTCAGTTAAACCAGCCTACACACACCCGCTATCTGCAATGGCTCGAAAGGTTG
>JAAZZE010000035.1 GCA_014239255.1 Gammaproteobacteria bacterium
TTGTCGGCCCTTATTCCCACGCGATTCTCTATGTAGTCCTTGGCGTAGGGCTGATCACGTCAATCTATTCTAGCGAGCTGTATTTTTTGTTTGGAACGGCTGGATAGCCGGAAACTAGTTGATTAATTATGCTGGCGGATTAGTCCGGCGCGTGTTCAGTGGCGAACTCCTGATCGGCCTCTCGGGCGCTATAGGTGTCCGGCTAAATCAAGTAGTACTAATCGTGGGAAAGCTAACAATATTCGGGAGGTGATAATTGAATCTATTTAGTTTGGAATTTGTTCCCCGATTGTGGAAAAGATTATCGTGTTCATTGCGTGGTATCGGTACTGCATGGCGCTCTGAAGAACCATTTCGATTAGAAATTCTGCTTTTTATTGTATTAGGGCCCGCGTCTTTTATTGTTGGAGACACTGCTGTTGAAATTGCTATTCTTTGGTTCTCAATCGTATTTGTATTGGTTACAGAGTTGCTTAATACGGGAGTTGAATACGCCATAGATCGGATAGGGAAAGAATGGAACGCAACATCCCGGGATGCAAAAGATATATGCTCTGCTGCCGTTCTAGTTAGCCTTATCAACTTAGTAACTATTTGGTGCATAGTCCTATTTTTCTAATGAAGACATCTCATTGGTTTTGCCCCGATTCTACGGGTTAGCCTTTAACTTCCCCCTCATCATTAGGAGTAACGCATGAGTTTTAAGGGTACTGAGCGCTATGTCGCGACTGAAGATCTTTCTTTGGCAGTTAACGCCGCAGTCACGCTTGAGCGGCCGTTATTAATCAAGGGAGAGCCCGGCACAGGCAAAACCATGCTCGCTGAGGAGGTGGCTTTAGCGCTTGGCAAGCCCCTGATCCGCTGGCATATCAAGTCAACCAGTAAGGCGCAGCAGGGACTCTATGAGTACGATGCCGTCTCGCGGCTGCGCGATTCACAACTGGGCGATGGTCGCGTAGGAGATATCGGCAACTATATTCGCCCAGGCAAATTGTGGGAGGCTTTTTCGGCGCCAGAGCAGGTGGTTCTGCTGATTGATGAGATTGACAAGGCCGATATCGAGTTTCCTAATGATTTATTGCTTGAACTCGACCGAATGGAGTTTTTTGTCTATGAAACCGGCGAAACAGTAGTTGCCGACCACCGCCCCATCGTGGTGATTACGAGCAATAACGAGAAAGAGCTGCCTGATGCATTTTTACGTCGCTGTTTTTTTCACTTTATTGCTTTTCCTGATCGAGTGACGATGGAAAAGATTGTCGATGTGCATTATCCAAATATTAGGCAAAATCTGATTCGCGATGCACTCGATGTGTTCTTCGAGGTGCGCGAGATTCCAGGTCTGAAGAAAAAGCCTTCGACTTCGGAGTTGATCGATTGGCTCAAATTGCTTCTGTCCGATGATATTCCAGAGGAAATTCTGAAGTCACGCGATCCCAGCCAGGCGATTCCGCCACTTTATGGCGCTTTGCTCAAGAACGAGCAGGATGTACACATGTTGCAGCGCCTGGCCTTCATGGCCCGGCGCGACGCACAATCCAACTGACTCGGTATTACTGAGGACAGCCTTGTGCTGATAAATTTTTTCCAGGCCCTGAAAAATACCGGTGTGCCGGTGTCGGTTAAGGAGTATCTGGTGCTGCTCGAAGCGGTGAAGGCGCACCTGGCATTTGCCTCAGTGGATGATTTTTATCTGCTGGCACGTACCTGCCTCGTTAAAGACGAGAAATACTTCGATCGTTTTGACCGGGCTTTTTCCACCTGGTTCAAGGATTTGGAAACGGTGGATGACATCATTAATGCGTTGGTCCCGGAGGACTGGTTGCGTGCACAGCTTGAGAAGCATCTCAGCGAGGAAGAAAAAGCAAAAATCAAATCTCTGGGCAGCCTGGAGAAACTGCTTGAAGAGTTTCGCAAACGCCTTGAGGAGCAGGAAAAACGCCACTCAGGAGGTAGTAAGTGGATCGGCACTGGGGGAACCTCACCATTTGGCAATAGCGGCTACCACCCGGAGGGGATTCGCGTCGGCGGTGAGGGCCGTAACCGAAGTGCGGTCAAGGTATGGGAGGAACGTCACTACAAAAACCTGGATGATTCGGTCGCGCTGGGCACTCGTGGCATCAAGATGGCTTTACGACGGTTGCGAAAGTTCGCCCGCAATGGCGCCGAAGAAGAACTCGATCTGGACGACACTATTCGCTGTACGGCCCGCAACGCCGGGTTGCTGGACATCAAGATGGTGCCCGAACGCCATAACGCCGTGAAAGTGCTGGTGTTCTTTGATGTGGGCGGGTCGATGTATCCGTATGTGCGTACCTGCGAGGAGCTTTTCTCTGCGGCACGTAGCGAGTTCAAGCACCTGGATTACTTTTATTTTCATAATTTTTTCTACGATTTTGTTTGGCGTGATAACCGACGTCGCCGCAATGAAATAACGCAGACCTGGGACGTGTTGCATACCTACCCACAGGATTACAAGGTCATCATTGTTGGGGATGCCTCGATGGCGCCCTACGAGGTTGTCAGCGTTGGCGGCAGTGTTGAATATATGAACCGCGAGTCCGGCGTAACCTGGATGACCCGCTTGCAAGAGAGTTTTGATAAAGTCATCTGGTTTAATCCCACCCCCAAAGCTCATTGGGGGTATACCCAGTCTATCGGCCTGATTCAGGAACTCGTCGAAGATCACATGTATCCGCTGACGCTTGATGGGTTGGATCGGGGGATCCGTTACCTCGCCAGCTGAGTACTTTCGCCCACGCTGCTTTCTTATACAAAATTATGCTTTCAGTATCACCAGACAAGCTAAGCGACTGGATCGATTGTGAAACGGGAGTTTCGCAATGGGTTAAGGTTGATCAGGCTCGCATCGATGCGTTCGCCGCGTGCACCGAAGATTTTCAGTTTATTCATGTTGATCCCGAGCGAGCCCGTGCCGAGGGCGGATTTGATGGCACCATCGCCCATGGATTTTTGTCTCTTTCTTTGCTATCACGGTTCGCAATGGATGCAAGGCTATCGCTTCAGGGTGTTGTTACCAGCATCAACTATGGCTTTGACAAACTGCGGTTCGTGAATCCGGTTGCCAGCGGCGCAAGTATTCGCGGCCGTTTTGTGCTGCGTGAGGCAGTTGAAAGAAGGCCCGGGCAGTGGATGCTGGCCTACGATGTGACGGCAGAAATTGCAGATGAGGAAAAACCGGCTATCGTGGCGCGTTGGCTTACCTTGCAGATTATTCGCTGATCATCGACTCATCGGCTTTTTCACAGCTTCAGTTATCAGAAGAGCCCTGAACATGGCATTCAGACGCTTAAAGCAGGCGCTAAGAAAAAGAAAACTGAATCACAGCGGTATCAGGGTTGATCAGCGGGTCAACTGGATTGCTTATGGTGCACGCTCCGGTATCTGGGCAATCTACCCGGACGCGCTGTCTTCTAAAAGTGTGATTTACTCCTTTGGGGTTGGTAATAATATTGCCTGGGATCTGGCTATGATCGAGCATTATGGAGTGGAACTGCATGCTTTTGACCCTACACCCCGATCTATCGACTGGATCGGTGAGCAGAGCCTACCGCAGGAGTTTCATTTTCATCCCGTAGGCCTTTCCGGTTTTGATGGGTTAAGGGGGTTTGTCGTGCCTCGGCGCGGCCACCAGTTCAACTACAGTAGTATCGGGTCAGAAGTAGGATCTGGAGGGAAGATTCACTGCCCAGTGAAGCGCTTTGCCAAATTACAGGCTGAACTCGCACATGACGTTATCGATGTACTGAAGATGGATATCGAAGGCGAAGAGATACGGGCCTTGCCAGACATTTTGGCCAACAGCCCATTGCCGGGCCAGTTACTGGTTGAATTTCATTACAACTATCCTGAGATTCTCTATGACAGTTTCTTGGATCTGGTTGGGCAGTTGCGTATGGCTGGTTACCGGATATTTCATATTTCTGAGCGCGGCTATGAATTCTCGTTCATTCATCAACGAGTACTGGGCGTTGCAACAAATAACGACTGAAAAGGTCGTTTGTTAATTGAGGGGTTGGCTCGCAACGGGTTATTTTTGGATTTAAAATGCTGAAATTCACCCAGATCTGATATACCAGGCCGGTTGATATGTGTTACCAGATTACAAACTTGCACCGGTATGCTCCAACTGAGGAGTATGCGCCGGACATTATTACTGATTCCAGTGCAGGAGGTCTTCCATGAATATTCTAAAAGTCAATGAGTTGATGACAGTGCGCCAGCATGGAGCGATGGATTACACCACGCCCCCATGCGACCTTGACGAGGTACGTCGTTACCGCCTGGCACGTATCCAGGAAGAGCTGGTCCGCCAGGATCTGGCCGGCATCATACTCTATGACCAACTGAACACACGCTACGCTACCGATGCCACCAATATGCAGATTTGGTGTTCACATAATGAGGCCCGGTACGTTTATGTACCGGCCGAAAGCGGCGCCATCGTGTTCGAGTACGGTGGCAAGTCGCTTCTGTCAGAAGGCTTGCCTGGGATCGAACGAGCCGCCAAGCCCACAACATTTTTCTACATGGTTGCTGGCCAACATGTAGCTGAAAGGGCAAAAATCTGGGCGGTCGAGATGGACGCCATTATCCGTGAGCATAGCGGTGGCAACCAGCGCATCGCTATCGACCGACTGGCCCCAGTGGGCGTGCAGATGATAGAAGATTTGGGTTACGAGGTGCATGACGGCTTTACGGTGATGGAGAAGGCCCGTGAGATCAAGAGCGACGGTGAAATTGCGCTGATGCGAACATCGATCGAAGTCTGCGAACGAGCCGTGCAACAGATGCGGGAAGCGCTTAAACCTGGCATCACGGAGAATGCGCTATGGGCAGAACTGCATCACGGCAATATTGCGGGCGGTGGTGAGTGGATAGAGACACGACTTTTGTCGTCCGGCCCGCGTACCAACCCGTGGTTTCGCGAATGTTCCATGCGGCCTATCGAGAAAGGCGATATGGTGAGTTTTGATACCGATCTCGTGGGGCCCTACGGCTACTGCTGTGATATGTCCCGCTCATGGATTTGTGATGCTGAGCCCGATGATGAGCAGCGCCGCTTGTACGCGGCGGCTTATGAGCAGATCAAGCGCAATACTGAACTGCTTAAGCCCGGACTGGGTTACCGGGAACTGACAGAAAAACTGCACCCAATGAAAGACGAGTACATTTCTGGCCGTTACGGTGTGGCGATGCACGGCGTGGGGCTTTGCGATGAGGCGCCTGCCATTTACTATCCGCAGGATTATGATGAAGTGGGTTATGACGGGGTATTCCAGGAGGGTATGGTGATGTGTGTCGAGGCACTGATCGGGGTTGAAGGCGGTAGAGAATGCGTCAAGCTTGAAGAGCAGGTACTGATTACAGCAGATGGCTATGAGCAACTGACCACATATCCCTTGGAAGATCACTGGGTATGAGTTTGCGGGCATCACCCAGTCTTTGCGCCAACTCGAGACTAGGCTGAGGCTGTTTTGGTGAGATGCCTAAAGCGCAGGCAAAATCATTTTCTGCGGTATCCCAAGATGCGATTAAAGCGTACCGGGAAGATGGAGTAGTCTGCTTTCGCGGCATGATCGCGGATGAGTGGCTTGATCTGGCTGAGCGGGGAATCGCGCGCAACCTTCAAAGCCCAGGGCAGTTTTTCCGGGATCACACCCCCCCCGACTCGCCTGGGCGGTATGTTTTTGAGTACTGGACCTGGCGTGATACACCTGAACTGGAGCAGGTGATCTTCCAGTCGCCTCTAGCAAAAATGGCGGGCACATTGATGCGCGCACGGCATGTAAACATGGTGATGGATAACTGGTTCATGCGCGAGGCTGGCGCCAGCAATGGCGCACCCTGGCATCACGACGAGCCGTATTTTGATTTTGAGGGTACGCTCTGTGTTGTTTGGGTGCCGTTAGATTTTGCCCCCATCACAGATGGACTGACCTTTGTACGCGGGTCGCATCGTTGGGGTCAACTTTATGTCGCGCCGCAGTTCAGCCAGAATGTGCCATTTACCAGTGAGGGTAGTGCCTATAAGTCGGTTCCCGACATTGATGCAGATCCCAGTGGGTATGAATTCCTATCGTGGGACGTGAACGTGGGTGACTGCTTGGTATTTGATTTCAGAACTCTACATTGCATAACCAGTAAGGCAAGCCCCGCAAAGGCAACTCAGAAGCGCCTCACCCTGCGTTTCGGCGCTGAGGATACGATCTTTAACCCGCGCGGGAAATGGACGCAGGAAACTTCAGAATACCTGATCAATCAAGGTCAATTGCCAGGTGCATTTATTGACTGTGGATTGATGCCCAGGGTCTGGGAGAAAAAGCCCTAGCGCTCGCACTTTATTTAGTCTTTTACGGGAGGAAAAGATGGCACGGCCCATGAACATATTGTTTCTGATGGCGGATCAGCTGGCACCGCAGTTTCTTCCGGCCTATGGCCACCCGGTGGTTAAGACCCCCCGACTTGACGGGATTGCCCAAAACAGCGTGATTTTCGATGCGCACTATACGAATTCACCATTATGTGTTCCCGCTCGGGCTGGGCTGATGACCGGGCAATTGCCCTCCAGAATCAATTGCTTCGACAGTGGCTGTGATTACGAGTTTTCTATCCCCACACTTGCCCACTATCTGCGGGCCAATGGTTATGTCACTGCGCAAAGCGGTAAGGCGCATTACATTGGTGCAGACCAGTTACATGGACTTGAGAAACGACTGACAGCAGATATTTGTCCATCTGATAACTGCTGGTATGGCATCTGGGATGATCCAGACCGGACCCTAGACTGGTTTCACAATTTAAAAAACGTTGTCACGGCAGGCACTGCGGAGAGGTCAAGTCAGCAGGACCATGATTACGATGCGACCCATGCTGCAGTACGCTGGCTGTATGACTATGCCCGGGGTTCTGACCAAAGGCCTTTTTTCCTGAAAGTATCATTCACCCATCCACATGACCCTTACGTCACCCCACCCCAATACTGGAACCGTTACCGCCATGACGATATTGATATGCCGGCGATTCCATTCATGCCTGTTGCCGATCGCGATAAGCATGGCCAGTGGCTATTCCAGCATTACGATCGCAACGAATATGATGTTACCGATGAGCATATACGACAGGCTCGCCATGGTTACTATGGCTCGATTTCATTAGTAGACGATCTGGTCGGCCAGGTATTGGACGCATTGGCATCGGCCCGACTGAATGAGAACACCATCGTTATCTTTACGGCAGATCATGGCGATATGCTTGGTGAGCGGGGCGCCTGGTACAAGATGAGTTTTTATGAGCATTCCTGCAGGGTGCCATTTTTCATCATGGTGCCCGGAGAAAACGGCTCCAGGCGGGTCAGCCAATGCACATCATTGATCGACCTGATGCCAACTCTGCTGGATTTGGTGCTTGATCAGGGTTGCGACCATCTGGTGGAATCTATTGATGGGCGCAGCCTTAGCCCCCTGATGTGTGGTGACGCCAAAGCGTGGCGCGATGAGGCAGTTGCCGAGATATTTTTTGAGGGCGCCCGCGCGCCGGGCATGTTGATTCGTCGTGGCACAAAAAAGTATGTGCACTGGGAAGGGGGCCCCTGCAGTCTTTTTGATCTGCAACATGACCCGCATGAAAGAAGGAACCTGGTTGCAGATCCAGCTTATAGTGACGAGATCGCTTTATTTGACAGGGAGGTGCACGAACGATGGCCTGTAGAGCAACTTACCGAAAAGATTCTGCTTAAGCAACGACGTAACGCTCTGGTGCACAAAGCCCTTATGACAGGCGAGGTTACGGCTTTGGACTTCCAGCCATTTGATGACGCATCGAAGCGTTACTACCGAGGACATGGTAACTGGCACAAAGCAGAAGAGCGGGATTTTCTGCGGTTTGACTCTAAAGACATTCACGAATAAGCCAGCACATGCAAACTGTTCATCCAGGGGCAGCTTAATCACTGTCTGCCAGCAGTAAGTCCAACTGCTTCATGGAATCATTGATCACGATGACACCTTGTGAGTTCAATCAATAATCGGAACTTGAACTTGCGCGATTGATGCATAATCTTCCGGCCGGAAATGATATCGGGGAAAAACAATGGCGATTGAAGATCTATTCAATGAGAAGACCATCATCGATCTTAGCTTTTATAATTTTCGAAACGCGATAACGGCGGCTTATTTCGCGAACAATGAACTCGAGGTGCTCAAGGTTAATGATAATTTCCGCTCATTTTTTCCTATCCTGGGAAATGTAACCAATGTTTATTTTCCCGATGTTCTTGAACAGTTGGGTATTACGGGCGAACAGATTGATGCCTTTGTTGCGGGAATCAGAAATGATGGCCGTGTGCTGATTCCTGAGATTCAGATCGAGGTAGAGGGCGAGACGAGGGTTTATTCGCTGTTGTCAACCCGGACCAAGGATTCGGCATTTTCTTACCTTAATGGTATCCAGGGACAGTTCGTAGATCGAACCCAGGAGTGGAACCTGAAGCATGAGAAGGAAGAACTCCTTGAGGAAAGACTAAAAGATCAGGAGCTAATTGCAGCCAAAACCCAGCAACTTGAGCAGTTGGCAAAACGTCTTGCCCAATACTTGTCACCTCAAATCTACGAGACGATTTTCTCCGGAAAAAGCCTAGAAGAGGATAGCTATAACCGGAAAAATCTCACTGTTTTCTTTTCCGACATTGTTCAGTTCACTGACATGAGTGATTCTCTGGAGCCGGAGAAGTTGGCTACAGTGATCAATTCCTATCTTTCTGAAATGACTCAAGTTGCGCTTGATTGTGGCGGTACGATCGACAAGTTCATTGGTGACGCGATATTGGTGTTCTTTGGTGATCCGAAGAGTCGCGGTGAAAAGGAAGACGCTCTTGCAGGCGTTGATATGGCCATCAAGATGCAGGAGCGAATCAAGGAGTTACAAGGCTATTGGAAGAAAAACGGTGTAACAAATGGTCTGAATGTTCGGATGGGGGTCACTACAGGGTATTGCACGGTAGGAAACTTTGGTTCAAGCCAGAGAATGGACTACACCGTTTTAGGCAAGCCGGTGAATCTTGCCGCCAGGCTGGAGTCACTTGCC
The DNA here is from genome assembly GCA_014239255.1 of Gammaproteobacteria bacterium. Lineage (GTDB taxonomy): Bacteria > Pseudomonadota > Gammaproteobacteria > Arenicellales > UBA868 > UBA868. Next base: position 9,106 of record JAAZZE010000035.1, read on the forward strand.
GAGGCTGGCCAAGTACTGATCTCTGATGCTACCTACGCCTTGATCGAGCAACAAGTAGATTGCAAGTTTGTCGATGAAATACAGCCTAAGGGGTTTGCACGGCCAGTCAATGTTTATTCTGTGCAAGAGTTCAAGGGGGCGTATGAAAGAAATAGCCGCGCCAATCTCAGTCATGCGCTGAAGCATGTGGAAGTGAATATCCTGGATAGTTCCGACATCCCGGCTGCAATTCGTGAATTAAAGCAAATACAAGATGAAATACAAGCGCGCCTATCTTCATCAGTCGAGTCGAGCGATTCCAAATAGCCAAGTGAAAAAAATAAAACGGAACCATTAGGATTACTATGACACGTGAAGTTAGCTGGGTTGAGAAAAGACTGTGCGGCAATGGGCCACCCATCGTCATCGATGGCGGCATGGGGACCGAACTGGAAAAGTCCGGTGTACCAATGGATAAAAAAGTATGGAGCGCCCGCGCCATCCTGTCACATCCTCAAGTTGTGCGCCAGGTACACGAACGATTCATCGAGGCCGGTGCTGAAGTCATAATCACCAACACGTTTTCAACCGCGCGACATATGCTGGAGCCAGGGGGTCTGGGCCACGAAGTGCATAAAATCAATGCCAAAGCCGTATCCCTCGCCCAGCAGGCGCGCGAGTCTGTTGCGCAGCACCCCGTAGCCGTTGTTGGGTCGATCTGTGAATGGACGCATGATGATGATCCAGCCTGGAATTCGCCAGATGCGGTGGGTCGGGCCGCAAAGGAGCAGGCAGAAGTGCTCGTAGATTCAGGGGTCGACATCATCGCGTTGGAGATGTGCGAGCGGGTGGAGCTTTCCGAAGCTGTGGTTTCGGCTGTGATCGGATTGGGTTTACCGGTGTGGATTGGGGTAAGCGCCCGAACCCATAAAGACCACGGTTCGTTATCTTCTTTCAGTTATGTCGATCGAGATTTCGAGAATCTGGTCCAGGTTCTTTCAAAATATTCACCATCACTGATGAATGTGATGCATACCGCAGTGTCGGATGTTCCAGAGGCTATAGGGGTCGTTCGGAAATATTGGTCGGGTCCTGTTGGCGTCTACCCCGAGTCGGGTTATTTTGAAATGCCAAACTGGAATTTTGTTGAAATTATTGATCCGGCGGAGTTGGCAGAGCAGGCCCGGCAATGGCTAGCAAACGGGGTCAGACTTGTTGGCGGGTGTTGCGGTTTAGCGCCTGAGCACATCCAGGCTTTGCGAGGCGCGGTCAGCGCCGATACCTAGGCTCAGTGCCGAGGTGGTTAATGAGAATTAGGGTCAATACTTTGTGCCGTATATATCTCAGCGACTTGTTGGCGCCCTTTCAGGTTAACTTCTCCAAGTAATACAAAGCCGATATCCGGGCATAAATCAACCACTTCTCTGGTGACGATCAGGCGCGCATCGTAGATCCGACCACCAAACGACTCCAGCCGCGACGCCACGTTAACGGTGTCACCAATGACCGTATAGTTGAAGCGATTGCTTGAGCCAATATTTCCGGCAACCACCGGCCCAGAGTGGATGCCCACTCCAAACTGGCAGGGCACACCGCTTTTCGAGATCAATGATTCGGTAAGAGCATCAGCCTGGCCACATATTTCCAGGCCGGCCCGCACCGCGTTGGCGGCGTGGTTGGGATCGTCCTGCGGTGCACCAAAAATTGCCATCACGGCATCGCCAATATATTTGTCGATCACTCCGCCATTGGATTCAATTATCTGGCTGACCTGAGAAAAAAAGAGATTCAGTGAGTGCAACACCTCCTTGGGCGGTTTTGTTTCGGAGAGCGACGTAAAACCTTGGATGTCGCAAAAAAGCACCGTTATATTCCGCTGTTCTCCCGCAACTTCGATCTTCTCGGAAATCAATTTTTTCGCAATCTCAGGAGAAACGACTTTCCCCAGCAGATTTCGCACTCGTTCTTTTTCGACCAAACCCTGAGTCATCTCGTTAAATGTTCGAGTCAGTATTCCAATTTCGTCTTTAGAAGATACCGGGAGTGTTATATCCAATTGACCCTTCGAAACAGATTCTGCTGCAGCGGACAAACGAGTGATCGGGCTGGTAACGCTTCTTGATGTGCGTACTATGGCAACAGCGAAAATTACAATGGCGACCAGGAAAATCAACAGTGAATACCAGAAGAGTTCGCGGTAAGGCTCCAGAGCTGCATCTAGCGATTGCTGTACAAATATCGAAAATGAAAGGTCTTGCGGGTTGGTTAAACGAATCAGGTTGCCGATATAGGTTTCGCCGTTGTTCCGATACTGTACTAATCCGCTAGATAATGGAGCGCTCTGTAGAAAGGTGATTAGACCAGCTTGTTGTTTGTTGCCCAAACTGGAGGCAACTAAATGGGTATTTGTCCCTGAGTTACGTACGAATGTCACGTCAGAACTCGTGAGCGTCGACAGGTCTATGGCCATGTTATGGTCGGCACGAAACCCGCTGATAATCCAGGCATCCAGATCAGGCGCTAGAAGTGGGGTCACGGCCAGCTGGTACACAGTGCCATTGAGATCTGCATATGCTGTGACCTCACCACTATTACCATCATAGGCCTCATCCAAAACAGGCATCCATGGCAAAGGCTCACCGTTCATGTTGTCTGAGAACGTATTAGAAAGTACGAACCCGTCCAGGTCACACAAGATCATCAAGTCTGCGTCTTTCAACCGACGCTGATGATTTTGCAGAGCAGTCTTGATGGTTTCGGTATCTTCCGTAGCATACGCAGCCTTAAAACCGTAGTCACCGGCCAAGAGTCGAACGTTCTGCTGGAGGTTTTTAACGCGGGTTTCGTGCAGCCTATCGACTGTCAAGAGGGTTGTTGCCAGAGACTGCTCTATTTCAAAAATTACCGTTTTGCGAGTGATCTGGCCGACCAGCAGCATCACCATTAATAAAGAAAGAATCAGCAGGCTGCCAAAAAGCAGGGAAAGTTTGGTTTGAAACCGCATCGCTTCAGGAGTGGGTGTTGTCAGTGTAGTGTGCGTATTGTTGTCAGCCCTTACTAACCATTACTATCATTATAGGAATTTCCAGTTTGATTGGTTGTGGTTGGCTTTTTGGGCATTCGAATCGTTTTTTGCAGGGCAAGGTCAAATTTCACCTCGTTGTTTTTTCCATCGGCTACGGTCAAGGTCTGTTTGAGTATGCGCTTGGTATTGCGAAATCGGGGGTTCCACACCCGAACTTCATAGGCTCCCGCCGGGACGCTATCGAAGACGACGGGGCTACTACTGGCTTTTTTCAGAAATTTGCTCTCGTTAACGTAAATGTAAGCGATCATCCAGTCATGAATGTTGCATCCGAGTTTTACAACGCCGCTGTTTTGAAGAACCACATCCTGCTTGGGAACATCAGCATACAAAGGGATATCGAACTGATTTCCCTTGGAAAAAGAATACACGTGGTGCTTAAACGAATCGTTATTAGTGAGGATGATAGAGGTCCCTTTTGATACCACTGAAAGCAGTGGCTTGAACGTGATGTCAATCTGATCAATGATGTGATCGGCCTCGGGTTGGACTAAGGAGTTAGCGCCGACCAGTTCTATAATAGTTCCGTCAACGGTTAAGTTCTTCTTTTCGTGCAAATGGACGGTAACATCGAGCGCTATCGACGGTACCGAGACCGAAAATAAAAGAGCGGGAAAGAGTATGAAGCGGCATAGGCCTTGATAGACCGGCCTCTTTCTGAAAGCGCGGTTTAGTGGAAGCATTGGTTTAGCCTCAGGGGTTGGTACTTATCCATTCCACGATATGATCAGGGAGTTGGTCATCATGAACATATCTTCGTGAGATAACACGGTTAGAAACTCTTAACTCTTCCGAGATCAGGTCGACCTCACGACCCTCGTGACACAACCGGTAAGCACAGGTTGACGGCATAATATCCAGGATTGACAGATTATCGGGGGCGAGAATCGCGCAGTCGGGGTTGATGGTATTGCGGTTGGCGTAATCGGTGCAGCGGCAGGTCTCGATATCGAGATACTGGCACGCGACGTTGGTGTAGTGCAGTTCACCGGTATCTTCATCTTCAAGTTTAACCACACAGCAGCGGCCACAACCATCGCAAAGCGCTTCCCATTCTGAGTGATTTAGTGAAAGTAGTGGATTGGCCATAGTCATTTGATTCTGTCCAGGCTATCTGATGTGGGATAGGATCAGACCATGTAGGCTATCACCGATTTAGGGGGCCTGAGAATAGAGCATGAGCATGAAAATTGAAAGGCCCAAGGCGCTGATTATCGCTTTGCATGATATATGGAATACCGGCAGTCTAGACAAGATTCCGGACGTTTATTCGCCGGCTTGTATTGTGCATTGGCCTCAAAGTTGGGGGTCAAGTTCCCACGGTCACATACAGATCAAGGCGGTGATTTCCCACACAAGAACAGTGTTTCCGGATTGGCATGAAGAAATTCTGGATCTTGTAGTAACCCCTGAGAAAGTGGTGACCCGGTATCTTTCCAGTGGCACCCATCAGCGGGAATACCTCGGAATTAGTGCGACGGGGAGAAAAGTTATGTTCGAGGAAATCTCGATATATCGGATAGAAGAAAACCGCGTTGCTGAGCAGTGGTGCCTGGGTGATGATATGCACTGCATAGCTCAGCTCACGTCAGAAGCGTCTTAAGTCAATCAGGGTCAATATCCAAAGGACTGTTCTTTATGAATGCTGATATGCACAGGCTTGCAGTACTGTTGATGATCGCCAGTTCTGTGGTTATTAGCTTCTCCGGGCTGATTGTACGTGTGCTCGAGGTTGAGTCTTTGGTGATGAATTTCTACCGGGCAGGTTTCCTTATGTGCGCGGTTGTTATTCTGCTTTTTGTTAAATACCGTGGCGCCACCGTAGTTCGGGTGATCGGGGTCGGTTGGCCCGGGGTGTTTGCAGGGTTGCTACTCGCCGGGGCGGCCATCACATTTTTGCAATCGCTCACCCACACCACAGTCGCCAACACACTGTTTATTCTGGGTGCTATTCCGTTTTTTACAGCGGCGTTGGCATGGGTGTTTCTGAAAGAGCAGCCCAACCGGGCAACCCTTGTCACCATGGTTGTCGCCTTTCTAGGTATCACTGTGATGATGGCAGAGGGGTTTGGTATCGGGTCAGTTTACGGCAACGCTATGGCATTGCTAACCGCATTGTGCTTTTCCATTTACGCAGTGCTGGTACGTCATAACCGTCAGATAGACATGTTGCCGGCGATACTAATCTCCACTTTCTTTATCATGGTTGTGGTGGCACTGGTCCGTTACGACGCGCTGCAGATTTCCAGAGGAGATCTACTGCTGTGCATGCTCTGGGGTGGTGTGATGTCCGGGTTTACCAGCGCTTGCTTCATAGCTGCATCGCGTCACATTGCAGCTGCGGAACTGACAATCTTCATGCTGCTGGAATTTGCTTTGGGCCCAATATGGGTCTGGTTGTTTATCAACGAGGTGCCGTCCCGCTGGACTCTGGCCGGAGGCGCCCTGGTGATATCGGCCGTTCTGGCTCGTTCCTGGATAGAATTTCGCTCACGCTACTCCTCTCGCCCAGTTGGTTGATCAGTCCTGGCAGTAGGGAGCCTATTCTTGTAGCGGTTTAGGGATCACCCCTTTGTCACTACCAACGACGCGGGTCTGGCGCATCCGACGGCGCCAGCGGTTCGCGTCATATCCCGTGCCGCGATGCAATATGCAGCGGTTATCCCAGATCACAGTGTCACCTGGCTTAAAGGCAAGGCTAAGAATGCGCTCTGGCGCCGTGGTATGCTCAAGCAGCGTATCGAGCAGTTGCCTGCTATCTATACCCGACCGGCCAGGAATCGATCGAGCGTGCGAGCCGATGTAATAGTTCTTCAGACTGTTTACCGGGTTGGCACGAACCATTGGGTGCATTACCGGCGGCAGCGATGCGGCATGATTGGGATTTACCGGTGCGATGGGGCCTCGGGAAAAAAGATAGTCATGAACAACGTGCAGTGGTTCTATCCGCTCACGCATCTCGTCGGATAACCGCGCATACCCAGCACGCATACTGGCAAATTCGGTCTGACCACCTTCGCCGGGTACCTCATAGGCATGCAGGATCGAGACAAAGGACGGAGTTTCGCGAAAAGAGGAATCTGAATGCCATAACTGGTTGCCGCTCTGGTAGCGGACATTGGCGGTGTCAGCCTTGGTGCCATCATCCTGGATATTACCCACTGTACCAAAGTAGCTGACCTCACCGGTTCTTCCAAAGCGGACGTGTTCGGCCTCAGGTGTGCCCAACAGGCGGGTAAAGGCAAGCTGTTTTTCATCGTTCATATCCTGATCCGGAAAACAGAGCAGCGAGTATTGCTCGATGGATTGACGAATAAAGTCCAGGGTATCGCGAGCCATGTCCCCGGACAGCGTGACGCCAAGAATTCTGGCTCCAAAATCTGTGTGTAGCGGCCCAATGTCAGGTTTGTTCATTAGCGGGTAGTGAAATCAGTTATGGAATAACCGGTAAACGCGGTACGGCGCATTTCTCGGCGAAAGCCATGATAGTCGTTTACTGCATAGTGCTGGGTCGAAAAGTTATCCCAGATCACCACCATGCCTTTTGCCCAGCGGATTCGGCAGCAAAATTCCGGTTGAGTCGAATACTGAAAAAGTGATTCCAGAATCGGCCGGCTTTCGGCCTCGTTCATCCCATCGAGTCGCAATGTATAGGTGGGATTGATATACAGTCCTTGTCGGTGGGTGACGGGATGGGTAAGCACCGCAGGATGAAAACGCTCACGGTCCGCATCTGGGTCACCTCGGCGGGTGGAGCTGCGCATCGATTGCTCTTCAACCGGTGGCGCCCATTTGATTCCGTAGGGTTTGCCTACGTGGATCGCGTTGCGGTCTTCCAGAAGATTACGAAGTGGCTGGGCAAGTGAATCCCACGCAGCTTGCTGACTACAAAAGAGCGTATCTCCGCCGTGAGGGGGTACTTCTAATGCGCACAGCACTGAGCCGCTGGGCGGGCGCTCAAGGAAACTGAGGTCCGTGTGCCAGCCCCCGCCAAAGACGCCGGATCGATCGCTCGCTTCTTTGATGACATAGGTCATCTCCGGGTGGGCGTCGGGCCCCGGTGCATAAGGGTTGACCATGGGTTTGCCGAAGACCTCAGAAAAGTGCTTATGCCCAGAAACATCGAGGTGTTGGTTGGGAAAGATAAGCACGAGGTACCGGTCCAATGCATTGCGCAGGGCACTTTGAAGATCAATAGAAATGGCTTGCTTTAAATTGAGGTCGGATATTTCTGCCCCAATGTTTCCAGTGATCGGAATGATCTGCATGTAGGGATTTTTCTCGAATTCTGGTGTCAGAGCACGGTTAAGTATTGCGCCTAACAGGCTTTATTCCAAGCCAAGATCGGGCCACACAACCGGGAACAGATCCTCAGGCATACGCATCCCTGGCTGCACACCCAGGTCTTTCAGGGGTGGCGAGGTCTCCCCCGGGCGCTCTAAGTAGACCATGTCGTCACCAAGCCAGCGCGTTGAAAAAGCCCGACGTTGGGTTTTTGTTTCAGCTGCCGTTGTGCCATGCAAGGTTCGAAAATCAAAAAGCAGGGTATCTCCAGGCTCCAGCTCAAAAGCGCGCAGATCTTTTTCCTGGAACGCGTCTTCAAGGGGTGCAACGCCAGACATGGTGGGATCATCCAGAACATAATCGGAGCCGTCGAGAAAATGACGTGGGTAATAAAGTTGTCCAGATCGATGTGACCCGGCCAAAAAGCGCACTGCGGTGTTTGCTGGCGTGAAGTCCAGCGAGACATAGATACTGACATTCTGCCAGCCGTCTACACAGTAGTAGGGTAGATCATGATGCCAGGGAGTGGCAGTCTGCGTGCCTGCGTCTTTGCAGAAGACGTGCTCATGAAAAAACTGAGCGGATGCTGACCGCATGAACTGGCAGGCCATTGATGCGGCAGCCGATGAACCGACAAATTCCGTGTATTCTGGAATGCGATGCCAGTTACAGTAACTGTCAAAAAAACGGCCTTTTTCGCCAGGTGCTACGCTATCGCACGGAAAAGCGTAGTCGTTGGGGTAATCCATATTGCGCTGTAGCCCGGCCCGTAGCCGATCAACCCAATCTACAAACGCCCCGCGTAGCAGTACGACGCCATCACTTTGGAACGTAGCGATCGCGTCAGCGCTGACATCACAGGCAGTTGGTGCACCTAGGGCCTGGATGATCTCGCTGTGAGGTCGCCAATCGATAGTGACAAGGTTGCCTTTTTCTTCTGATGTCTGCAAAAGTTCGTTCTCTTTTTACAAATGAAATCAAGCCCACTTGGCTTGTTACGCTCCAGCACCATCGTGAATCGGAGTTAATCCGTTAGCCCGCGGCAATTTACCATGAAATACACGAAATAGAATCCGCTGGACCACTTTGTTAGGCTGATGTTGGGCTTAGCGGATCTCCTGTTATGGCAGAACAAAAGAGCGTGCGATAACGCGTGCTCAGATGCCCGCAGAAGAAGGTGAATATTCACCAAGATCGGTATCAGTCCGAAAGACGTCTTAGCTATCGTAAGACGGGCGAGGGCTTATCTTTCTGCGCTCGTACGGGCGTAGAGACCTGCACGGCGTTGCGCCAGGTTTTCAGGTCGATGAGCATATCAAGCTATTTTCCAATTTGCTCGATTCGATGATTTTGGCGTAGTACCTGTGGGTATTAAAGTGGAAGCACGCACGAAGACGTATCCCGTAATTGCACCGGTCTTACGCTTGAGTGATATAGAAATCGATAGCCTTTAGCGCGGATGGAGATTTTCATAACTGCTATTTTGAGGCGTAGAACATTCCCCAGCGCTGATTACTGGCTCGCGCACGTTCAATCTTTTTAAGGCAGTCATTCTTCAAACTGGTTCGATCCGAATGAGCGATGTCCAGCGAGTTAATCGTATCAAGCTCCGTTTTGCAGAACCGGATGAAGTCTTCAGTTCGATCGAGTGCTTCAATAATCCTAAATCCAGCGGCTTCCAACAGTTTTCGATAGTCTGAAACAGTACAGAGGTGGTAGCCCCGGTTTTCTACATAAGCCGAGAAATCGCTCTGCCATGGTTTGTCATCACAACAATAATCGGTAAACAGCAGTTTGCCCAATGGTTTAAGTGCAGTGTACAAATTCGAGACCAATTTCTGTTTGTCATGTATGTGCAGAAATACATCTCTGCTATAGATGGCGTCATAGTAGTTTCGAACGCAAAGTTCGAGGCAATCCTGATTTTTTAGTTGAACCTGTTTTTTCAGCCCTGTTTGTGCCAAGCGTTCGCGTGCCAGCGCCAGCATATTTTCAGAAAGATCGATAGCGTCAACGTCAAGGCCGAAATCCTGTGCCATTAAAAACGCACTTCCGCCGAGGCCGCATCCCACATCGAGAACCCGTGCTCGGGCAGGTAGGTCGAGTTTTTTAATCAATCGGGTTGCGTAGCGCGCCCCCCCAGGGCTTACAAAATTAGTTCCGTAAACCAACTCGTATTTGAGTATCGACTTGACCGTATATTGGCCAGCATCCAAAAACGATTGACAAGCGCTACCTGATTCATCCATTGGGGCCATGGTCCACCTCGCCAAGGTGCTGTGAAAATTCTTTTGTTGCCATCAGATCGCGACAGCGGTTGAGTCGTCCTACCGCATAGGCCCAGAAATCATCCGCCGGATTTTTGTTTGCATGTTGCACTACACCCCAGAGTGTCCACAAGAGGTCGCACATGGCTTTGTACATGACCATTCGGCCTACATCGAAAGGTCTTGGCTCTTGACCAAAATAAGCTGACATGAAAACGCGTTCCTGCTCCAGCGAAAAAGAGCCTTCGACTGCTAAGTCTCCGAGGTCCCACATCGGGTCATTGTTTCCCGCATATTCAAAGTCGATGATAAAGACTCGATCTCCATCATCGATGCAGTTTTCGACCATTGGATCACAGTGGCAGGGCCGTTTGGGCAGGGGGTGTGCAGAAAGGGCGGCGCGAACTGATTTCGCGCTATCGTGTACATCCGAATAGCCATCGGGTAGATCAGCGTTCAGTTGATTCAGTATGGCTAAGTACTGATCAATTTGTTCGAAGAGTTCAAATTCGCCCTCAAATAGCTGAGGACTATCGTGCAGTTGACGAAACGCTCGACCAGCTCTTTCCAGTACGCCCTTGTCTTTGAATTTTTCAACATCCAGAGTAACCGCATTTTCAATGTAGCGCGTCACCATTGTGCCGGTCTTGGCATCAAAGAAGACAATTTCTGCATTGACTCCGGCGTTAGACGCCACCTGGGCATTTTTTTCCTCGGCGACTCGGTCAATGTAGTCACTCGTGCCCTCGCCAGCGAGGCGCAGAACAAAGTCACCAACTGGTGAGTTGACTCGGTAATTTATGTTGGTCAGGCCGCCGAGGCGTTCAACCACGAGGTCTTCGGGGTTAAATTGTGCAAAGGGTCCAACAGTCGCTAGAGCATCCCTGAGAGTGTCATCCATCGCGTGATTTTCCTTTTTGAAAGGGCTTCTTGAGTAGAAGCCGGGTCATTCAGCCGGCTACATCGAGACCTCAATAGGTTAAGACGTGGTTGAGGCTTTGACGCTTTGCCGGAATGTGTTCAGCGCCTCCTATCCTCTGGGTAACAGATTGTCAGGATCATAAAGACCCTTGCAGCCCACTGCCTCTACTCTTATGGGAAATGGTTCGTCAAAGTACTCCATGGTCAGTTCGCGCCCCTGTTCAGCATAGGCTTTTGGCAGGTATCCCAGGGCGATATTCTTACCCACAGAAGGGCCATAAGCGATGCTGGTGGCATAGGAGCGTCGACCGATATCATCGACCAGAACCTGGTTGGTATCTGGATCCAGGATCGGCCATTGACCCACCGGGTAGCGGGCGATCCCCTTCGAATCTATATTGCTGGTCATAACCATGGTGCAAAGATAAGCCGGTTGAGATTCTCGTTCACGCTGCGACAGATAGGCGTCTTTGCCGTGAAAATCTGCCGCCTTGACGGCAGCCCGGGCAAGTCCCGCTTCGAGCAGATTGTACTCGGTGAGAAGATCTGCATTTTGTAGGCGAAAGCTTTTCTCAAGGCGACGAGAGTTGGCATAAGTCTCTACCCCTACTGGGGTCGCGCCTTGCTCAAACACTAAGTCCCATAGCGACAGGCCATAGCTGAAGGGTACGTGCAATTCCCAGCCTGACTCGCCTACATAGGAGATGCGAAAAGCCAGCACCGGAATCCCTCGCACGGTGATGTTTTTCGTAGTGGCGAAGGGGAAGTTATTCGACTCGAGTTCATCGGGTTTGTCGGCAATGGCCTTAAGCTTTTTCCGGGCGTTGGGGCCCCAAAGGCCCAGACAGGCCATATGGTCGCTACGATCTTCTATATAAACGTCCCAATCCTTATCCTGGGCCATGCGCCTAAGCCAGACGTAATCACGGTTGCCGGCATCTGCCCCGTCAACTATCCGAAACTTATCCAAGCCGAGGCGTAATACAGTCAGGTCTGCGCAGATACCTCCAGCATGATCCAGAAAATGGGTATAAATCCCTTTTCCGACGGCAGTGCTACCACCGACCTTGGCAACGCAGGCATATTCCATCAAGGTTTCGGCATCTGGGCCAGTGACATCGTAAACGGCAAAGTGCGACAGGTTGATCATGCCGGCGTTATCCGACATCGCAAGATGCTCAGCGTTGGAAACCCGCCAGAAATGACGATTGTCCCATTCGTTTTCACGAATCGGCACCTGGTCCGCATATTTTTCCAGCAGGTGCTCGTTGGCGGCATAGCCGTGAGCCCGCTCCCAGCCGGCGAGTTCCATGAAGTGACCGCCCAGTTCTTGCTCGCGTGACCAGAACGGGCTGCGCCTAAGGTCGCGACCCTCGGTATAGGGTTCACGGTTGTGTACTGCCGGGTTATAGATTTTGAACGCGCTCTCATAGCAGCGTCCACGTATATAGGCAGGGGTTTTTTGCATCGGGTAATACCGAGCGACATCAATACTATTTATGTCCATTTCGGTAATCCCATCAGTCATCATATCGACCAGCACCTTGGCGATGCCGGGCGCGTCTTTCACCCAGACTGCCTCGGCGTACCAAAGTCCGCGGGTCTGAGGCGATTCGCCAATTGAGGGGCCGCCATCGGCGGTAACCTGCAACAGGCCGTTGAAAGAATGTTTATCGTTCCAGCCGAGTTCTCCGAGTATTGGCGTCAACTCCATTGCACGCTCGAGTGGTTCAATAATCTGTTCCATCTCAAGGTCGCGCTGGGAAGGAGACCAATGCGATTGGTCTTTTTCCAGCAGGTCTTTGGGGTGCACCAATCGGGGGTCTTTTTCCTCGTAATAGCCCCATTCAATCTGCCCACCCTCTGCCGTGGTTGGATCGCCGGTATCGCGAAGATAAGCCGAATTTCCCTGATCGCGAAGAAGGGGGTAGCCGATTTCTTTACCGGTGCCCTTGAATTCGTTGTACGGGCCAAAAAAGCACAGGGGGTGATCCACTGGCATGATCGGCAGGTCTTCTCCAGCCATTTCAGCCACAAGTCGTCCCCATAATCCCGCGCAAACCACGACCGCGTCTGTGGCAATATGACCCCGGCTGGTTTCTACCCCCTTGATCTTTCCATCGACGATCTCCAGACCCGTTGCAGTGGTATTTTGAAATGCCTGCAGTGCTCCACCGGCTACAGCCTGGTCCACCAATTTGCCCGCCACGGTTTGTGAGCGGGGTATGACAAGGCCGGCATCGGGATCCCACATTGCACCTTGGATCATGTCTTCTTCTAGTAAGGGCATTTTCTCCTTGGCTTCCTTCGCACTAATCATCGTGACGTTAGTACCAAAGGCTTTGCCGGAGCCGACTTTGCGTTTGAGTTCGGCCATACGCTCGTCGTCATCATGGCGAGCTACCTCAAGTCCCCCCACCCGGCTGTAATGCCCCAACTCGTCGTAGAACGCTACGCTGTACCGCGTGGTGTAGCAGGTCATGTTGTCATGTGCCGTCATGTAGCAAAAGTCCGACGCATGGGAGGTGGAACCGATATCCGTGGGTACCGATGATTTGTCAATACCGACGATGTTTTTCCAGCCCTTTGCGATCAGATGGTGTGCAACTGATGCACCCACAATGCCACCGAGTCCAATGATGACGACATCGGCATTTTTGGGAAAACTGGCCATTTTTCACTCCAAATTTGAGTCAGCTGGGTGTAACTCACTTCGACTCGGATGCTCTTTGACGACATTCTTATGGAATGTCATAAAAAAAGGGAGATAATATTCCCAATCGAGTCTCAAGGTGTTATTTAGATTATTCTTCTTGTCAGGGGATAAGTAAATCCTCGTCTGCGGCAAAAATGGTCGAAAATTTACTTTGGGTTACTTGTAGTCTGCTAAGGAAATATTAGTCAGGGGGCGCCTGATCTTAGGGGCGGGATACGCAATCACCGAATTATCATGTTTAAAATTCTGTATTCATATAAGCCTGCTACTCTTCTCACCTTGCTTTGTACTGTTTCAGTTTCACCGGTCTCGCTCACGGCGACTGCCGCAGACCTTGCGGACTATGACTACAAAAAGGCTGTGAATGGCAAACTCCTGATCTATAAGTATTCTGGTGTGAATGCCGCCGATCGGGTCAGGGTGGGTAGATACATTCGGCAAGCGCAGAAATTTCTTTCTGCCAGGCCCCCGACGGCAACCCATATTCACATGTTCCATACGCGGAAATCTGATCTTTTAGTCGTAGGAAAGAAGCATTGCCAGATCAACAAAGACACTTGGCATAAGTGTCCCAGTGACTTTAAAAAATACTCGTCATCTCGGGATGCCAGTGCTGGTATGGGGGGGCGTCTTCAAATCCCCTGCCAGATTGTGTTGGGGCAGGACTGGTGGGATCGCAATTCGTCTGATTCTGCTGATCAGCAGATGTTGGTTGCAGCCCATGAGTATTTCCACTGCTATCAAGGTGGGTTGGCTAGTAAATTCGAAAGTCGTAATCAGTTTGGGTGGCCAAAGTATCGGTACCCAGATCACGAGCGCGGAGTTGGGGTAGAAGGCCCATACTGGTTGGTGGAAGGCGC
>JAAZZE010000036.1:0-220 GCA_014239255.1 Gammaproteobacteria bacterium
TGCTTCTGTTTGAAATAATAGGGCATCGCGGATGCCTCGAAAAAACTTTTTCACTTTCTAATGCTTCCTGAAGATAGACAACCACCATATGACAAGGCTAAGAAATGCGCCTGACACTTGTTGATACGCTATCGACGATCCTGTTTTTCACCATTCTGGCTGCATTGACGGAACTTTATGTGGCCGGAATGGAGTCCGCCGACGTCCTGAAAACACGGTT
>JAAZZE010000036.1:230-22855 GCA_014239255.1 Gammaproteobacteria bacterium
GCGGGAACCAAGCCGACTGTCTCATGGAGTAAATCCCTGATCGACGGGCTAGCGTTCTTGACCTTTCAGCTTCCAATCTACGGCCTAACGCTGTGGATCGCAGGGGCCGATTTTGATGAGATCGGCACACTTCTTGGGTCAACCGCTGTCTTGATGCTGATTGTAAGCCGTCCCTTTGGTATGTTTCTTCAAGCCATGCGAAAACTTGCTGACGTCGGCAGATGATAGAAGAAAGAGTTTTTTCAGTATATAGAGCGTCTAAAAGACTAGTATATAAGCATGACTAAAATAGTTACCTATAACATTCAGTTCGGCCAAGGCCGCGACGGCAAGGTTGATATCAGCCGCATCGTTGAGGCAGTACAGGGCGCAGATGTCATTGCCCTGCAGGAAGTCGATCGTTTCTGGGATCGTTCGGGCATGAGTGATCAGGTTGCATTACTGATTGAGTCTTTCCCAGGTTATGACTATGCGTTTGGTCCTGGAGTGGATCAGGCGAGTGGTCGCGCAGGGCCCGATGGTCGACCGATACGCCGCCAGTTCGGCAACCTGTTGCTGAGCCGTGAACCGATCCAGTATTGCCGCCACCATCTGCTGCCCAAGAGCGCCAGTATCGGCCCGCTCAGTATCCAGCGCTCGGCGCTTGAGTGCGCAGTGGTTTTTGCCGGCACGACAATCCGCTTTTTCAGTACACACTTAACACACCTTTGTTCTGCCACTCGGGTGCCACAAGCGCACGAATTGTTGCGTATTCATCGTAATGCTGCGGTTGAGGGGTTACCAGTGTGCGGGGCGATTGAAGTGAACCCTTTGCGCGATGGTGGCAATTACTGGGCTGACGGCCTGATGGAAGGCGAGGTATCGCCCCATACGATTTTGCTCGGCGATTTCAACTGCACACCCGACGCGACGGAGTATGAACTGCTGGTCGGGCCGATATCACCCTATGGGGGCCGGGTGACCCACCCCCTGGGTTTTGTAGATGCCTGGATAGTTGCTGGGGGTGACCCTGTAGCGGGACATACTTCTGATGTTGAGGGAGAACCGGCGCGACTGGATTACGGCTTTGTCAGCGCCGGGTTGCGCGACCGGATCGAAAAGTGCTGGGTGGATACCGATGCGCCCGGTTCCGATCATCAACCGCTGTGGCTCGAACTCTCTGATTGAGGCTCCAAGGGTAACGTTTGTACCCGTCGGTGACGTGCAAAAATCGAGTTTTCGTAAATCATCAGCAGAGCCGGCACCAGACACAGCACCAGCAGTGTGGCAAAAGCCAGGCCAAAGGCAATAGAGGTCGCCATGGGTATCAGAAACTGTGCCTGTAGCGAGGTCTCGAACAGCAGTGGTGTCAGGCCGGCAATGGTGGTCAGTGAGGTCAGCAGCACGGCGCGAAAGCGTTGGCTGGCGGCTTCAACGATCGCGGCCTGGGCTTCTACCCCCTGCTCTCGCAACTGTTTGTAAAACATCACCAGAATGATCGAATCGTTGACCACGATACCGGCCAGCCCAAAAAAACCGAACATCGACAGCAGCGTCAGATCGATCCCCATCAGCACATGGCCCCAGATCGCACCAACCAGGCCGAAGGGAATAATCATCATCACCAGCAGTGGCCAGCCGTAGGAGCCGAACACCCAGGCCAGCACCAGATAGATCAGCACCAGGGCGAGCATCGCACCGCGCTGCATATCGGCCAAGGTTTCACGCTGGTCAGCCTGGCGACCCTCGAACGAGAAGCGTACCCCGTGGCGACGCTCCAGCTCAGGCAGGGTGTTCGCCTTTAAGTTAGCGATGATCCGGTTGTCATTGTTGACGGTGTCATCCACATCACCGGTGACGGTAAGTGCTAATTTGCCCTCGACGTGGCGGATCGAGTCAAAGCCACGCCGGGTGGTCACTTTGACTACGTTGGCAAAAGGCACTGCACCACCACCAGGCAGCATGACTTCAAATTCCTCCAGGCTGTTGATGCGGTCGCGCTCGCTGTCGGGCAGCACAACCCGTACCTCAACCTCGTCGCCGTCATCGGCCATTACCTGCACCAGGCGACCCTCGTACCCCGCCCGCAGCTGGTGGCCGAGGTTCTCGACCGAAAGCCCTAATGCTTCGCCGGTTGGGGTCAGTTGCAAAATCAGCTGCTCACGGCCGTACGGCATATTGTCTTCAACACCGGATACGCCGCTGATCTCAGTGAGGATATTCTTGAGGTCGATCGCCGCCGCTTTGACGGTGCCCAGAGTATTTCCAGAAATGCGAATTTCAAGATCCTGCCCTGGTGGGCCGGCGGTAGGCTCCTTGATCGACAGGTTTTCAAGACCTGATACCGCGGGGATGCGCGAAAGCCACTCCTTAATAAATTCCCGGTTGCGTACAGCGCGCTCATCCGGTTTGGTCAGTTCCACCAGCACTGAGCCTATGTTGTCGCTGCTGCGCCGTTCATAGTCGCCACTCTCGCCCAGACCCTTACGCGAGATTGCAGTCTTGAGCAGTCCACCACCGAAGTGGGCGTCGGTATCCCACACTGCCTGTTCAATCTGGGCCAGGTAGTCGGCGACATCGCTTTGTGGGGTGCCTGAAACAAAATCCACGTTGGCAAACAACACCGGGCCTTCCGCCATGGGGAAGAAATTGAAGGCGATTCGCCCGCCGGCCACCCAACCGAAACTGCCCATCAATATCGCAATTGACAAAGCTACGGTCACCCAGCGATGGCGAACACTGACCCGGACCAACGGGCGAAAACGTCGCTCGCGAAAACGCGTAAAACCCTCGTCCAGTGTCTTGCGTAACCCGGTGGGCTGGTAACGGCCCATGCGTGTAAAGGTGGCGCGCAGGTGGCCGGGCAGCACCAAAAATGATTCGATCAGCGATGCGATGATCACGCAGACCACCACGATCGGAATTGTCCGTAATATCGAGCCGATAATTCCGCCGATCAGCAGTAGCGGCATGAAGGCTGCGATAGTGGTCAGCGAGGAGGACATTACCGGCGCCAGCATCCGCCGCGCACCCTGTTCGACGGAGCTCAGCGCACTGTCGCCGCGCTCAAAATGGGTCACGGCATCTTCGCCGACCACAATGGCATCATCGACGATGATGCCCAGGGTCATGATCAAGCCGAACAGGCTGATCATGTTGATCGAGCCGCCATACAGGTACAGCACCCCGAGTGCTGCCAGGAACGAGGTGGGGATGCCCACTGTGACCCAGCCAGCCGCGGGCGCGTTGAGAAAAAAGTACAGGATCAGAATCACCAGGATAAGGCCACCAATGCCGTTTTTCAGTAACAACTGGATACGGTCCTGAATGTACTCCCAGCGCTCGTCATACAGGTGCAGGCCGATACCGGGGGGCAAAGTGGGCCCAATTTCTTTCACCCAGTCACGCAGGATTTGTGCTGATTCCAGACTGTCGGCTTCGCGGGCGCGCGATAGGCGTAATTCCACCGCGGGGTTGCCGCGAAAACTCACCTCGGTTTGCGAGCTTTTGGGTCGGCGGTTAATGGTGGCAATATCGCCCAGTGTCAGTAGGCGGCCATCCTGTGCCACTACTACCGGCAGGTCGGCGAAGGCTAGCTCCCGTCGTCGTTGGTCTTTGAAACGCAACTGGCGGGTAGACTCACCCCGACCGATGATGCCGACCGGCAGGTCGCGTGAGGTGGCGCCGATACGCCGGCTGATGTCTTCGAGCGACAGACCGAGTTCACGCAGCGTGCCGGGAGACACCTGGATGGCGATCTCCTCCTCAGGCAGCCCAAAAATACGAATGTTGGAAATGCCACGCTCCAGCAGCTCTCGTTCAAAGCGGTGCACCAGGCTGCGCAGTCCGCGTGGATCGTTTGGGCCAGTCACCAGCAGGCTGGCCACCATCTCGTAGTTGATGACCCTTGTAATCTCTGGAGTATCGGCACCCTCAGGCAGGTTGTGCGCCAGGTCAACCCGCTCTTTGACCTGGTCCAGTGCTGGTCCCATGTCGGTGTTCTCGCGAAATTCCAGCATCACCACCGAGCGGCCATCGACCGATACCGAACTCAGCTCCTTGACCCGGTCCACGCCTTTGAGTTCGCGTTCCAGCGGTTCGGTAACCAGGGTTTCGATATCTTCAGCGCTGGCCCCGGGCCAGGACACCTTAACTGACACAAAATCGATATCAAAACTGGGAAAGAACTGGGTATTCAGCTTTGATATCCCCCACAGACCAGAAATCATCATCATCACCATCAGCAGGTTTGCTGCTACTGGGTGACGGGCAAGGGTGCTGAGCAAAGTCTGATTCACGCTGGCGTGTCAGTTGTGGGTGGAGATGATCTCGACCTTCAATCCTTCCACGGCGTTCGGCAACTGGCTGGTGAGGACTGTATCGCCATCTTGCAGGGCAGTGCTGCGAAACAGACTCCAACTACCCCATTCGCCATTGCGGTATTCGCCGACGTGTTCAACGGCGACCCGGATGAGGCGATCGTTATTAATGTGGTACACCGCATCGGTGCCATATACCGCTGTTGCCGGCAGGGCAAAGACGCCTGACTGTGGTGGTAACGAGACCAGTACTGGTATCGTGCGGCCAAGTTCCAATGGCGGACGCTCGCCTTGAAAATCAAAAAAAGCATCGACCCCACCTTCACCAGCCTCAATTTTGCCGGAAAGACGCGTCAGTGTTAGTTCGATCGGGGTACCGTCGAGTATTGCAGTTGCAGTGATCAGCGTACCTTCACGCAGGCTCTGACGGATCACGGATAGGTGACGGTTGGGAACCTGTGCCCGGATTTCGGTGTATGCCGTGTCGAACAGGTCTATCAGTCGGTCACCTGGGTGGACGCGGTCGCCGGGTGAGGTGTGTACCGCAGTTATACGACCATCAAAGGGCGCAACAATGCGTGCACGCTGAAGGTCCCGTAAGGCCTTGTCTCGTAGCGCCACCGCTCTTTGACGCCGGGCTTGCAATTGCGTGAGCCGCGATGGGTGGTCGGCAATAGCGCGACGCCGGCTGGTGAGGCTGAGCTGCTGCCGCGTAACGGCTTGACGCGCATCATCCACGTTGGCCTGGGAGCCAACCTGAGTCTGTGCCAGTCGTTCGGCCCGCTCCAGGGCACTCTGCGCCAATGTCAGCAGTTTTGTTTCCTGCACTAGAGCCGCGCGATCAGTTTGATACCGGGTGTTCTCGCTTTGAATCTGTGCTTCGATCTCAGTGAGTTCGGCTTCTCTTTGTGCCAACGTCAACTTTACATCCAGATCATCCAGACGCAACAACTCCTCGCCTTTGCTGACGTTCTGCCCGACCAGACCCCACACCTCCTGTACATCAGTTGACAAGGCGCAGCGCACCCGGGATTCGCGTGGCGATTCGATACGTCCGTAAAGACGTACGGTAGGAGCCAGGGGTTGGCGCTGTATGGTGACAGCTTCTACTGGCCAGCTGCGCTCAGTCGGATTTAGCGGTTGGTCAACCGGGCGGGAGGATGTCAGCGCCAGGAAAACTGCAACGCCGGCGCCCAGCAGCATTATGGGCAGGATGAAGCGGAGAATTCGGGACATAGAAAAAGGGCCGGGGCACCATGGCCCCATATTTTAACTGCTGTTGTGAGCGATCTTTGCGAGGAACGCGCAACTCACTTCTGAACCGGTTCGGGTTCTCAATAAATGGCGCGTATTAGCTTAAGAGGCGGCACTTTCGCAAAGCTCGTATCAAAGTGCAAATTACGAAATGTTGACCATTTGGAAATGGGGGCCGGTGTTGGGTAATACAAGGTCGATTATATGAGTATATGACTAGGCCAAGACGGCCCAGGTGAAGCTCAGTTGGCCACTTTGTAGACGCGTCTCGTCGTGGCGCTGCATGAAGCGGTGCAACTCACCTTCATCTACAAGTGTTCGCACTTTTTGCAGTGCGTTGTCCCGTTCAGCCTGTGTTGCCAGAGCCCAGATCGAATCGCCATCACGCCATTGTGGGTCCAGGACCCGGTCTGCATCAAAGTACGCGTCTCCTTGCATAATGATGTCTATCGCGGTTTCGTGACCTATCTCGCCAAAGCCACTGTGTTGCAGTAAAGACCCAAGTACATCCAGGTCAGCGGTTCGCTGTTGGACACGGTCAACTGCCTCGGGGATAAGGTGGTAAAACCAGAACCCCCGTTCAAGCTGGGAATGACTGCAGCTGTTGATGACGACCATACCGCCGGGTTTCAGTACCCGCGCGAATTCGGCAAAAACCCGTTGATGTAAAGGCCAGCCGGCAGTCACGTCATCCGCCAGGTGATGGAGCACCTGGTTGACCATAACCGCATCAGCACTTTCAGCATCGATCGGCAGCTGATCGATAGAGCCCTGGTGCAATTCGATATTGCCCGCTGCAATCTGTGCTTGTAATTTGTTACCCGCGACAGTCAGCATCCCAGGGTTCAGATCGATTGCCTGAATGTGCTGTACAGAATCGATTAGTGCCGCGCTGTATTGACCTGTCCCACAGCCAGCATCAACCAGGACCTGTTCGCTCAACGGTAGCGGGTTGTGTGACAGCAGACGACGGATAATTTCGACGCCCTGCGCTTGCCGTGTCCGGTCGTAAGTCGCGCTGGTACGTGAATAGTTTTCGTAATGGCTCATACGTTAAGGAGTTTTGCTCTACCGGTGATCAGAAAACCAAGCAAGAGTTTGTTGCAAGTTCAGACACACAACGTGCCACCATCGATGGTTGACAAGAAGGCCATACACACTCTTATTGACCACCATGTACGGCTGTTTATACCACTATAGTACCTGGAAGTAATTACAAAATATCTGCTTTACCGTAACATCTCTGGTACCTTTGTGCGTGTCTAAACGAATCAGAACCATGATCTACACAACGACAAAGCACCCCAGATATATCGACCGGAGGTTTTTCTTTGTGCGGACGCTTTGATCGACACCGACCAGTGGCGGATTTTATCGAGGCCGTCGACGGCCTGACACTGGACGAGCCAGAATCGGCACTGCCGAGCTACAATATTGCGCCTTCGCAGCGGGCCTTAATCGTGCGTGGTTCTGAGCTTGGACCCGTGGTTCGCGCGTTGCATTGGGGTCTGGTGCCGGCCTGGGCCAAGACTTCCAAAATGGTCCGGCCCATCAATGCCCGTGCTGAGACAGTCGCGGAAAAGCCGATGTTTCGAGATGCTTTCAAAGTTAGTCGTTGCCTGGTTCTTTGTGATGGTTACTACGAGTGGCAGTTACGCCCGGACGGTTCAAAACAGCCTTATCGCCTGGCACTTGAGGGCAGCGCACCATTTGTTATGGCGGGGCTGTGGGCGCGCAACACGCGCTTTACGGCTGAACCGCTGGAAACCTTTTGTATTGTCACAACCCAGGCCAGCAGCCGCTGCAATGATATTCATCCACGTATGCCAGTGATTTTGGATCGTGAGCATCATCAGCAATGGCTCGATAGATCATTACAGTCTTTGAGTGCGATCGTGGCGATGCTGAGGCCTTATGAAAAAGACCTATCCGTGACCCCGGTGAGCCGCATCGTTAACAGTCCAGCCAATAATGGCCCGCAGTGCATTGCGCCTCTGCAAGCCTAGAACTGAAATGATATGAATAATCCCAGAGTCATTGAGCATGTGGCGATTATCGGCGGCAGTGGCTTTGTCGGCCGGCACTTAGCGCATCGCCTGCACACTGATGGTCACCGCGTTACGGTGTTGACTCGACAGGCGCCGGCCAATCTATCGATCAACCAGACGTCGATACGTGTCGCGCAGGTTGATTCGCAATCGACAGTGGCTTTAACCGAGGCGCTTTCGGGTATCACCACGCTGATTAATCTGGCCGGTATTTTGCATCAGTGTGGGCAACAGTCTTTTGATGTTGTGCACGCCGAACTGCCCGCCCGACTGGTTCAAGCCTGTACAAAAGCGGGCGTAGCCCGCTACCTGCATATGAGCGCACTGCGCGCAGACATGAACCAGCCGCCGAGCGCTTACCTGCGTTCCAAAGCTCGGGGCGAGATGGTGGTGCGTGAGACGTCGCAGCAACTGGCATGCATCATTTTTCGCCCATCGATTATTTTCGGCGAAGGCGATAACTTCTTTGGCCAGTTCGCCAAGATGCTTCGATGGATGCCGGTATTTCCACTGGTATGCCCTAACGCACGTTTTGCTCCAGTCTGGGTCGACAATGTGGCAGGCGCGGTTTCTGCTGTGATCAACCAACCAACCCAACCTGGGTTACGCGAGGCCTATAATTTGTGCGGGCCTAGGGCTTATTCTTTTCGCGAACTGATCCGATTCACCGCTGGGGCACTGGGCCTACCCCGGTTGATCGTGGGTTTGCCGAACTGGATGGCGCAGTTGCAGGGTCGGGTATTGCAGCACCTGCCAGGGCCGCTTTTTACCTTGGACAATTACTACTCGCTTCAATCTGACAGTGTTTGCGAGTGTAACGACCTTGAGCGTCTCGACATTAAACCGATGGCGCTTGAAGGCGTCATGACTTCGCTTTTGGCCAAAAAGCGCCCCGGCTAATTATGTTCAGCGCGCGGTTCGCGTGACAGCAGGGCAGTTACCGCTTGTGCCGGGTCCAGTCCGTCGAATAACACCCGGTAGACCTGCTCACTGATGGGCATTTCCACCTTTAGTTCATTGCTCTTTCGGTGAAGTTCGCGGGCGGTGTTGACGCCTTCGGCTTCCTGGCCGATAGTTTGCAGTGCCTGTGTGATGTTTTCGCCTTGACCGACCGCAAGGCCGACCCGCCGGTTACGCGATTGGTCGTCAGTACAGGTCAGAATCAGGTCGCCCATGCCGGTTAGTCCCATAAAAGTATCCGCTTGCCCACCGAGCGCTTCACCGAGGCGACTCATCTCGGCCAAGCCTCGGGTGATCAGGGCCGCACGGGCATTGGCACCAAAGCCCAGCCCGTCGCTGATACCTGCAGCGATCGCCATCACGTTTTTAATAGCGCCGCCCAACTGTACACCGCGAATGTCGGTACTGGTGTAGACCCGGGTACGGCCATCACGAAACCACGTGGCGACCCGCGCCGCGTGGTCGCTATCTATGGCCGCGACGGTTAGGGCCGTGGGCAGTCCTCGCGCCACTTCCCCGGCGAAACTAGGCCCGGAGACTACGGCTGGCAAAGCATCCTCACCCATAACATTTTCAAATACATCACTCAGCAGCAGTGCGCTGTCGGGCTCAAATCCTTTGGTGCCCCAGCACAGACTGGCCTTGGTCTGCGTCGATGCAAGGCGGGGCTTCAGGTCTTTTAATACAGAGCGAAAAGCATGGCTCGGTATAGCCAGCACTAACTCGTGGGTCTGATCGACAACCGTTTCCAGATGTTCAACCGGAGTAATGTTTTCAGGAAGAGATATACCAGTGAGGTAGGCTTCATTGGCCCGGGTCTGAGCCATCATCTTGGCGTGGCCTGATTCGTTGCTCCATAGCAATACTGGGCGTTGGCAGCGCGCTGCCAACAGCGCCAGAGCGGTACCCCAGGAGCCGGCACCGAGGATGCCGATCGGAGTTGCTGGGAATGGTTTCAAGGGGCGGGTGGCCTGCTAGGTAGGGGCCGACAGAGTTGCAGGATCAGCCGTTCGCTGCGGGGGCTTCGGCACCGTCGTCCTTGGCAGCCTGTGCCGCCTGTTCTTTCTTTTGCAGATACATGGCATCGAAGTTGACTGGGCCCATCAGAAACTGGGGAAAGCCACCCTTGGAGATCAGCCCGGCAATCGTTTCACGCATAAACGGGAACAACACGTTTGGACAGGCGGCTTCCAGCATCATTTCCTGCATCTCCGGGTTGGAGCCTTGCACGGTAAAAACGCCGGCTTGGTGAACTTCGGCCAGGAATACGACCTGTTCTTCGTGACGAGCTGTAACTGTACCCTTGAGGATGACTTCATGAATATGCTCTTGGGCATCGATTTCATGGTGCTGGGCTTTGAGATCAACTTCGGTCTCGGGTCGATACTCTTTCCAGGTGAAAACGTCCGGGCTGCACGGTGACTCGAAGGAGGCATCCTTGATGAAAACCTGGTGTAGATGGAATAATGATTTGGCGGTTTCTGCAGTAGTATCGGCCATGGGTTGATTTCCGGGTGCGGTGTTAGCGTTCCAAAGGCAGGTTTTCTTTTTCCCATGCTGCCAGTCCGCCGCTCAGCGTGTAGACCCGCTCGAACTCGTTCTTACGAAGCATGGTAGCTGCTCGATTGGCGTGTTGGCCGCTGCGGCAGGACAGCACGATAGGCCGGTCTTTTTTGCGGAATTTTTCTAATTGGCCCAACTGTTCTTTGATCTGATCAACCGGTATGTTGATGGCCGCTGGGATGTGTCCTTTGCGAAACTCTTCGGGTTGGCAGACATCCACTACCACCGCGTTTTCCTGATTGATAAGCTGCGGCAGTTGTACCGCGCTGACCTGGTTGCCGCCAGCGCCACCTCGGCGCATGGTATCAATGCCAATCAGCGTGGAGATGACAATCAGTGCAGCAAAAAGGTGCCAATTGTTGGCAATAAAATCAAGATCCATGGTCGGTCAGTCGGGGCTTAGAAGGGGCGGTAGTCTACAGCAACCGCGCTTCGCGGCCGGCTGTGGGGCACCATTGATGTGGTACTTCAGTTATGGGAGCTGCAAAAGGCGTCGCGCATAGTCGCCATCAGCGTCAGGATATTGTCGTCACCGATCCGGTAAAAAACCTTATTGGCATCTTTGCGCGAGGCGAGGATATCCTTGTCACGCAGGATCGACAAATGCTGGGAGATGTTGCTCTGAGACGTGCCGACGAGCTCAACCAGATCCTGTACGCTGGTTTCCTTGACACTTGCGAGGATACAAAGAATCTTCAGCCGCAACGGATGTCCCATGGCTTTCAGTGATCGGGAGGCGTTGTATATGTCAGCTTCGCTGGCGAGGAAGAGTTCTGCCGGGTTCGCCCGGCCGTCAAAATGTTCGTTTTGATTTGTAGCAATTGCCATGAGGCGTAGGCCTAAATTTTTTGAATATTCAATTAACATTATACGCTAATTCTTTAATGTTTTGTGTCTGCCACAGCGCTTGGCAAGCGGGTTTTCCCGATACAGATTACCCCTAACGCCGTCACCCAGCGGTCACAAGCGAGCGTTATACTGCCTGCCTTAATTTTGCCAATCCTGTTTATATACCAGCGCTGTCTCGAAAACTATGCACCAAACTACCACCTCGATTTTAGTCTTTACCCTTTTAGCCGCGCTATTTTGCGCGCCGGTACAATTTGCTGACGCTGAAGAACAGCCGGCTCAAGCCGAGTTGCCAATTGAGGATCTCCGTCTTTTTGCCGAGATTTTCAGCATGATTAAGGCAGATTATGTTGAGCCCATGGATGACGAGACGCTGTTGCGCGACGCGGTGCGTGGCATGCTCGGCGGGCTCGATCCGCATTCGTCTTATCTTGATCCGGACTCATTTAGAGAAATCAACATCGATACCCGCGGGGAGTTCGGGGGCCTGGGCTTGGAGGTCACGCTGGAGGACGGGGTAATCCGGGTGGTGGCCCCGATGGATGGAACCCCAGCTGAGGAGGCGGGGATTCACAGCGGCGACCTGATCATTCGTCTCGATGGGATTTCTGTCAAAAACCAAGGTCTGGACCAGGCGGTGGAACGCATGCGCGGTGAGCCGGGTAGCGCAATCACGCTGACCATCCTCCGCGAGGGAGTTGAGGCGCCATTCGATGTGACGGTCACGCGCGCCATCATCCAGTTGCAAAGCGTGCGCGGGGAATTGCTGGAAGCGCGCTTTGCCTATACCCGGATCAGTCAGTTCCAGTCTGGGACCGGTGCTTCATTGCGTCGACAGCTTGAGCGACTTGAAGAACAAGCCGATGGGCCCTTAAGTGGGTTAGTGCTGGATTTACGCAACAACCCGGGTGGAGTGCTCAACGGTGCGGTTGAAGTTAGTGACTTGTTCCTGCGCAAGGGGGTGATCGTCTCGACCCGGGGTCGCGCAGCGGATTCTGCATTTACTTTCAAAGCGACTGGCCGCGACGTGTTGAGCGGTGCGCCACTGGTGGTGCTGGTTAACCGGGGGTCGGCTTCGGCTTCAGAGATTGTGGCTGGTGCTCTACAGGATCACCAGCGAGGCCTGATTCTGGGGACCAAAACCTTCGGCAAAGGCTCGGTACAGACTATTTTGCCGATGAAAAACGGTGCAGCGCTGAAACTGACCACGGCTCGTTATTACACCCCCAACAACCGCTCTATCCAGGCTACCGGTATCCAGCCGGATATCGTTAGCCGGCAACTGGAGCTGGCGACTTCACCCGGGTCAACACACGGCGATATTCGTGAATCTGATCTTGCCGGTCACCTGGAAAATGAAAATGACGCGTCCAATGAGACCGTTGATGAGGCTGCCCCAGCTGAGCGTTTGCAGGATCGGGACTTCGTGATCGGTGAGGCGCTTAACCTGCTCAAGGGCATGGTTATCGCACGGCGCCAGGTCGATCAGTAGTTTTTCGTTGGCTTTCCGCTGGGACTGTTTACGTCTTCGGCGTGCAGTGCCACGAAGCAACGGTCGCCTCACGTCCGAGGGCAAACGACCATAATGCGCCGGGCGTCATCTCGGTCGTTGGCTGGTTCTTGTTGGCGTCGGTGCGTGAACGTTTTCCCGACCAGCGCATGGTCAGCACCGATTCAGTAGAGCAGTCATCTTGTGCGTAGACCGCGCAGGCCTTGAAGCCCACCTGTGCCACCCGATGAATATCTAGTGCCAGCAGCAGGTTGTGACAACCCGGTTCGTCACGGTTGGGAATTAGCGACAACTCTGATAACTGGTTGCTGTTGTTAGTGGTATAGAAGCGGATGTGAGTTGATGGTGCTTGTACCGGAGCCTGTGCGCAGCCTGCGCTAAGACTGATTAGAAGCGCTAAGGCGACAATCCGGGTCAGCGGAACCCTCAGTGCCACTGAACGATTTTCCAGAGCCGCCACCCGGTTAAAGGCTTTATTGATAGGTTCATATTTGCCGGTATGTTGTCATGGCAATCATCCCCCATAAGCACAGTACACGCAAGTGGTCCGAATAATAGGTGACCGACGTATACTGCGCTGAAACTAACCGGGCTAGCCGAGGGCGTGTTCGCCCCGGTCGCACGCCAAGAGTCTATTGCCTATGTTTGAAAAACTGGTACTGGTTGACGGTTCGTCCTACCTGTATCGCGCCTTTCACGCTATGCCCAATCTGGTTAATTCAAAAGGAGAGGCCACGGGCGCGGTGTATGGCGTTGTAAACATGCTGCGTCGTCTGCTTCGCCAATATGAAACAGCGCACTTCGTAGTGGTGTTTGATGCCCCGGGCAAGACTTTCCGCGATCGTCTTTATAGTGAGTACAAGGCCAACCGCCCACCAATGCCGGAAGAATTGCGTACCCAGATAGAGGTGATCTATAGCGTTATTCGAGCTCTGGGATTGCCGTTGCTCTCGGTACCGGATGTCGAGGCAGATGATGTGATCGGTACGCTCGCTCGGGCCGGGACCACAAAGGGTATGGAGACATTGATCATCAGTGGTGATAAGGACCTGGCACAGTTGGTGGGCCCCCGGGTGATGATGTACGACAGTATGAAGGACGTACTCTATGATCGCGATGGGGTAAAAGAAAAATTCGGTGTACCGCCCGAGGGCATTGTGGATTTTTTAGCACTGGTGGGTGATACATCGGACAACATTCCCGGTGTTCCCAAGGTTGGGCCAAAAACCGCAGCACGTTGGCTGAGCGAGCACGGCTCACTCGACAAGCTGGTTGAGCACTCTGATAGTGTTCCCGGCAAAGTCGGAGAGAATCTGCGTGCTTCTTTAGAGCAGTTATATTTATCGCGGCAACTAGCCACCATTAAGTGTGATGTTGCACTGGAACAGGAGGTCACCGAACTTACTATCGCCCCTTCTGACGAGGATGCGTTGCGTGAACTGTTCGCACGACTCGAGTTCAAGACCTGGTTGGCAGAACTGGGTGGGGTCAACGATCTGGATACGTCCGGCTCCACAGTACCAACCGACTATGATCTCGTGTTAGATCAACCCAGCCTGACCCAGTGGATCAAGCGGCTGGAGCAGGCACCGTTATTTGCTTTTGATACCGAGACTACTTCGATCGACGCTATGCAGGCGCGAATTGTCGGCGTGTCCTTTGCTGTCGAAAAAGGCGCCGCAGCGTATGTGCCGTTAGCGCACGATTACCTGGATGCGCCGGCACAGCTCTCACTTGAGAGTGTTCTTGAGCAATTGCGTCCACTGCTGGAAGATCCGGCCCGCGACAAGGTGGGACAGAATCTCAAGTATGACTGCGCTGTGCTGTACAACCACGGAGTCTTCCTCGCTGGCATTCGTTTTGACACCATGCTTGAGTCCTACGTGCTCGACAGCACCGGGTCACGTCACGATATGGACAGCCTGGCGCTGAAGTATCTGGGGCACAAAACCATCCATTACGAGGAGGTTGCCGGAAAAGGCAAGGGGCAGCTTTCTTTCAACGAGGTGTCGCTGGAGAAGGCCGGGCCCTATGCCGCTGAAGATGCCGACATCACACTGCGCCTGCATCAGACTTTGTACCCGCGACTGCAACAGGAATCGTTACAGCACGAGTTGTTCGAACGGATTGAAATGCCGCTGGTGCCAGTACTTTCCCGCATAGAGCGAGCTGGCGTCCTCGTGGACTGCGCCATGCTCGCCCGCCAGAGCACTGAACTGGCGCTGCGGATACAGGAACTCGAAGAGCAGGCCCATGGCGCAGCCGGTGGCCCGTTTAATATAGCCTCCCCCAAGCAGATTCAGGAGATTCTGTTCGACCGCTTGCAGTTGCCGGTGTTGGCCAAGACACCCAAAGGACAACCCTCGACCGCTGAAGGTGTACTTACTGAGCTAGCCGAGAAGCACGATCTGCCCCGGTTGATACTCGAGCATCGCGGTTTGAGTAAGTTGCGTTCTACCTACACCGAAAAACTACCGGCGTTGGTGAATCCAGATACTGGTCGGGTGCATACCTCCTACCACCAGGCTGCAGTAGCGACCGGCCGGCTGTCATCCAGCGACCCCAACCTGCAGAACATTCCGGTACGCACAGTCGAGGGCCGACGGATTCGCGAAGCTTTCATTCCGCCTCCCGGTTCAGTGCTGGTGGCAGCGGATTATTCGCAGATCGAGCTTCGGATCATGGCGCATTTGTCGGCCGACGCTGGGTTGATGGCTGCCTTCGGCAAGGGTGAGGATGTGCACCGGGCAACTGCGGCCGAGGTGTTCGGTGTTGGCCTGGATCAGGTTGACAACGACCAGCGCCGCAGCGCTAAGGCGATCAATTTTGGTCTGATCTATGGCATGTCGGCTTTTGGTCTTGGTCGCCAGCTCGGTATCGAACGGGGCCAGGCACAGGAATATATCGACCGGTATTTCCAGCGTTACCCGGGTGTGCGTGCATTCATGGATGCGACTCGCGAACAGGTCCGCGAACAGCGTTATGTCGAAACCGTATTTGGTCGGCGGTTATTTCTCGCCGATATCAGTTCAAGCAATCATGTCCGGCGTCAGGCAGCCGAGCGAGCCGCGATCAACGCACCGATGCAGGGGACCGCGGCTGACTTGATCAAGTTGGCCATGCTGGCAGTTGATGATTGGTTGCGCGAGGATGATTGTGGTGCCCGCATGATCATGCAGGTGCATGATGAGCTGGTGTTGGAAGTGCCCAAATCGGAAGTGCAGCGCGTCAGCGATGAGGTGGTCCGTTTGATGAGCTCGGTGGCTGATCTTGCAGTTGAGCTCAAGGTTGATGTTGGTAGCGGTGCCAATTGGGCGCAGGCGCACAGTTAGGCAGGTTTGCGACCGTTACCTTGTCCTGAAAGAAGATCAACGATACGCTCGCGCGCTTCGGTGACGCCCACGTTACGGGTAGCCGAAAAAAGTTGCACGCTGACTAGTGGCATCGTGGCCAGTGATTCGCGGGTCTGGCGCAGCGCCTGGAGGCTTTTGCCGTGTCCCAGTTTATCGCTCTTGGTCAGTAGTACGTGCACGGGCAGTTGACTCGCTGCACACCATTTCAGGAGTTGCCAATCGAGCACAGTGGGTTCCCGGCGGCAATCCACAGGTAATATCAGCGCGCGCAGTGAAACACGCTCTTCGAGGTAGCGCCGTACCGTCTTTTCCCAGTGTTGCTGCAGTTGTACAGGCACTTTGGCATAACCGTAACCGGGCAGGTCGACCAGTCGGCGTGTGTCATCAAGGCTGAAGAAAATGATCTGTTGGGTACGTCCAGGTGTTTTGCTGGTACGGGCAAGACCCTTACGTCCGGTAATGGCGTTGACCGCGCTGGACTTGCCCACGTTGGAGCGTCCAGAGAAGGCGACCTCGGCACCCGTGTCTTCCACCCAGTCGCGCGGGTGATGGGCGGCGCAGTGGTATTCGGCGCGCCGCAGCAGTTCGGTATCACAGGTTTTTGAAGGCACAGGGTATAATTCCACGCTTTATTCTTCGGGTTGCGAACCTTACCCTCTCAGGATAGGTGTATGCATCCCGACTTCAACTCAGGAAGCCGGGCGGCGCTGGTGCATGTACCTATCTCGATCGGCAGGCCCTTGTACAGAAGGAGCAGTTTAATGAATCGGCTGGTATTCATCATCATCGCGACCGTGATGACCGGGTTTTCGACTGCTGCATTGGCTGCAGGCGATGCGGCGGCAGGACAGGCCAAGGCGCAGATATGCGTCGCCTGTCACGGGGCTGACGGCAACAGTGCTAATGCGGGCTTTCCTTCTTTGGCCGGCCAGGTTCCCGGGTACATCGGCGCACAATTGGCCTTGTTCAAATCTGGTCAGCGGGCTAACCCCATTATGATGGGTATGACCCAGTCGCTCAGCGCTGCCGATATGGCCGACCTTGATGCCTGGTATGCCTCAAAGACCATCGCGCCTCGCGCCATCGATGATGATCAGCTGGCGCTGGCCCATGAGGGCGAAGCGCTCTACCGTGGTGGTTCTACCCAGCTCGCAATTCCCGCCTGTATGGCCTGTCATGGGCCTGCAGGACATGGTATTCCGTCGGCCAATCCCCGTGTGGCCGGACAATGGTCCGAATATCTTGAACGCCAGTTGCTGGTTTTCAAGTCGGGCGAGCGCGCCAGCAACATCATGGGACCTATCGCGCACCGGCTTTCGACACACCAGATCAATGCCTTGTCGCTATACATGTCGGCGCTGCAGTAGAGCACTGTGGCCACGGCTACCCGAGCGATCGGATGTACCCGCGGCCACCAAGCAGAGTTGTCTAGGCAATTGCGGCTCTTATCGAGCCGGTACGTAGATCATGGTTACTGAAAAACTCTGGGGCGGTCGTTTCGACAGCGATACCAACGCGACAGTCGAGGCCTTTAGCGCGTCCGAACACTTCGACCGGCGACTGGCGCACTACGACATTGCGGGATCAATGGCCCACGCACGCATGTTGAACGCCGTCGGTGTGATCAGTGATACCGACTGTGAAGCGATCATTAGTGGGCTTGAGGCCATTACGCTCGAGATTAACGAGGATCGTTTTGAATGGCGCTCGCAGTTCGAGGATGTGCACATGAATATCGAGGCGCGCCTGACTGAACTGGTAGGCGAGCCTGGAAAAAAACTGCATACGGCTCGCTCGCGTAATGACCAGGTTGCAACCGATCTGCGACTTTTCGTGCGCGATGCTATTGACCAGCTTTGCACTGATATCACAGCGCTGCAAGGTGCTCTACTAACCCAGGCCGAAAGAGAAGCGACTAGCATTATGCCGGGTATGACGCACATGCAGGCAGCCCAGCCGGTGACCTGCGGCCACCACCTGCTGGCCTGGAATGCCATGCTGGAGCGTGACTGGCAGCGCCTTTGCGATTGCCGTCGCCGGGTTAATGTTTCGCCGCTTGGCTCAGCGGCACTCGCAGGAACCAGTTTTCCTATAGATCGGCAGATGAGCGCACAGGCATTGGGATTCGATTCGGTGTCGACCAATTCGCTGGATTCAGTATCGGATCGGGATTTTGTGATCGAGTTTTGTTCCGGGTGCGCCTTGTTGGGGGTTCATCTTTCCCGCATAGCCGAGGAGTTGGTGCTGTGGGCTTCACAAAGTTGCCGTTTCGTTGATTTGGGCGACGCTTTTTGCACGGGATCAAGCATCATGCCGCAGAAGAAGAATCCAGATGTCGCCGAACTGGTTCGCGGGAAAAGCGGTCGCGCGATCGGCAACCTCGTATCTTTGCTGGTGCTGATGAAAGGACAGCCGCTCGCTTACAATCGGGATAACCAGGAGGACAAGGAACCATTGTTTGACAGTGTTGATACCGCGCACGCATGCTTGCAGGCACTTGTCGCGATGGTGCCCACTATGAATTTTAACCGTGAACGTATGCGTAAGGCAGCACAGCGTGGCCACACGACCGCTACTGATCTGGCAGATTATCTGGTGTGTCGGGGCATGGCTTTTCGTGATGCCCACGAAGCCGTGGGTAAGGCAGTCCATCTTGCCGAAACATGCCAGCTTGAGTTGCCAGACCTGTCGTTGGAGCAGTTACGCAATATCTGTGAGCACATCGACTCCGATGTTTTTGACGTGCTCACGTTGGAAGGCTCGGTTGACTCCCGAAATCACACGGGCGGCACGGCGCCAAGACAGGTTCGTGACGCTGTTGCTGCTGCGCGACAAGCCCTGGCAGTGCATTGATATGAGTCGCTCGGTGAGATCTGCTTGCTTGATCCCTCTGGTGCGACAGATTGTCGCGATAGCGCTGGGATTTACCCTTTTGAGCAGCGGGATACTGCTGGCAGGCTGTGGCCAGAAAGGCCCGCTGTATATCCCCGATACGCCTTCGTCAGAAGAATCTGAAGACAGCGAGGGTTAGCCATCAGTCGTGGATCATTTCGGATATCGCGAGGATCGGCTGTTCGCCGAGGACGTAGCGCTCGAGACGATTGCCGAGGCCGTCGGTACACCGTGCTATGTTTATTCTCGGGCTACACTGGAAAGGCATTACCGCGCCTTTGATGAACCCTTTGGCAATTATCCGCATCATATCTGTTACGCGGTAAAGGCCAATGACAATCTGGCTGTTTTGCAGGTGCTACAACGCCTCGGTGCTGGTTTTGATATTGTCTCGGGCGGTGAACTCGATCGTGTGCTGGCTGTGGGCGCCGCTCCGGGTGATGTCGTGTTTTCCGGCGTCGGCAAGTCAGTGGCTGAAATTGAGCAGGCCCTTTGTGTCGGGGTTCGTAACCTCAGCCTGGAATCCGAGGCAGAACTCGAGCGTGTGAACGCGGTAGCACTTGGTCTGGGCAAAAGGGCGCCGATCGCTTTTCGAATCAACCCCGATGTAGACCCCAAAACCCATCCGTATATTGCGACCGGTCTGCGCGAGAACAAGTTCGGTGTATCGGCAACCGATGCGCTTCGTCTTTACCAGCGGGCTGCAGGTATGGAAGGGGTATGCATCACCGGGATTGCCTGCCATATTGGCTCGCAATTGACACAGATTACTCCTTTTTGCGACGCACTTGAACGCGTGCTTGATCTGGTGGATGCCTTGTCGGAGTTCGACATCTCCCTACAGCATCTGGACCTGGGTGGCGGGGTCGGGATTCGTTATTGTGATGAAAATCCACCGGACCCAGCCCAATATACAAAGGCGATGCTTGAGATTCTCCAGCGTCGGGGCTGTACGCTCGCCGTGACACTTGAACCGGGCCGCGCGATTGCTGGTAATGCCGGTGTATTGTTAACCCGGGTCGAGTACATCAAGCCGGGCCCCGAAGGGGATTTCGTTATCGTGGATGCGGCGATGAATGACCTGTTGCGCCCGGCGCTATACCAGGCCTGGCACGAGATTGTTGCGGTGAATCCGGGTAGCGGTGAAGTTCGGAATTGCGATGTGGTTGGCCCGATTTGCGAAAGCGGTGATTTTATTGCTCGAGGTCGGCGCCTTGCGGTGGCGCAGGGGGATCTACTGGCGGTGCGCTCTGTCGGCGCCTACGGTTTTGTTATGAGCTCCAATTACAACGCCCGACCACGCCCCGCGGCAGTCATGGCCGATGGTTCGGGATACCATGTGGTGCGCAACCGCGAAACCACCGCAGAATTGTTTGCCCACGAAAAGATGCTACCTTGAAGGAGCGGGTATGCACAAACCTGTATCAGCTGGGCCCGCCAGCATATTTGACGATAGTCTGTTATGAAGTTGTTTACTGACCAGCCAGCGGATAAGCGTTTTGTCATTAGCGTCCTGGCGCTATGCGCTCTTTCCGGCGTGCTCACCTCGGCATGGTGTCTTTATATTGACGATGTCATCAATAACGATGGCATGATCTATGTGCGGGTGGCAGAGCTCCTGGCCTCTGGCGACTGGGCCGGTGTATTTACCTCGCACCAATGGCCGTTTTTTTCGTTGTTGATGCTACTGCTTGGTGAGTTGCTGGGTATTAGTTACCAGTGGGCCGGACAACTACTCAACGCCGGATTTTTTACCGCATCATCAGTATTGTTCGTGCTGGTAGTGCGTGCGTTTGGCGGCACATCACAACGGCTAACCGTTTTCGCGGGGCTGGTTGCAGTCATGCATCCGGCTTTCAACGAATATCGTGCTTTTATCATCCGTGATGCCGGTTACCTAACGTTTTACCTGGTGGCTATTTGGTACTTGGCGCGTAGTGTCAGCGAGCCTGCTCTACATTACCGGATCGGGGTTGTCATCGCGTTTGCAATTGCAAGCTTGTTTCGTATCGAGGGAGTAGTGTTTCTACTCTCAACACCACTATTACTGAGTTTCACCCGAGGTGCAGGCAGGAGTTCACCCTGGCTCTGGCTACTACTGCTGGCTGCTTCAGCAGGGCTACTTGCGGTTGTGCTGGGTTGGTGGTTATTAGCGCCTAATGCTGGGGTTGACTCGTTAGCAGCCTTTAGTGGGCCGCTGGATGTCGTCGCTAATGCATGGCAGCAGACCAGCGTCATTTTCACACACAAGATCACTGTGTTGCGCCAGGAATTTCTCGGTCAGTATGCAAAAGAATATGCCTGGGCACTCTTTATATTTGCTGTTCTGATGATTCTCGTTTCCGCCACGTTCTCGCAATTGACCATACCCTGGGCCTTACTGGTTTTAGCTGGGGCGTGGTCTGGGATTCGGTTCCCGCACAAAGTTCTGAATAGGCTTTGGGCAAGCCTGCTTGGTATGCACCTGGCCATCCTGTTGGTGTTTGCGGTTGTGAAGTTGTTCTTGGTTGCACGTTACCCATTGGCGCTCAGCGTAACAGCCCTGTTGCTAGTTCCCTTAGCTTTGGAACGGGTACCGGGCGCAATTCGGTGGCATCAACTTAAAACGCCGGCACGGGCATTGGTTGTATTTGTGGTGCTGTGGGGTGTCGGGGAATGTGTCAGCGGCGTCGATAACGTTACCCGTTCCCGAGCGGTCAAGGATGCTGGCCTGTGGTTAGCAAGCCACACGCACACAGTAGGCTCGCTGGTCAGTAACGACCAGCGGATCGCCTATTATGCTGGGCGTTATAATGATCGTGAATATATTGTTGAGGATGTGTCTAAGATTCTGCACAGGCTACGCAAGGGCCTTTGGCCTGATGCCGCTTACGTGGCGTTTCGCCTACCGCGCTCAGCTGTCAAAACCCATGCCTGGGTGTTGGATGCTTTGGGTAACGCCCCCGAAAAGGTTTTTGAGAGCGACTCCGGGGACCGGGTGTTGGTTTATCTGCGCCCTTAACGGCCCACTCCCGCTGGGTGAGTTTCACTACAACCTGGCGGTCAGTTAAGAGGGCTGTTTACTTTCTCCACGGGCTGCAAAAAGTATCCCCCCAATCACCCCTTGCAGCATCACAAAGCCGAGTGCGATCCAGGCAAAAGCGATTGCCTCCACAGCATCAATACCATACGCGCTGAAAAAGAAAACAAACACGCCTTCTCTTAGGCCAATGCCGTTTATGGAAACTGGCAACATGGTTACGAATATACTGAGAGGAATCACTGTGAACATGGCAAGTACCGGAATATCTATCCCTAACGCCCGACTGACAATAATGAAGTGAACGATTACGTTAAGTTGAAGCAAAAGGGACAGGCCAAACGCCCGAACCAGAAGATCCCGTCTCCCGCTAAATATGGAGAAAGCTGAAGCGATTTTGGCAATGATGCGCCAGGGTTGAGTTGTCCGCCGATCGAGGTATTGCTCGAGGCTTCGATAAAGACGCCGCGGTGCAAAAAAAACAAACCAAGCTAAGCCACCAACAGCAAGTGTTGTGCCCAGTACCAGAGCCGGCAGTGCCGGAACCACATCGGCCAGTTGTCTCGCTGCTATCACGGTAATCAACGCGTAACTTGCCAGCGCTAGCAGGCCCATCAGCCGGTCAACGATAACTACCGATGCGGCACCGGAACGGCTGTTCCCCAGACGCCAGGAATCATAGATCCGCACCACATCCCCGCCAATAGTCGAAGGTAGCAGGTTGTTAAAAAATATTGCGACCAAAAAAGATTGGACGAGAAATCCGATTCGCGCATGCACACCCTGGGCGGACAGGAGCATACGCCAGCGGAACGCAGTGATCAGATAACCCAGGAAAAACATCATAAAAGCCAGTGACAGCAGGCCGACGTTGGCATC
>JAAZZE010000037.1 GCA_014239255.1 Gammaproteobacteria bacterium
GCTTGCGATCACCTTGTCGTTATCCCAATCCCACGAGCGGGTGAATAAGTCACGGGCGCCGTAGTTATCCATCGCCACTACCTGCAACTCATCGCCGGCGCGGGTAGCCAGGATATCCTGGAGTTCATCCCGGTCATAACCATCATCAGGGTCCACAGATAACACTGAGCAAGCCCCAAGGCGGCTTGCCAGCTTGATCAGCGCCTCAGGGTCAGGTTCGGCAACAATATCGACATTGCCAAGGGCCCGTGTCCGCGCTTCGGTCACTACGGTATCTGCCCACTCGATACTGGGTTCGATGCCCAAGACGGCGCGACAGCGTCTTGAGAAGAATAAAGTAGAACCACCAGTGCCAACCTCTATTACCCGATCATCGGAGCGAACCAGTTCATCAAGTTTATGAACAGCACCTGGGGTCATCCAGGGTACTTCAAACTCCATGGCAAATCCGCCGCTGACATAGTTCTCAGGGATTGTTACGGCCAAAGCAGGTTCCTCTTAGTGGGGTTCAGGTTTTGTATGGGTCGGCAGCATCGCGCAGACCGTCACCAAAGAAATTAAATGCCAGAATAATAATGATCACTGGCACGACCGGCAGCATCAGCCACGGGTATAGCGCAACCACGTTGATGTTCTGAGCCTCGTTCAATAAGACTCCCCAACTGGTGATCGGCGGCCTTAGCCCCAGCCCCAAAAAGCTGAGCGCGGTTTCCCCAAGAATCATCCCTGGGATCGATAGCGAGGCAGAAGCGATAAGGTGGCTCATAAATCCGGGTAACAGGTGCCGGCCGATAATTCGCCCAGGTTTTGCGCCGAGCAGTTGGGCCGCGGTGCAGTAGTCTTCTTCGCGAAGCGCCATCAGTTTGGATCGAACCGAACGTGCAAGACCGGTCCAATCCAGCATCGCCAGAATCACGGTAATACCCAGGAATATCAGCAGCGGGCTCCAGGTGACCGGAAGCACGGCCGAGAGTGCCATCCACAGTGGTATTTCCGGAAAAGAGCGA
This sequence comes from Gammaproteobacteria bacterium, assembly GCA_014239255.1. GTDB lineage: Bacteria > Pseudomonadota > Gammaproteobacteria > Arenicellales > UBA868 > UBA868. Next base: position 1,008 of record JAAZZE010000037.1, read on the forward strand.
AGGACCTCGATTACACGCTGTACCAGGGCATCGATCCAGCCTCCGTAATATCCCGCGAGACCGCCGATAACGATACCAAGGACAAAACTAAACGCGATCCCGACCAGGCCGATGGTGAGTGATATCCGCGAGCCGTAGATAATGCGTGATAACAGGTCACGGCCAAGGCGATCTGTCCCCAGCAAAAACAAAGTACCGCCTTTAGTCGCCAGGCTGAAAGTCTCATCATTACTCTGGTACTTCATTGAGTTGGTGCTGGGGCAAAAGAGATGAAACCGCGAATCGATAAGACCCCAGAACTGGTATGGATCTCCCTGGCAGAAAAAGCGCAGTGGCTGAATGCTTTCTTTATTGACATTGAATTCGCGCTTCAGGGTGGACATGTTCAGTTTGTAGTGATAGCCGTAGACAAACGGGCCAACGAACTTACCTTCGTGAAAAAGGTGAATCGCTTGGGGCGGAGCGTGAATAAACCGGGCATTACGGGTATGCAGGTCGTACGGCGCCCACCATTCGGCGAATGCGGCAACAATGTAGAAGATTGCCAGAACAGCGCCACAGATCAGGGCTAACTTATGGCGTTTGAGTTTCCACCACATCAGTCGCCACTGAGAGGCCAGATACAACTGTTCCTGGGCCGCGTTGAGCCGTTCGACCGATTGAGGATCAAATGGTTCGCCAGAAACGTAGTGCGGTGTATCCGGGTTACTCATTTTGCCGGGGCTCCTTGCAGGCGAATTCGCGGGTCAAGCATTGCCAGAAGTAAATCCGAGACCAGCATGCCAATAACGGTCAAGATCGCCAGAAACATCAAAAAAGAGCCGGCCAGGTACATGTCCTGGCTTTGCAATGAGGCGATCAGTAACGGGCCGGTGGTGGGTAGCGAGAGCACCACGGCAGTGACCTCGGCGCCAGAGATGATGCTGGGAAGAAGGTTACCGATATCTGACACAAAAAAATTCAACGCCATTCGTAAGGGGTATTTCCGCAAAAGTTTTCCGGGCGGTAGGCCTTTGGCGCGGCCAGTGACCACATATGGTTTTTCCAGTTCGTCGAGCAGATTGGCCCGCAGACGGCGGATCATGGCAGCGGTGCCTGAGGTGCCGATCACAATGACCGGAATCCAAAGATGTTCCAGCACCGACATCAGTTTGGCACTGCTCCATGGCTGGCCAATGAACTCAGCATCCATGAGGCCACCGATGGATGTTCCAAAATACACATTGGCAAAGTAGAGCATCACCAGAGCCAGTAGAAAATTGGGTGTCGCAAGGCCAATAAAACCAATAAAGGTAAGCCCGTAGTCACCCCAACTGTACTGATGGGTGGCGGAGTAAATGCCAATCGGGAATGCGATCAGCCAGGTGAAAATGATAGTGATAACCGAGATCAGGACAGTCAGAAACATCCGGTCGCCGACCACCTCCCTTACCGGCAGGTCGTACTCAAAGGAATACCCCAGATCGCCCTGGACAAAGCCGATGGCCCAGGTCAGATACTGCTGCCACATTGGCTGGTCAAGCCCGTATTGCTCTCGCAAAAACGCAATCTTCTTCTGATCGACACCTTCACCCTGCGCTTGCATGGTGGCGATATGACTTTCCAGGTAATCACCCGGCGGCAATTGGATGATCACAAAGACAATGACGCTGATCGCGATCAGCGTCGGTATCATGGTCAACAGTCGTCGAATGGAATATTGGAACATGTCGTTGGTTTTGGTCTTTCGTAACTAGTGGGCCAGCCAGAAGGTATCCGGGCGGTACATGCCGAAGTACGCTCCCGGAGCCCAGGCATAAATGCCTTCCTGGGGCACATTTTGCAGCCGGTTATTAACAACCACTGGTTGCGGTACGGCGTTTACCGTACCGATGCTAAAGACATGGTCGGCATGAATCGCAAGCATTTGCTCCCAGGCCGCCTTTCGAGAGTCATGATCCGCTGAGTTGCGCCAGGTCTTTAGTAGTGATACCAGTTCGGTTACTTCAGCCAGATCCGGGGCCGTGCCGGTGAGTCCCGCGGTTTCAAAATGCTGACCCCAGATTGGCCATTGGGGTTGGGTCTGATTGGTCGGCGCGAGTTCCGTAGGTGGCGTATTGGCGGTGGGCAATCCGTTATCCAATCCAGTCCAGATCGACATTACGGCTTCGCCCGAATAAAGGCGTTCACGGAATATTTCACGCTGCGATGGTTTGGTATGGATCTTGATGCCCAGTTGCAGCCAGGTATCGTGGATGAGTTCAAGAAGATCAGCCTGCTCTGTGCTTTCTCCTGCCGAATGGATCACGATTTCCATGGAGCGACCATCTGGCAACAGCCGAAGGTTCTCTGAATCTCGGGCGGTCAATCCAATATCATCCAGCAGCGAATTTGCAGCTGCCAGGTCAAATTCAGACCACTGGCTTGAATACTCAGGACGGTATAGCGGGCTTTGTGGTAGTACAGTATTCGCGCTTGGGTTGACCAGACCAAAATAGATAACCTGGTTAATCTCATCACGATCGATGGCAAGCGATAACGCCCGGCGAAAGCGAACATCCCGGGTAAGGACCCGCCATGCGTCGTCGGTGGTATTAAGATTTGGGTAGATCGCCATCTGCGAGCCGACCCCCATCTGCCACAGTCGCACCGAGAAATTGTTCCGTTCTCCGCCTTCCATTAAAAAAGGGTAGTTGTCCAGACGCAAATAACGTGCCTGTAGGTCCGATTCTCCGGCCCCAGTCTTTGCTGGAATGAGCCCAGAACTGCCGATATTCACGATGACACGATCGAGGTAGGGCAGTTGCTGGCCCTTGGAGTCGGTACGATGAAAATAGGGATTGCGCTCGAAAATAAACCGCTCGGATGGTGCTGGGGTAACGCAGAGCCAGGGCTGCAGTGTGGGTAGATCCGGGTTGTCAAATTTATACTGGTGACCGTACCGGGTATGTAGCCCGGCCCAGTTTCGTACTCCAGCCTCTTCTACCATTGCCTTAAGTTGGTCTGCATCGACGTAGCTGGCATGAAACTGCTTGAGATAATGGGCAGGAGTATAGATATACAGTGGGCGGGCGCCCGCCAGAGCAGGCGCGAAAAGTGGGTTTGGAGCCAGCCAACTGTATCGTACTGTGTGCTCATCGATAATCTCGACACTTGGAGGTTCACCGTTGACCAGTAATGCCTCGGGGGGGCCAAACGGCGAAAGAAACTCATTAAGTGCGATATCTTCCCAGTAGTAGCGAAAATCCTCGCTGGTAAAAGGTTGACCATTCGACCATCGGTGTCCTGGACGCAAATGGAACGTGAAAATCCGGTCACCCTCGATGTCAACACGCAGGGCGATATCAGGTTGCAGCTCAAGCGAAGGCGTATAACCCAACAGGCGCGCGTATCCGTATACGGTGAGCATCCGCGTGTCCTTACCGCGTGCCATGAGCAGGTTGATGTCCCCACCATGGACGCCCGGCTCACGGCCCATCGACGACAGGTCAGTGACCATCGGAGCTTTGGGTAAGCGTTCACTCGCGGCTGGCAGCATCCCTGAACTGACACGTTCGACGAGCAAGGGGGATTCTGCAAAAACGAGGCTCGACAAGAGCAGGCTGAACATAGTCAAAAGTCGGGTGACCGCCGGTTTCATTTGAATATTTCTCCTATATTGGCGTTGGCGCTGGCACGGACCTGATGACCATCGCCCAAATCCAGCCATTGGGTTGAATGATTGGGGGATGAGCGAAAAGCCTCTGGCCACTGTTTGGGGTCGTTGCCGCCGGATGCCGCTATGCGACCGAAATCCAATGGGCGGGCAAGGTCGGGGTGTGGCACCGCGTGCAGCAGTGATCGGGTGTAGGGGTGTGCGGGTCTATTAAAGAGTTGATCGCGTGATGCAAACTCGACCAGCCGGCCGCGGTGCATCACGGCAACCCGATCGGCAATGTAATCGATGACTGCAAGATTATGAGATATAAAAAGGTAGGTCAGACCCAGATCCCGTTTTAGGTCTTTCAGCAGGTTAAGCACCTGCGCCTGGATAGATACATCCAGCGCTGAGACTGGCTCGTCGCACAAAAGGAACTCCGGTTGCAATGCCAGTGCCCGGGCGATACTGATTCGCTGGCGTTGTCCACCGGAAAAACTGTGCGGGTAACGGCTGAGAAAACGGGGATCGAGGCCAACCAGCCGCATCAACTCCTGAACCATATCACGCTGTGAGGCTGAATCGCCCCGCCCGTGAATAACCAACGGCTCGCGGACAATATCGTATACCGTCATGCGGGGACTAAGTGAACTGAAAGGGTCCTGAAAGATCAATTGCATCTTGCGCCGCAGTGCCATCATTGCCTTTTCGTTGAGATTAAAAAGGTCGAGAATGTTGTCGCCATCCTGATAGGTCGCACTGCCCGAATCAGGTGTAACCGCACGCATCAGAATCTTGCTAAGGGTGGTTTTACCGCAGCCACTTTCACCCACCAGGCCGAGACACTCACCACGTTTTATCTCGAACGAGACATTATCCACTGCCTTGATTTCGTCAGCAGCGTTGTCTCCGAAGATGCTGGATCGGCGTACACCAAACGATTTACACAATCCCTTGACCTTTAGGATTGGAAGGCTGGGGTCTGCCGTTGTTCCTGACTTCTGGAATTGATTGCCCAGGTGGTGTTCGATAGGTCTGACGGGCACCAGTCGCTCATTTGGGTCCATATCGAATCGTGGAACAGCCTTAAAGAGCGCCTTAAGATAGGGGTGCTCGGGTTGGCCGAAGATGTCCCTGGCACTACCGCTTTCAACCACTTTTCCGTGGTACATCACGACGACTGTTTCAGCCATGTTAGCGACGACCCCAAGATCATGGGTAATCAGTAGCAGCGCCATCTGTAGCTCTGATTGAAGGTCCCGGATAAGGTTTAATATTTGTGCCTGTACGGTGACATCTAGGGCTGTGGTGGGCTCGTCGGCGATCAGCAGGGCTGGTCGACACACCAGTGCCATAGCGATCATGGCACGTTGCCGTAGACCGCCGGACAACTCAAAGGGATATGTCCGAAGCGCTCGTGCCGGATCAGGAAACCCAACCATTTTGAGCATCGCCTCGGTCTGTTCCATACCTTGCGCATGACTCACTGAATGATGCAAAAACAAGGCTTCACTGACCTGGTCACCCACAGTGTGGAGCGGCGACAATGAAACCATGGGTTCTTGAAAAATAATGGATATGCGCCCACCGCGAATCGCTTGCAATACCGGGCTTTGGATTGGCACCTGTGCAATGTCGGTTTGTGTCCCAGTATCCGGATCGTTAAAGATCACAGCGCCGGAGATGATTCGGGCGTTGCTCGGCAGGATACCCATGACCGCCTGTGCGGTTACTGATTTTCCGGATCCGGATTCTCCGACCAGGGCAACGGTGCTGCCGGGGTCGATATCAAAATTGACCCCATGAAGTGCTTCAATCTCACCCGTCGCCATTTGGAAAACGACGCGAAGATCGCGAACGGATAGCAAAGGTGAGTCGGTCATGCGCGTAGGTGTGCCGGGTGTTGAGCTTCAAAAGAGCCTGTTGTGGGCGACGCCAGATGCCTTGCGTTGACTAACCGGCGTGCACGATCAGGATAGTCCGTTGTAATGCCATCTACCGCCCAATCCAGGGCCTGGCTGATGTCCTCGGATTCATTTACTGTCCAGGTGTGGACCGGCAAGCCGAACGCTTTTGCTTCTTGGATAACTGCCGCGTTCAAGTCCCCGAACCAGGGACCCCAAAAGGTGCCACCGGCAGCGTGTACCGCGTGGGGCGTACTGCCGCCAAACCGATCTGGATCAAACCCTGCCAGCCATGGGGATACACCGCCAGGAAAGATTGTCGATTCTCCGGCCCGGGCGCAGCTTAGATAGCCGGTTGGTATCCGTGAACAGGCTTTTTGGATAAGTTGTAGCAAACGCCAGTCAAAAGCCTGTAGCCAGGCATGCCCAATCAGATCGAATCGATCGAGTTCATCGACAATAATTCTGGAATAGTCCTTAAGTGGTGGCGTGTCATCGGGGTAATCGGGATGAGATTTGAGCTCGATGTTTAAAATTGGCCGGCTTCCGCGAAGATCGTGCCACCAGGCGGCAAGCTCACCCAGCAAAGGTATCCATTCACCATCGGCAGGCGATTGCTGGGGAAAGTCTCGATCGGTTTTAGATCCAGGTTTGGCACGACCAATATCGTAACTACTGAGGTCACAGGAGAGGAGTTCCCGAATACGAGGACCGTCGGAGGCGATCCAGTTTCCGCTTTGGTCCCGGCACTGCGTCTCATTCAGCCGGGGATCGTGGTGGATAACGACCCGATCATCGGCACTGATGACAACATCCAGTTCGATCCCATCCACACCGACCTGACACGCCCGGGCAAAGCCGGCTATCGTGTTCTCTGGTGCGAGGCCTCGAGCGCCGCGATGACCATGAATGACACAGGAAGCCAAAAAGCAATAAAACCGGTTGAGTTGTAATCTGATCTGATGAAGTACGTTAGAGTAACTATAGCAAAGCGACACGCTTGATTGCCTCTCACCAATGAACTTACCGGATTAACGACTGATTTTGTGTCAGACCCTCCTCTATCGATAAGCGCGGGCCATGAATGGCTTGCTATGCAGGGCTTTAATTTGCGCGCTGTTCTGGATGTTGCAGCATTTCCACCGGAGCTCGCCCGGGTATGGGGTAATGCGAAGGTGAAGACACAGCCCTTTGAAAAACTGGTTCTACTGGGGATGGGTGGGCCCGGCCTATGGGAACGGATTCGACAGGAAAACTGCCTTGAAACTGAGCTTTTCGATTTGGCCTCCCAAAAAGCTGTGCTGGAAGTCTGCCGACGCTTCTGGGGAGGAGCAAAGCCGCGCTTGCTTTACCCGGGCTCGACCTTGGTTCCACTGCAAAAACTGGGTCGATGGGCCGGATGGGGGAGCCCGTCCCCGCTCGGGATGGATATCAGCCCAGTTTACGGCCCCTGGTTCGCTTACCGCGCCGTTTTCTTAGTCGATGCGCCGTTGCAGTTCACCAAGACCTTTACAGCGAACTCCCCGTGTGATGATTGCGAGTCAAAACCTTGCATCCAAGCCTGTCCCGTCGGGGCCGTGACCCGCAAGCAATCGATCGCAATGGATCTTTGTCTTCCCCAGCGACTTGCCGACCCCGGGGGCTGCGGGGTCAGTTGCCGCTCGCGTTTAGCCTGCCCGGTAGGCGAGAAGTGGCGTTACTCAAAGGACCAGATCCGATACCATGGTAGCCGGTCTCTGGTCAGTCTCCAGCAATGGGCCCGGTCCCGGGCTGATTGATCTGCCGGATTAATTACCCATTTGGTATTGGGTTGTTGGCAGGTACTCCGGTAAAATCCCTCGCCCACCCTTTTCCTGGGAGCCGTTGGCCCGCCGAACCTACCAATTGAGGAAGCATCGATATGTTCAGCAGCAAAGACAACATCGCGGATTTTGATCCGGAACTTTGGGAGGCGATTCAGAACGAAGAGCAACGCCAGGAAGAGCATATCGAACTGATTGCGTCTGAGAACTACACCAGTCCGCGAGTGCTTGAGGCGCAGGGTACAGTCCTGACCAACAAGTATGCCGAGGGCTATCCCGGTAAGCGTTATTACGGTGGCTGCGAGTTTGTTGATGTCGCCGAGCAACTGGCGATTGACAGGGCTAAAGAGCTGTTCGGAGCGGCCTATGTAAATGTACAACCGCACTCAGGTTCAGGCGCCAATTCCGCCGTCTACATGGCACTGCTCAATCCGGGTGATACTGTGCTCGGCATGAGTCTTGCCCATGGCGGGCATCTAACTCATGGCGCCGCCGTCAATTTTTCCGGCAAGTTGTATAACGCAGTGCAGTACGGTTTGAACACTGATACTGGGGAGATCGACTACGACCAGGTCGAGCAACTGGCCCAAGAACATCGGCCGCGGATGATTGTCGCTGGATTTTCGGCCTACAGCCGTTTTTTGGACTGGCAGCGCTTTAAAGATATCGCCGACAGTGTGGGCGCTTACCTGCTTGCCGACATGGCCCACGTTACGGGACTGGTCGCTGTGGGCCTTTATCCCAGTCCTGTTGATATCGCTGACGTGACAACCTGCACTACGCACAAGACTCTGCGCGGGGCCCGTGGCGGCATGATCATGGCCCGGGCAAACCCCGAGATCGAAAAGAAACTGGCCTCGCTTGTTTTCCCTGGTACTCAGGGCGGCCCATTAATGCATGCGATCGCCGGTAAAGCCGTTTCATTCAAGGAGGCTCTTGAACCGTCATTTAAGGTCTACGGGGAGCGGGTGATCGCAAACGCGCAGGCGATGGCTGATGCATTTATCGGCCGCGGCTACAACATCGTGTCTGGGGGAACTGATAATCATTTGTTTTTGCTTGACCTGATTGATAAGGGCATCACGGGTAAGGCTGCTGACGCAGCACTGGGTCGGGCGAATATTACGGTCAACAAGAACACTGTCCCCAACGATCCGCAGTCACCCTTTGTTACCAGCGGTCTGCGTATTGGATCGCCAGCGGGAACGACACGCGGCTTTGGTGAAACGGAGATGCGCCAGATCGCAGAGTGGATCTGCGACATTCTCGACAATCTGGGTGACGAATCAGTCGTGGATTCGGTTAGAGGGCAAGTTAAGGAGTTGTGCGCACGTTTTCCGGTATATCGGAACGATTGATGTGGGTTGATGCTATGCCCGGTGGCAATAGTGCGCCACTCGCAGTTAGCTTCTGGTTTTATTAAGGCAAGCCGTTAAGTTTGACGTGAAAAAAAACCGTTACTCGATTTTCAGCCTGGCCCGTAATGCGGTCAGTTACCACAAGGATTGGCGGGCCGCCTGGCGCAGCCCTGACCCGGCCCCGTCGTATGACGTCATCGTCGTTGGTGGGGGCGGCCATGGTCTGGCGACAGCTTATTATCTTGCCGCCAAGCATAAGGTTGGGCGCATCGCAGTACTGGAAAAAGGTTGGATCGGCGGTGGCAATACCGGCCGAAATACAACCATTGTTCGCTCAAACTATCTCTGGGATGAATCAGCACACCTTTATGAGAAGTCACTGCAGTTGTGGGAAGGTCTAAGTCAGGAACTCAACTTTAATGTGATGTTCAGCCAGCGCGGTGTCATGAATCTGGGACATTCCTTGCAGGACATGCGCGATATTTATCGACGATCCAACGCAAACCGGTTGAACGGTATTGATAGCGAAATACTTAGTCCAGCTGAAATTAAGGCGATGGTACCGGCTATGAATGTTTCTGAAAATGCCCGCTATCCAGTGTTGGGTGCGTCATTTCAGCCGCGTGGAGGGGTCGCTCGGCATGATGCAGTGGCCTGGGGTTTTGCCCGGGCAGCGGATGAGCGCGGGGTGGATATTATTCAAAACTGTGAAGTCAGCGGAATCCTCAAAGAGAACGGTGCTGTCACCGGGGTAGAGACCAACCGCGGAGTGATCCGATCCTCAAAAGTGGCCGTGGTGGCGGCTGGTCATTCAAGCGTACTTGGTAGTATGGCCGAGTTACGGATGCCTATCGAGAGTCACCCCTTACAGGCGCTGGTGTCAGAGCCTCTGAAACCAGTGCTTGACACAGTAGTCATGTCCAACGCAGTCCATGGCTATATCAGTCAATCAGATAAGGGCGAACTGGTGATTGGCGCTGGAATTGATGCCTATGTCGGCTATGGCCAGCGTGGCAGTTTTTCAATTATTGAAGGTAACGTTGCAGCGATTGTCGAGTTATTTCCTGTGTTCAGCCGGGTGCGGATGTTGCGCCAGTGGGGAGGTATTGTTGATGTATGTCCTGACGCATGCCCGATCGTTTCCAAAACTTCGATCAAGGGGCTTTACTTCAATTGTGGCTGGGGTACTGGCGGCTTTAAGGCAACGCCCGGCTCCGGGTGGGTGTTTGCGCACACCGTCGCCCATGACGAACCGCACGCCTTGAACGCTGCTTTTAATATAGAGCGTTTTACGACTGGCGCCCTGATTGACGAACATGGGGCGGCCGGTGTGGCCCACTGATTCCAAGATTATGGAGTTCAAAAGTGCTTCAGATTGAATGCCCCTGGTGTGGACCCCGTGATCAGGACGAATTTCAGTGCGGCGGTGAAGCGCATATTGTCAGGCCAGTTGCGCCCGAGGCGTTATCTGACGTCGAGTGGGCGGATTACCTTTTTAATCGAGCAAATACTAAAGGAAGGCACGCCGAACAGTGGTGTCACAGCGGTGGTTGTCGACGCTGGTTTAACGTAGTGCGAGACACAGTCAGCTATAAAATTTCCTCCGTTTATCAGGCCGGTGATAGCCCGCCACAGGAAAATCCGTGAGTGGAGCTCGCCGTTTGGCGGCCGGCGGTCTGATTGATCGCTCACGCAGTATCACTTTTCGCTTTAACGGCAAGCAATACTCCGGCAACCCGGGTGATACCCTGGCTTCAGCGTTATTGGCACAAGGGGTACGGTTATTCGGGCGTAGTTTTAAGTACCACAGACCGCGCGGGGTGGTTGGGGCCGGTGCAGAGGAGCCGAACGCTTTGGTTCAACTCGGTGAGGACGCGTACAGCACACCTAATCTTCGTGCCACCCAGATCGAGTTATACCAGGGGTTGACCGCGCGCACGGTTAATGGGTGGCCAAGCCTTGCATTTGATTTCGGGTCGATCAACAACTGGTTCGCTCGATTACTTCCGGCAGGTTTTTACTACAAGACCTTCATGTGGCCCCGCGCGGCATGGACACATTATGAGCGTTTTATCCGACGGGCAGCAGGGTTGGGAGTCGCGCCAGCCGCCCCCGATCCTGATCGGTACGACAAGATGCACCGGCATTGCGATGTTTTGGTTGCTGGGGGAGGACCTGCTGGCCTGCTAGCAGCCGCGGCTGCAGCGCGCGCTGGCGCGCGGGTAATTCTGGCGGACGAGCAATCCCGTTTTGGTGGCAGTTTGTTATATAGCGACGCGAAGATCAGCGGCGGGTCGGCGTTGGACTGGGTAGAGGCAACCGTTAGTGAACTTAAGTCTAATTCCAACGTGACCTTACTGCCGCGGTCTACTGTCACCGGGTACTATGATCACAACTTCCTTGTTATCAACGAGCGCCGCACGCATCACCTTGGCCCAGGACAAGCGGACCCACGAGTTAGCCGAGAGAGGCTCTGGCGGGTGCGGGCCTCCCAGGTTGTGCTTGCGACCGGCGCAATTGAGCGTCCACTGGTATTTGCGGGTAATGATGTCCCAGGAGTAATGCTCTGCTCGGCGGTATCGATTTATATTCGCCGCTACGCAGTAGTGCCTGGGCGGCGGGGGGTGGTTTTCACTAATAACGATTCGGGTTATCAGGCGGCGGTTGATATGGCGTGGGCCGGCATGGAGGTCAGTGGGGTTGTTGATCCACGCCTGTCGCCCAGAGGCCAAGCCGTCGAAACTGTCGAGGCCCTAGGCATTCCGGTGTACGGCGGTCACGTCGTTTGTGGCACCCGCACTAACGCTAAAGGCCTTAACCGGATAGAACTCGCACGATTGACCGATGATGGTAGCGACATTCTCTCGCACAAGGGTCTTTTAGATTGCCAGGTTCTAGCGATCTCCGGCGGCTGGAGCCCCACAGTGCATCTGCACTCGCAATCGGGCGCAAAAGCGCGTTTTGACCAGGACCTTGCCTGCTTTGTACCGGGTAACTCTGTACAAGCAGAGCGCTCAGCGGGGTCGAGCGCAGGAACGTTCGATCTTGCAGGATGCCTTGGCGCGGGCGCTAGTGCTGGAGCTGCCGCTGCCCGGGCGAGTGGCTGGTCGGGGGGTAAGCTCGATATTCCAATAGCAAAAGGGGGTCAATCTGGCTCGATTCAAGCCTGCTGGGAAGTGCCCAACGCTGAACTTGGCCCAACGGGGGCTAAGAAATTTCTCGACTTCCAGAACGATACCACCGTTGCTGATGTCAATTTGGCGGTACGTGAAGGGTATCGATCAATAGAACATGTCAAACGCTATACCGCCTTAGGTTTTGGCACGGATCAGGGGAAGCTAGGAAACATCAACGGCATGGCGATTCTGGCGCGCGCTCTGGGCCAAACGCTTAACGAGACTGGGACGACGACGTTCCGTCCAAACTATACGCCCGTCACTTTTGGTGCGATCTCTGGCCGTGCCATCGGTGAGAACCAGTTTGATCCAATCCGGAAAACTGCAGTACATCCATGGCATGTACGTCAGGGCGCAATATTTGAGGACGTGGGTCAATGGAAACGACCATGGTATTACCCACGCGATGGCGAAGATATGCCCACGGCTGTTAATCGTGAATGCTTAGCCACGCGCCAGGGCGTTGGCGTGTTAGATGCGTCCACTCTGGGAAAAATAGATATTAAAGGCCCGGATGCCGCTGAGTTTTTAAACCGCCTATATACCAATCGCTGGGATAAGCTGCAGGGCGGCCGTTGCCGCTACGGTTTGATGCTGGGCGAAGATGGCATGGTCATGGACGATGGGGTTACCACCTGTATTGAGCCCGGCCACTATCTGATGACAACCACCACAGGTGGAGCAGCGGCGGTTATGGGCTGGATGGAGCGCTGGCTACAGACCGAGTGGCCAGAACTTAAGGTGTTTCTCACATCCGTAACAGACCACTGGTCGGTCATGAGTGTTGCTGGGCCGCAAAGCCGCCAATTGCTGGAAGGTGTCGGGTGCGATTTTGATCTTGGCGGGGAAGCGTTTCCTTTTATGAGTATGCGCGAGGGCAGCGTGGCCGGAATCAGCGCTCGGGTCAGCCGGATCAGTTTTAGCGGTGAACTGGCGTTTGAGATCAGTGTGGACGCGAACTACGGGCTTGCGCTTTGGGAGACGGTTATGGAAGCTGGGCAGCGCTTCGATATTACTCCTTATGGTACCGAGGCCATGCACGTCTTGCGCGCGGAAAAAGGCTATGTGATTGTCGGGCAGGATACCGACGGCTCAGTTACTCCATATGATCTTGGTATGCAATGGATAGTATCTGAGACAAAAGACTTTATTGGCAAGCGCTCGTTGTCGCGCTCAGATACTGTGCGGGCCAATCGCAAACAGCTGGTCGGTTTACTGACAAAAGACCCGGCACAAGTGCTGCCTGAAGGCGCCCAGTTGGTGAATGCGCCATCCGAGTTCCGGCCTGTGCCAATGATTGGACAGGTCTCTTCCAGTTATTTCAGTACAAATTTGGGACGATCTATAGCGCTGGCGCTGGTCAAGGGGGGCACCTCACGAATGGGTAGCACGGTGTATGCCCAGTTGATGGACGACACGATTGTTCCGGTCACGATCGCTAGCCCAGTGTTTCTTGATCCAAAAAATGATCGCCAGCGCCAAGAGATAGTATGATTTCCGGTTTTTCGCCCCTGTCAGAAATCAAGACGCCTCAGCGGCAACTCGGGGTATCGGATCGCTCGGATTGCTGGTTCCAGGAGCAACCGTTTCTGACGCACTTCAATCTCAGGGGTGATCCGCTGCGGCTGGATTTCCTGCAGACGGTGCAGGAACATTTTGGGGTCGAGTTACCACTTCTCCCCAATACCGTTAGTGTTGCTGGCAGATGGCGTGGCTGCTGGTTGGGTCCGGACGAGTGGTTACTTTTGGGACCTGGACATAGTAAGTCTTCCGAGGCTTTCGTGAGTGATCTTTCGACCATGCACTACTCTCTGGTAGATCTTTCCGGTGGGCAGACGGTGATACGAATTGGTGGGCCAGCCTGGCGCGATGTGTTGGGTTCAGCCTGCACTTTAGATCTGCACCCGCGAGCTTTCCAGGCCAGTTTTTGTGCCCAGACCGTACTGGCTCACAGTAACGTCCTACTGATAAATGTCGATGCCGATGAACGAGGCGAGGCCATCGATATCGTTGTTCGGCGCAGTTTTGCTGATCATTTGCTACACTGGCTAATCGACGCGGCCAAGGAAGTAGGGTTCGAGCTACACCGACCTTGCGCGTGACAACTCAGTTGCCGTAACGAAGGGTGTGAGGCACAACTAAAGGGGTGTGTTGGTGGAACGGGTAGCGTATTTCAACGGACAGTATCTTCCTGAATCCAAGGTCTGTGTATCCTTCCGTGACCGAGGTTTCAATCTGGGTGATGCGGTATTTGATGCCGAGCGAACTTTTGCTGGAAAGATTTTCCGTCTTAAGGCCCATATCGACCGATTGTACCGGTCACTGGAAAAGGCCATGATAGATCCTGGGTTATCTGCAACTGAAATGACAGAAATTACCCTCGAGACCGTTCAGCGAAATCTTCCACTTTTAGGCCCAGGAGAGGATTACTGGATAATGCAGCGTGTGACCCGGGGGCTGAACGTGGTCGGGGGCGAGTTATGGCAAAGCACAGGTGCGACGGTGATCGTGGAGTGCACCCCGTTGCCACTTCGGGCGCGAGCCCCACTGCTGCGTGATGGGCTTGATGTTTTTACACCTGCCGTTCGCAGGACGCCTCCCGAAAGTCTCGACCCTAATATCAAGAGTCATAACTACCTTAATTTGGTACTGGCGGACTTGGAAGTGCGGGATCGCTCAAGCCATGCTTGGGCTGTTCTGCTGGATACTCGGGGTTACCTTTGTGAGGGGATCGGCAGCAATATTTTCCTAGTCAAAGACCGCATTGTATTTACCCCCAATGCCCGGTATGTGTTGGCTGGCGTCAGTCGGCAGGTGGTTATTGAACTCGCTTTGGCCGAAGGTTTCGAAGTACGAGAGACCGATCTGACGGCAATGGACGCCGCCGAGTCGGACGAAGCATTTATCACCTCTACCAGCTTTTGTATTTGTCCGGTTCGCACCTACGATGGCATGACTTTGGGAGCCTCAACGGTCCCCGGTCCGGTCACTCAGCAATTAACTCGGGCATTTGCGCGTGAAGCCGGGCATGATTTCGTAGCACAATATCTTAGTTCCCTGGGGCCGGACTCTTGAGCATGGTCTGCTGGTGCGATGGGTTGCGTGTTGGATTAGATATCGCAAACTCGTCGACAAAGTCTGAGGTAAAAGATGAATTCCATATAAGATTGCTAATGCCAGTAAGCTAAGCCAATTAAGCACTTTGACACGCAGGGTCCTGAAAACGACAATACCCCTGGACGAGCAATCTTCCTTTCCCGATTCTCTGGAGAAATTTAGCGTCATTTCTGTGATCGCGCGCTCAACCTCTTTTTTCTTAAGGAATAAACATGCAC
Organism: Gammaproteobacteria bacterium; assembly: GCA_014239255.1. Classification (GTDB taxonomy): domain Bacteria; phylum Pseudomonadota; class Gammaproteobacteria; order Arenicellales; family UBA868; genus UBA868. The sequence continues at coordinate 16,199 of JAAZZE010000037.1, forward strand.
TCTACGTTAGCTTTTGAGCTTTGGCCCAGTACTCGAAATTCACTGGTTGCCAAAACACTGCTTGTGATCGCTGGCTCAGCCTTGCTCGCGATATCCGCAAAGGTGCAGGTACCCTTCTGGCCGGTACCAATGACCATGCAGACCTTCGTAGTGCTGGTGCTCGGCATGACCTTCGGATTCAGGTTAGCCTCAGCCACTGGCGCACTCTATTTACTGGAAGGCGTACTCGGGCTGCCCGTTTTTGCCAAGGGGGCGGGCCTGGCTTATCTCATGGGCCCCACGGGTGGCTATCTGGTAGGCTTTCTGGTCGCAATGGCGGTAATGGGCCTGCTAGCCAGCCGCGGTTGGGATCGCGCTGTCTTAACCACGCTTGCGGCAATGCTTATCGGTGAAGCACTGATCTTTCTTTTTGGCGTGGGCTGGCTGGCTACCGTGGTGGGTGGCGCCACGGCGCTCACTTTAGGATTAGCACCGTTTATCGCAGCCGAGATTTTTAAGATTATTCTTGCGGTTATTACTTTACCGCTGGTTTGGCGATTGATCCGACGCTGAATCGACCTTTTACCGAACTTTTTACCAAGGAGAGGACATGAGAGACTACCTGCATTTTGATCTTGCAGCAAAGAGCGTGCGCCGGGAATCCCTAACCGGAGATCAGGTTGCGCGTGCCGGGCGGTATTTCATTGCGCGTACCCTCGTTGAGTGCGGCGCTGCGACAGTTGATCCGCTATCCACTGCTAACCCGCTGATTTTCTCTGCTGGCCCTTTTGCCGGTACGAATTTTTCAAACGCAAACCGACTAAGCGTAGGTTGCCGTAGTCCGCTGACGGGTGGGATCAAAGAGGCAAATGCCGGAGGTACCTTCGGATTCGCTTTAGGACAATTGAGTATTGCAGGATTTACACTAAATGGTGGATGCAGCGATTGGTCAATCATACATATCGCGCTGGACGGGTCCGTCAACTTCAGCCCGGCGGACGAGTATCTGGGACTATCCAATTTTGCGTGCGCCGCGAAACTTCATAAGGAGTTTGGGAAAAAGGTTAGTCTGGGACTTTGTGGTCCGGTAGGGGAATATCAAGGACTCTTATCCGGGATCTCCTTTAGCGATACCGACCTTCGACCTTCTCGTCTTGCTGCCCGAGGCGGTGTCGGCGCGGTGATGGGTGTCAAAAAGGTAAAGGCAATTGTCGTCGACCTTAACCGTATGCCTAATCTGCACGATCGAAAAAAGGTGATTGGGGCTGTCAAGAAGTACAACGCATTGCTCAAGGAAGATGAGATTGCACAGAATATGAAGCTCTACGGCACTGCCCTGATGGCCGATACACAAAATTACCTTGGAGGCCTGCCAACTCGAAACTTTTCTTCAGGCCGCCTTGTTGATACAGATAAAGAAATTTTCCGTCTCGGTGGCGAATTTATCCGCGAACAAAATACCGAGCGTGGCGGAGAAACTGCGCATGCCTGTATGCCTGGGTGCACCATAGAGTGCAGTAACGTCTACGTCGATCCTGATGGTAAAGAGATTGTCTCCCCAGTCGAATACGAAACGATTGGTTTAATGGGGTCGAACTGTGGGTTGACTGATCCCGACGAATTGGCCAGAGTGAATTTTGTCGCCAACGATCTGGGGATCGATACCATTGAGGCGGGAGCGCTGATCGCTGTACTGATGGAGGCTGGTCAGGGTCAGTTCGGAGACGTCGATTTTATGCTCAGCGCACTTGAAGAAATTCGGGCAGGATCTGAAAATGGCAAGCTATGGGCACAAGGCACCGCTCGGGTTGGGGCTCACTACGGTGTGGCCCGAGTTCCTGTCATTAAGCAGCAAGCGATCAGTGCGTATGACCCGCGGGTGGTAGAGGGAACTGGTATCACCATGATGATGACGGCGCAGGGCGCTGATCATACCGCGGGCAATCTTCCCAAACTCGACTGCCGTGAGATGAACGCAGAGCAGATTGTAGCGGCCAGTTTTGATGTGCAACGTATGATGGCTGCATCGGATGCGTTAGGGCTTTGTATCTTTGGCCGCTCGGTGACTCACACTCACGCAGACTTTATTGTTAACGCGATCAACGACGCTCTTGGTACGGATTTGCCAATCTCGTTTTATGATGAACTGGGAAATGAAACGCTGCGCCTTGAACACGAATTTAACCGGGCGGCAGGGTTTTCCGATGCAGATGACGACCTTCCCGAGTTCTTTTATGACGAGCCACTACCTCCGATGAATCGGGTCGCACGTTTTCGTGGCGAAGAAGTTAACCGATATCGGGAATAAATTCCTGGCTCTGGTTGAGCAAATCGAGCGAGACGGCAGAATACGTTTTCGGCACTTTCACTCCTGATGAATCTCCACGAACTCGGTGCCGTTGAAATTGTCAGCGGGCTGAGGGCACGCAGTTTTTCGGTTGTAGAGCTTGTACAGGCTCTCTTGGCACGCATCAATGATCTAGATCATTTGCATGCGTGGGTCCACGTTGATCCTGAAGCGGTGATTGTCCAGGCTCATCAGAAACAGCTTGAACTTGATGCAGGATCCAGTGCGCCGCTAATCGGTGTCCCGACTGGGATTAAGGATATTTTCTACACGGCCGGTGTACCGACTACCGCTTGTTCCAAGGTTTGTGCAGATTTTGTTCCCGAACACGATGCGACGACTGTGGCCCGTCTTAAGGCGGCGGGCGGAATCATGTTTGGCAAGACAGTCACCACCGAGTTCGCCTATCGCGATCCGTCTCCAACGCGCAATCCCTGGAACCTCGACCATACCCCTGGGGGCTCCAGCAGTGGCTCGGCCGCTGCAGTTGCTGCGATGATGTGTCCGACCGCATTTGGAACTCAGACACGGGGTTCGGTACTTCGACCTGCATCCTATAACGGCATTGTGGGTCTGAAACCAACTTTTGGCCGTGTCAGCCGATTCGGCGTCGTGCCTTTGAGTTGGTCTTTTGATCACGTTGGATGGATGGCAAGATCAGTTGAAGATGTAGCCCTAGTGCTTCAGGTGATGGCCGGTCCAGACACAAACGATCCAACCACAGTGTATGACGAAGTACCCGATTACTGTGTGGCAATTAAGAATCCAGGTCCACCCCACGTGGGGGTACTGCAAGATTATTTTTTTGAAAATGCAGATGATGATGTTCGCGCCCACACGCAAGAAGTCATCGAACGTCTGGCGTGCGAGGGTGCCAGAGTCGAACATATCGAACTGCCGGAAAGTTTTAAAGGGGCTATGGCAGATCAATTGATAATCTTGGCCGTGGAAGCCGCGAATTTTCATGAACCGCTGCTCAAACAAAAGGCGGATCTTTATGGGCCTAATATTCGGGAGCTGGTAGAAACGGGCCTTGGTATCAAGGCAGTAACCTATTCGCGGGCGCTAGAGAGTCGCGTTCAATTTATGGCTGATGCTGAGAGATTATCGAAGAGGGCACAGGTGCTGTTGACGCCGTCCACACCAACGCCGGCACCGGGTGATCTTAGCGTCACTGGTAGTGCGATGTTTCAGGGCCCATGGACGTCAACTGGGCTGCCGACTGTGACGGTGCCTTCGGGGCTCTCTCAATCCGGCCTGCCTCTGGGAATTCAGCTAATCGCGGCCAGACTGGAAGAGGCCAGATTACTAAGTGCTGCCAGGTGGTGTGAGCAGGTGCTTGGTACGATGCCAGCACCACCTCTATAAATTTAAAGTCCGTCAGGTTCACTCAGAGTTACTTTCAGACAATTGTTCACTAACAACGACTCTGCTGGGGATAAATGGGCTGATTTCCTTATCACGATTCTCGTGGTACGGATTGCAGGTGTCGTAATGGGCATGGCGCTGTAATGGATATAAACCAGCGTATCATTCGTCAGCCGGGAGCGAGGGCTTTGGTGTAGGTAGGTGTGCAGGTCTAAGCTGGTTTGCCGCTGATAGTTGCGCGCAACGACGCGGCACTGGGTCTGTTTAATGGGGATATCGGAGCGGTGATTCCGAACATGATTGGGCCATGTTTTTAGCTGCCAGCAATTGCTGGGCGATGCCCAAACTATGCCTTGTCCTGCGCCAGTTACCATCGCCCATCGACCTTCAAGATCAATCTAATTAAGGAATTGATAACCTTGGTTATAATAACCTTGCTTATTATTAGTAGGGCTACTACATTATTGCCATGGAGCGCGAAAATCTAGATCGTAATTTCGGGTTTATCCTGAACGATGTCTCTCGGATCATGCGAACCACCTTTGACCGGAGAGCAAAAATCATCGGGTTGACCCGATCGCAGTGGTGGGTCCTGACACACCTTTATCGTCGCGACGGACTTGTTCAGGCCGAATTGGCCGAAATCTTAGAAATAGAACGACCCACACTAGGCCGACTGCTCGATCGCCTCGAAGCCAAAGGATGGCTTCGTCGTGAACCCGACCCTGGCGACCGTCGTGTCAAACGGGTGTATCTAACCGACGAAGTCGAACCTGCCATGAAATCGCTTCGCCGAATTGCCGCTAATCTTCGTCAAGAGGCGCTCGAAGGGTTGAACGAAAAGGAACGAGAGCGTTTAGTTGATATCTTGATTCACATGAAGACAAACCTGCTGAATCTGCCTGTGAACGATAAGAGTAAGACGTGATGTCGGAGCACAAACTTTCGTCCATGTTGAGCGGTCGGAGGTTGAAACGAACCGTGTTTCTCATCTTTATCCCTCTTGCGGCCATTTTTGTGGGTCTGTATCTTTATGCGGCGGGCGGTCGGTATGTCACTACAGACAACGCCTATGTAAAGGCCAATGTCATCATTATCAGCACACAAATTTCAGGTCGAGTCACCTCTGTGTTGGTCGCTGATAACCAGGCAGTTAAAGCCAATGATGTTTTGTTACAGCTGGATTCCTCACCGCTGGAGATCACGCTCAATCGAACCCGGGCTCAGATGGCAGTGATCCGAACCGAACTCGAATCTCTGCGTGCCGATTACGGCGAAACCGTCGTTCAGGCTCAACTGGCTGAAGACAAAGTCCGGTACCTCGATCGACGTTACAAACGCCAACGAAAACTGCTAAAGCAAGGCCTAAGTAGTGAAGAAAAACATGATGAAGCCAAGCATGACCTGCAGGTTGCAAGACGTGAGGTAAAAATCATTGAACAACGTGTACAAAGAGTGCTGGCTCAACTAGCAGGCAATAAACTACTACCGGTTGTCCAACATCCGCGTTATCTGACGGCTCAAGCAGCCTATGATCAAGCGGCCGCTGACCTACAGGCTGCTACCATCCGTGCGCCCGCCTCTGGCATCGTCAGTAATATGAAACTGCAGGTAGGCGAATACGCTCAGGCCGGCAAACCGATATTTAGTCTGATAGAGAATCAACCGATCTGGATTGAAGCAAATCTCAAGGAAACACAACTTACCCATATTTTGCCGGGTCAACAGGCGACTATTGTGGCCGATGCCTATCCCGACAAAATTTGGAAATCTGTAATCAGTAGCATCGCACCAGCTACCGGCGCTGAATTCTCAATCCTTCCCCCACAGAATGCATCGGGGAACTGGGTCAAAGTAGTCCAACGCATACCCGTAAACCTTGTAATAACCAATCAGGCTGTTGGCCCCCAGTTACGGGCAGGAATGACAGTGTCAGTTCGCATCGATACACGCCGAAAACGCAAACTGTCGGGGCAGATGCGTGAGGTGGTGGGCGAACGGGATGTGCTGGAACTGATCCGCGATGTGGGCCAAAAAGCGATGGTCTGGCGTAACGGGGACAGCAGCTCCTGATTCTGTACCGATTGGTGAAATCGACGTCGATGCCACTGCGGTAAACTTTCACTTCATAGTGGGTAATACAAACGCAACTGATCCGCCGCAAATACAAAATGGATGTGCCACCACATCTCTTCCCGGAAGGCTTCATTTGAATTCGAGCTTAAGGCAAAAATCGACCCAGCAAGATTCTGCTCGATAAGTTTGAGTGCGACTACGGCATCAATATGGCACCGGTATTGATGTAGACCAGTCGCTCCTGGCCGTGGGTGTCAGTCAGCCGCCCAGTGATCAGGCCAAAGTTAGTAATTTCACCTTGGGTCGAATCAGAAAATGATAACGGCAAGGGTATTCAGAAATGGTCGACTGCAATGTCATTAACCGCGAACGTTTTCCTCACCTTCCTTGGCCGTTGGAAGTCCATTTCCTTTTTTCCAGCGAATTAACAATACGAGCGGAATAAATGCAAATGCTGTGATCGAAAACATATAAAACGAATTAAAAACACATAACACTCATTAAAACAAATAAAATTCATTAAAACACAAATACAAACACATACAAGCACATAAAAACGCATATAATACTGAGAATTTCGAT
>JAAZZE010000038.1 GCA_014239255.1 Gammaproteobacteria bacterium
CGGCTTGTCTTAATAATTTAAGCATTAAGACATGATCCATAGACTCATAGTAAGAAACTACATCAAAGCGGGCCACATAGGTGCATCGATCTATTGCCCGGTTAAAATAACGAAATGCCCCTTTAACCCCCCCCGTGGCCTGGCTGTGCAGACGGGCGACACCTTGGGCAACACTGGTTTTAAAAGTACAATGCGTCTGTATAAGAATTTGTCGGCGTGCCGAACAGTAATTTTCCCACTATGTATTTAACAAAGGAGAGTAGTCGATGAAAAACCCCGTTCGGGTCGCGATCACCGGTGCCGCGGGGCAGATCAGCTATGCCATGTTATTCCGGATTGCCTGCGGAGATATGTTGGGCCCGGATCAGCCAGTCATTTTGCAGTTGCTTGAGATTCCCCCAGCGATGGATGCCTTGCGCGGCGTAGTCATGGAGTTGGAGGACTGTGCTTTTCCGCTGTTGCACAGTGTGCAGACCTCGGATGATCCGGCACAGGCTTTTGGCGATGCCGAGTTTGCAATGCTGGTGGGCGCGCGACCGCGTGGGCCGGGTATGGAGCGCAAGGACCTACTTGCCGAAAATGCTCGAATTTTCTCGGCGCAGGGCAAGGCGCTGAATAACAGCGCCAACCGGGCCGTAAGAGTATTGGTTGTAGGTAACCCGGCGAATACCAACGCACTCATCGCGTCGGCCAACGCACCGGATATAGACACTCGACAGTTTACCGCTATGACCCGGCTAGACCATAACCGGGCGATGAGCCAGTTGGCTGAGCGCACTAAGGTAGCTACGACTGACATTTCTCGGGTAACCATCTGGGGTAATCATTCAGCTACCCAGTACCCGGATATTCATCATGCCAAGGCCAGTGGTCGTCCCGCGATAGATCTCGTAGATAACAGCTGGATGGTGGATCAATTCATTCCTACGGTGCAGCAGCGCGGTGCGGCGATTATCAAGGCTCGCGGAGCCTCCAGTGCCGCCTCGGCAGCTTGTGCCGCTATAGACCATATGCGTACCTGGGTTCAGGGTACCAGCGACGATGATTGGGTAAGTATGGCGATTCCCTCTCGCGGCCACTATGGAATAGAAGACGGCCTGATCTATTCGTTTCCGGTTCACTGTGCTGATGGTGAGTACTCGGTTGTGGATGATCTCGCAATCAACGAGTTCAGTGAACAACGGATGCGCTTGACTGAGGCTGAGTTACAAGAAGAGCGTGATGCTGTCCGGGATTTACTGGGATGAATGCTGTCCCTGCTGATCTGCATATGGAGCCCTCATCGTGACGAGGATAGCGATTGCGGGTGCGGCCGGTCGTATGGGCCGAGCGCTGGTGGCAGCCTGTCAGGCCCACGAGGTATTGACCTTAGATCACGCTTTTGAGCACCCAGGTAACGAGGCGGTGGGCCAGTTTGCTGGCACTCTTGCCGGTACAGCAGATCCCGGCCCCGTTATCGGTGACAGTATCGACGGGCCGGCGTTTGATGTACTGATCGATTTCACTGCGCCCGAGGCCAGTCTGGCCAACCTTGATTATTGTGCTCAGAGTCATGCCCGGATGGTAATTGGCACGACAGGCTTCGATGCCGCACAAAAAGAGCTGATTTCACAGGCATCTCTTGATACTGCGGTTGTTCTTGCCCCGAATATGAGTGTCGGTGTCAACATTTGCTTCAAGTTACTTCAGATCGCGGCCGGGGCTTTTGGCGATGATGTCGATATCGAGATTATTGAAGCGCACCACCGCAACAAGGTCGATGCCCCGTCGGGAACCGCTTTGAAAATGGGTGAGGTCGTGGCTTCTACTTTGGACCGCAGTCTCGATCATGACGGAGTGTTTTCGCGCCACGGACGTACCGGCCCTCGGCAACAAGGGCAAATTGGATTTTCCACGGTTCGGGCTGCTGATATTGTTGGCGAGCACAGCGTATGGTTTGCCGGGGCCGGAGAGCGGGTAGAGATTACCCATAAGGCGAGCAGTCGGGATATCTATGCCAATGGTGCGCTGCGCTGCGCTTTGTGGGTTACGCAAAAAAAAGAGGGGCTTTTTGATATGCAGGATGTTCTTGGACTAAAAATGATCGAAAACGATTGATGTTCACCCACTAAGTCGATAGAATATTTCCCCCGGAATGAGATATTATTTCGGTCAGATCAAAAGGAGAAACCAAGGCGGTTTCTCCTTTTTTTTGTGCCCACCTGAAGGCTTGGCAGCGTGATTCCGGCGATACTGGTCCTTGAGGATGGAACCGTGTTTCATGGCCGCTCCGTGGGAGCCTCGGGCGAGGCGGTAGGAGAGGTTGTTTTTAACACAGCCATGACGGGCTATCAGGAGATCGTCTCCGATCCATCCTATGCTCGCCAGATCGTCACGCTGACTTGCCCACATATTGGAAATGTTGGGGCCAATAAAGATGATACTGAATCTTCCAAAGCCTTCGCCTGCGCGTTGGTTGTACGCGACTTTCAAGGCCAACCCAGTAATTTTCGCTCTGACGAGCCACTTGATCAATATCTTTGCGGGCAGGGCGTGGTGGGCATCAGCGATATCGATACCCGCCGGCTGACGAGATTATTGCGAGAGAAAGGCTCTCAGAATGGCTGCGTGCAAGGTGGCGCTATCGATGAAGTCCAGGCTCTGGCGCAGGCACGAGCTTTTCCCGGACTCAAAGGAATGGATCTTGCCAAAGCTGTCACAACCCATAAAAGTTACCCCTGGGCCGAAGGCACCTGGCTACTCCAAGGTGGGTTTCGCCCTCCCCCTGATGCGCGTTGGCAGGTGGTGGCCTACGATTTTGGGATCAAACGCAACATCCTGCGCCTTTTGGCTGATCGCGGTTGCGCCGTGGAGGTCGTACCAGCGCAGACACCAGCCGAGGAGGTGCTTGCGCGTGCACCTGACGGTGTATTTCTTTCCAACGGTCCCGGAGACCCGGAGCCTTGCACCTATGCGATCGAGGCCATTGCCCAGATTATTAAAAGCGCAACACCCATATTCGGTATTTGTCTGGGCCACCAGTTACTTGCACTCGCCGCTGGGGCCCGTACCCTGAAGATGAAGTTCGGCCATCATGGTGCAAATCACCCAGTTGTCGACCTCGCCTCGCAAAAGGTCATGATCACCAGCCAGAACCATGGGTTTGCGGTAGACCCCGATTCGTTGCCCGCACATGTGACAGTGACACATCGATCGCTGTTCGATCAGTCGATCCAAGGCATTGCGCTGACCGGTGCTCCGGCATTTTCCTTCCAGGGTCATCCGGAGGCGAGTCCCGGTCCCCAGGACAGCCTCGATTTGTTCGATCGCTTTATTGATTTAATGGCGTCAGCCAAGAAAACAACTGATGCCTAAACGTACCGACATCCGCTCGATTCTGGTGATTGGGGCGGGGCCGATTGTTATCGGCCAGGCCTGCGAGTTCGATTACTCGGGGGTACAGGCGTGCAAGGCGCTACGCGAGGAGGGCTATCGCGTCATCCTGGTTAATTCGAACCCCGCGACGATTATGACCGACCCTGAGTTTGCTGATGCCACTTACATCGAGCCGGTTACCTGGGAGGATGTCGCGCTGGTGATTGAAAAAGAGCGGCCCGATGCATTGTTGCCCACAATGGGGGGGCAAACCGGCTTGAACTGTTCGCTTGATCTGGTGCGCCATGGGGTATTGGAAAAATTTGGTGTGCAGATGATTGGTGCAACCCGAGATGCAATAGACAAGGCAGAGGACCGGGAACGTTTTCGCAATGCCATGCAGGCCATCGGCCTGGAGGTCGTAGATGGAGACCTGGCGCACTCCATGGAGGATGCCATGGAGGTACTCCAACGGATTGGTTTTCCGGTGATTATCCGCCCCTCCTTTACCCTGGGCGGTAGTGGCGGCGGTATTGCTTATAACACCGAGGAATACACCGCCATCTGTAATCGAGGGCTCGATGCCTCACCCACTGGCGAATTACTGATCGAAGAATGCATTTTGGGCTGGAAAGAGTTCGAGATGGAGGTGGTGCGCGATAGCCGGGATAACTGCATCATTGTCTGCTCTATAGAGAATTTCGATGCCATGGGTGTTCATACCGGTGATTCGATTACTGTTGCTCCGGCGCTAACCCTGACTGATAAGGAATACCAGATCATGCGCAACGCGAGCATCGCGGTGCTGCGCGAGATCGGTGTTGATACGGGCGGTTCCAACGTGCAGTTTGCGATTGACCCTGCCAGTGGTCGTATGGTGGTTATTGAGATGAATCCAAGAGTATCGCGTTCATCAGCTCTGGCTTCTAAGGCAACTGGTTTTCCAATTGCCAAGGTGGCGGCCAAACTGGCAATTGGCTACACCCTCGATGAACTTGAAAATGATATTACCGGCGGTGCGACGCCGGCATCGTTTGAGCCAGCTATTGATTACATCGTTACCAAGATTCCCCGTTTTGATTTTGAGAAGTTTCCCCAGGCCGATTCTTCTTTGACCACGCAGATGAAATCTGTTGGCGAAGTCATGGCCATCGGGCGTACATTTAAAGAGTCGTTCCAGAAAGCACTACGTGGCCTTGAGATCGGCAGCCACGGGTTGGATCCACTGTGGGATGACACTCACGGTGAGATCGATATGCATGATCTCACCAGTGCACTGCGTATCCCTGGTGCCCGTCGGGCCTGGCACATTGCGGACGCCTTTCGTCATGAGTTAACTTTGGCAGAGGTGCAGTCACTGACCGGTATTGACCCTTGGTTCCTCGCACAAATTGAGGAACTGGTTGCGACCGAGGCAATCATTCGTTCGTCTAAGTTCGCCGAATTGGGCGAGCCCAGCTTGAGAGAATTCAAGCGTGATGGGTTTTCAGATGTTCGGTTGGCGAATCTGCTTGGCGTTAGTGAGATCGAGTTGCGCTCCCGACGACATGAACTGGATGTGCGACCGGTCTACAAGCGAGTCGATTCATGTGCGGGCGAGTTCTCTACGCCAACCGCCTACATGTACTCAACGTACGAAGATGAGTGTGAAGCCAATCCCGAGCCGGTAGATAAGGTGATTGTCCTTGGTGGTGGGCCAAACCGTATCGGCCAGGGCATTGAATTCGATTACTGTTGCGTACATGCAGCGATGGCGCTGCGTGAAGATGGTTACCAGACCATTATGATTAACTGCAACCCTGAGACAGTATCAACGGATTACGATACCTCGGACAGGCTTTACTTTGAGCCGTTGACTCTTGAAGACGTGTTGGAAATCTGCGCGATCGAGAAACCCACGGGACTGATCGTGCAGTATGGCGGCCAGACACCGTTGAAACTGGCGCGAGGACTGGCGCAGGCGGATGTGCCTATTCTTGGTACCTCGCCGGAATCAATCCATCAGGCCGAGGACCGTAAGCACTTTCAAGATCTGATCCACCAGTTGGATCTGCTACAGCCACCTAACCGGACAGCAACCACAGAGGATGAGGCGCTGACAGGTGCGCTAGAAATCGGTTATCCACTGGTGGTGCGACCGTCCTATGTTCTTGGGGGGCGTGCCATGGAGATTGTTCATGGTCGCGAAGAGCTTGAGCGTTACCTGCGCGAAGCTTTTCGGGTATCCAATGAATCGCCGATTCTCCTCGACCGCTTTCTCAGTGACGCTATTGAGGTAGATGTGGATGCGATCTGCGATGGTAACGAAGTCGTCATCGGCGGGATCATGGAGCATATTGAGGAAGCTGGTGTGCATTCGGGGGATTCGGCCTGTGTACTACCGCCTTTTTCGCTGAGCGAAGCAACCCAGGAGGAGCTTACCCGTCAGACTCGTGAGATGGCGTTGGCGCTTAACGTGGTTGGCCTGATGAATGTGCAGTTCGCGGTAAAAAATGGAGATATTTACGTGCTGGAGGTAAATCCACGGGCATCGAGAACTGTGCCCTTTGTCTCCAAGGCAACCACGCGGCCTCTGGCCAAGATTGGTGCTCGGGCGATGGTTGGCCGGTCGCTGGCTGACCAAGGGGTTAGTGGGATCGTCAGGCCCCAGTACTTCTCGGTCAAAGAGGCGGTATTTCCTTTTATCAAATTTCCCGGTGTCGATCCGGTGCTTGGCCCAGAAATGAAAAGTACCGGTGAGGTCATGGGTGTCGGTATGACCTTTGGCGAAGCCTATCGTAAGGCCCAACGCGCGACCGGCACTCTGATACCTGTAAGTGGCACAGCGCTGATTAGCGTACGCACCGCGGACCAGACCAGTGTGATCGATATTGCGCGGTACTTAAGTGAAAACGGATTCTTTCTGGTGGCGACCGAGGGCACTGCCGAGGCCATCGAAGCGGCTGGCATGAAAGCGCGGGTGGTGAATAAAGTCAGTGAGGGTCGTCCTCACGTCGTCGACAGTATCATGAACGGAGAGTTCGACCTGATCGTCAATACGACTGCCAGTCGCCACAGCCGCCGGGACTCACAGACTATCCGCCGCCAGGCACTGATTCACAAGGTGACTTATTTTACGACCCTGGCCGCGGCGCGCGCTGCCTGTGAGGCGCATCGCAGCGGTGGTGATGCCACGGTAAACCGTCTCCAGACGCTGCACCAGACAATATCTCTGTGATACCAAAACTTCACCTAGGGCAGTTGATTCGGTTTGATCACCCTGGCCTGTAAGGTCGGAGCATGTAGAACTTAGCTCACACGATTGCGCCTATGGCAGCCAGTCTCTATCGCTTAACGATCCCAGGCACAATTCGGCCATGCCTGCCAAGAAATGTAATACCAGGCTCCAAAGAACTATGGTGTAGGTTTGCCGACAGGTTTGATGGTGCGACCCTCACAATTCTTATATCAACCGTATCCGATTGTTAAAATCCAGTTAAAAAAGGGGCAACACACCCTAAGTGTTGCCCCTGTCATTTCCCTACTATTACTGGCCAAACATTTTCTTTAATTTATTCAGATCATACTGATTGCCGTAGAGAATGGTACTGTTAATGGCTACCATACCAGCGGCCATGATGGCGGTCTTGACCTGCTCATCTGTCGCGCCGGCACCCTTTGCCATCGCTGTGTGTGCGACTATGCAGTATTCACACTTCATACCTGCGGCTGCGGCCAGGTGGATCAACTGCATGGTTTTTGCATCAAAGCCCGAATTCTTCGCGAAATCAGGTTGGGCAAGCAAAAACTCGGTATAGGCTCGGCCCATGGCTTGGGGCTCCATGGGAGTTAAGATTGGATGGTCGTTATCGGCAAAGGTGATGGTAGTCGCTCCGAGAGCCAGAGCAGCAAGCGTCGTTTTGATTAATTTCATTGTTATCTCCTTCTTGAGGCCTGTAAGTTATGTTCGGTACAAGCGTGAATTGTTTAGGTTACAACCAGACTAACATTTTCTTTAGCACTAAAACAAACACTGTCTATTACGCTATCAAGGTTATTAGATTTTAAATCTACAGTGTGGCGAGATCGGATACCGCCATTGCCTTATTGTTCAAAATTTAAGATGACATTATTGATGGCCACAATGTTCCTAAACTCTTAAGCTTGAGCCATTACAGCCCGGTGAGTATCCCTCAGACCCCATGACTTTGGATTTTTTTATCGCCGGCGCTGGGCTCCTGACTACCGGCCTAGACGTTAAAGAGTATCTACTTTGTCTTCTCCTTGACTGTTAGGGTAAAGTAATGCGTATTACGGCTTTTGAGTTTGGCAAGGCACTTCAGTTTCTTCATCGGTTGCTCCTGATCTTCGGCTAGTGTTATTGCTAACCCTGCCAAGGAGCAGTAAAGGAATCCGTATAGATTTGCGCTTGGACAAGGCTCTACAAACCCCATTCACCTTCCATTAACTGTTGGATAACAAAAGCTTAGGCGAGCGCCAAATTTATGACACGAGTATTACTTACTTCAGAGGGTGCCCAGCGCCTGCAAGAAGAGTTGCAGCGGCTCAAGCGAATAGATCGGCCTGCCATCATCGAGGCGATTGCCGAGGCACGGGCCCATGGTGATCTTTCGGAGAATGCGGAATACCATGCGGCGCGGGAGCAGCAGGGTTTTATCGAAGGTCGTATTGCCGAACTCGATGCCAAGCTCGCTGTGGCCGAGGTTATTGATCCGACCCGCCTGAATCCGCGGGGCAAGGTGATATTTGGCGCCTGGGTGGAGTTATGGGAGGAAGAAGGTGACCGCGAGGTCTGTTACCGTATTGTCGGCGAACTGGAGGCAAATATCGACCAGAGGATGATTTCTCACGCCTCACCCATTGCCAAGGCGCTGATCGGCAAGGCCGAAGGCGATGAAGTCGAGTTTCAGGCGCCGGGCGGGATGCGTCGGTACGAAGTACTTGCGGTCCGCTACCAGATCGAAAAAGACGCTAAGGAATCCTGATCACTCAATGTTTCGGATGATGTTCGCTGTTGTTTGGTTCCGCCAGAGTTGACACTTCCAGCGGTTCGGTTGGCTCTGGGTCAGCATCAGGCTCATTGCTGTCCTCAGGTTTTATACCGAATAGGCCCAGCCAAAAACCGAACGGTGTATCTTCTTCCGCTTCCGCTGTCGGCGTATCGAGGATGTCCGGACCCTGGTCGTAGCCTTCGTCGACCTCGGCGCGTGGGTCGAGTTCACTGATAACTCCAGGAGCCTGTAGTTCCGGTTGCAGCACATAAGGCTCTTTCTCCACCACCGGCGCCCACTGACGCACCCGCATACGCCAGGCAATGAATGCGGTGAGCAGAACGACTATCGCCATGATGTAGATGAACATGCCTTGTGGGCCGGCAATACGCATAGCGGCTGAGGCCGCAATCGGTCCGGCTACAGCACCGACACTGAAGATCATGATAAACCCACCGCTTGCGGCGACTACGTCGCCTGGATCCAGGTAGTCATTAGCATAGGCAATGCTGAGTGGGTAGAGGGTAGAAGCCAGACCAAAGAAGATTGCGACAGCAGTCAACGTGCCCCAGGAAGGGAGAAACTCGCCCAGCACCAGTGCAAAAGCGGGAATACTGACTCCGATGGTAACCCCAAAGATTACCAGGCGTCGGTCCAGTCGATCTGAGAGTCGACCGATCGGCAGTTGTAGCAGCATACCGCCCAGTAATGCTGCGGTCATCAGACTGGCGATCTCACTGACGCTTAAGCCTATCTCGCGCGCATACACAGGACCCAGACCCCACCAGCTGGAATTGATTAGTCCCGCAGCGAGGCACACAATTACTGAGGTTGGCGATACCTGAAACAACCGGCGGATATTGAGACGTGGCGTCTCCACTGGATCCGGGTGAGTAGCCCGGGTGAGTGAAACTGGCACCAAAGACAATGCCAGTGCCATGCCCACAAAGAGAAAAAGTTCATAAGCTCCGGGGTCGCCCAGCTTGATGGCCTGTTGTCCCACGGCGGATGCAATGTAACCAATCATGATGTACATTGATAACAGCAGTCCGCGACTCTCGTTGGTAGCGCGGTTGTTAAGCCAGCTTTCGACCACTATAAAAAGCCCAGCAGTCGCCGCCCCCATGGCCGCTCGAAGGGTGACCCAGGCCCAGGGATTGGGGATAATCAGTACCAGTAGCGCACAGGCCGCTGCGATCGCCGCGAGCGCGGCAAAAGTTCTTATGTGCCCTACACGGTTGATCAGCGGCCCCGAACGGAATGTGCCCAGCACAAAGCCCAGGAAGTAGGCCGATGTCATCAGGCCAATCATCTCGTTGGGGTATTGTTCGATATTCGCCCGTAGTGCCAACAGGGTGGAAAACATGCTGTTGGCAAACATCAGCAGAGTCACAGAGATCATCAGTGACGAGAGGTTGCGTAGAATAGAAAAAGCAAAAAGCACGGCAGGAATCTACTGACAGTCACGGAAAATGGCGGCGAAGTCTACGCTTGTATGCGCCGATTGAGAAGGGAAAAACTGACAAAAAGCAAAATTATTTTGGACTGTCTGACGGAATTGTCGATGCCAAGCAAGGGCCTATCCACCAGCGACAAGCGTAGGATCTCCCAGCGATGCTCGAATCTAATGGGAGCAAGCGACAAGCACAGGGAGTAGGTCGGTTAATATCCCGCTTTGCCGGGCGTAGCGCCTAACCAGAAATTTAGCTTTAAATCCAATCTTTCAATATGTTTCTTGTTCGACTTGATGCGGTCAACCTGGCGTTTGGTGCCCGTAAATTACTGCGCCAGGCTAATCTGTCTATCGAGGCAGGCGAACGGGTGTGCCTGGTTGGGCGCAATGGGGCCGGCAAGACTTCCCTTTTGCACCTGGTGAGTGGGGAACTGGAGCCGGACGAGGGTGAGGTTCGACGTCAGGGTGATCTATGCATCAGTGAGCTCGCCCAGGTGTTGCCTGCCGATGAAAACGCCCTGGTCGGCGAATTTGTATCCGTAGGTTTGGCCGACATCATTGCGCTGACCCGCCAGTATCAGGCTCAGGCTGAGTCGACGCTTGATGCTCGCGGGCTGCGGGAGTTGCAGGAGTTGCACGGGCATATCGACGCTCATGGTGGCTGGCACCCGCAGCAGCAGGTGGAAGCGGTCTGCACCGAAATGGGCCTTGATCCGTCCCAGCTGATGACGGAGCTTTCCGGGGGATGGCGACGGCGGGCCGCCCTTGCTAGGGCTCTGGTGGCTCGGCCGGATCTACTATTACTCGACGAACCGACTAATCACCTGGACTTTGAGGCCATCGCCTGGCTAGAGGGGCGTCTCACCGGTTTTGCTGGTGCCGTGTTGTTTATTACCCATGATCGGGCTTTTCTTCAACGCTTGGCTACCCGTATCGTTGAGATAGATCGCGGCCAGCTACGCAGCTGGCCAGGCGATTACGCACAGTTTCTTAAACGGCGTGCGGCAGCGTTGGCGACCGAGCGCCTGGCAGATGGTGAATTCGATCGCAAGTTGGCCGAGGAGGAGGCGTGGATTCGTCAAGGGATCAAGGCTCGACGGACCCGTAACGAGGGAAGGGTTCGGGCGCTTGAGGCCATGCGTGTAGAGCGCTCTGGACGGGTCAATCCAGAAGCTCGTGCCCGGGTGCACATCGAGGAAGCCGAAAATTCGGGGCGCAAAGTACTGGATGCCAGACATATGGTATTCGGTTATGGGGCGTGCCCACTATTTCGTGATTTCTCGTTGCATATCCGCCGTGGTGATCGAATCGGACTGGTGGGTAATAACGGTGTAGGCAAGAGCACGTTGCTGCGTTTGCTACTTGGCGAACTGGAGCCCCATTCGGGATCTATCAAGTGGGGGGTTAATGTCCAAGTGGGCTATTTCGACCAGCATAGGCGGGAACTGGATCTGGATAAAACGGTGGCTGAAGTCGTCGGCGAAGGGCGTGACTACGTTACGCTGGATGGAAAGCCGCGACACGTTGTGGGTTATTTGCGGGGGTTTTTGTTTAGTGCCAAGCGGGCCCTGACACCGATTCGGGCGTTATCTGGGGGTGAGCGCAATCGCGTGATTCTGGCCCGGCTTTTTACTCAGCCGGCGAACCTGCTGATTTTGGATGAACCGACCAATGATCTGGATGTGGAAACACTAGAGGTTCTTGAGGAACGCCTGGCCCAATACAGAGGTACATTGATCGTAGTGAGCCACGACCGTGCCTTTTTAGACAACACGGTTACCAGCATACTCACCTTTGAGCAAGATGGCGCGGTTCATGCTTATCTGGGCAACTACAGCGAATGGCTGCGTCGAGGCAAGTCTTTGGCTTCTGTCGATTCAGCGTCGTCGGCCGAGCGCTTGCCTGTGGAGGATTCTGCCTCTCCACGCCCATTGAAAGGTGGAACCAAACTGTCGTACAAGCTTCAGCGTGAACTCGACGGGCTTCCCCAGATCATCGGTTCGGTTGAGCACAATCTAAAAAGACTGCGCGAGCAGACCCTGGATCTCGGGTTTTATGAACAGCCCTATACAGATACCCAGCCGGTCCTGGATCAGTTGGCTGATCTTGAAAGCGAGTTGGATCGCCACCTTGGGCGCTGGGCGGAACTTGAAGAAATGGACGACACCTTGCGGGATAGTCGGTGAAGGGCTTGATGCACTGGCTCTGGGGGCAGCCGGTTGTTTTATTGACACTGACAACCCTATTCTGGGCCGGCAATACCGTTGCGGGTAAGGTCGCCGTAGGAGAAGTCTCACCGAGCCTGTTGACCTTTGCGAGGTGGGCGCTGCTGAGTCTTGTGTTGCCACTGTTGTACGCGCGACAAATGCGCGCAGTTTGGCCAGTGTTACGTGGCCGCTGGGTATATCTAGCGGCTATGGGCGGTTTAGGCTTGGCTGCGTTCAACTTGTTGTTTTACTTTTCTGCGCATCACACCGCTGCAGTCAACATCGGCATTCTCCAAGGGGCAATTCCTATTATTGTGGTGCTTGGAGCGTTTGCGTTGCACGGTACGCGGATTACTGGTCAGCAAGTTTTTGGTGTTATCGTGGGTTTGACCGGGGTGCTAACAGTTGCGTTGCGTGGCGTGCCTACAGGGTTATCCGACCTGTCTCTTAACTCGGGAGACGTACTGATGGCCAGCGCCTGTGTGCTTTATGCCGGCTATACGCTGGGGCTGAAGAGTCGTCCTGCCGTACCCGGTATTGTACTGTTCTGCTATTTCTCGATCTTCGGTGCAGCCTTGTCATTGCCTTTCGCAGTGGCCGAATGGTGGAGTGGATCGATTATCTGGCCAACAGGTAGAGGGTGGTTGGTGATCTCTTACGTAACCGTTTTTCCATCTTTTTTGTCGCAGATCTTCTTTTTGCGAAGTGTCGACCTGATCGGACCCGGACGCAGCGGGGTCTTTGTTAACCTGACGCCGATCTTCTCAGCGCTTTTGGCGGTAGCATTGTTGGGTGAGATATTTCGCGCTTACCATGGCGTGGCACTGGCACTGGTAGTGTTGGGTTTATGGTGGGCCCGGGATCCTGGAACGGCCAGGCGCGGCTGAGTTCATACTGCCTTCGCACAGAATCGGACATAACTTAACTCAATAATTGGAGCGTTCATGAGCAACTACAGTCGCGGTGTTCTGATGATCGTGGGTTCAGCCTTTTTTCTGAGCACCTCGGGCATTGGCCTTAGGGTCGTTGAGCAGGCCAACGGCTGGCAGATCTTATTTTACCGCTCCATTAGCATGATGCTGATGGTTTTTGTTGTTTTAGGGTTTACCCATCGCGGTCAGGTTATCGCACGTTTTCGTCGGCTGACTGGAGAAGACTGGTTGCTCGCAGTGGTTCTGGGCAGTGGATTTGTAGCCTATGTATTTGCGTTGTTGGAAACGACCGTCGCCAATGCGCTATTTATTTTCAGTTCGGCACCCTTTATTTCCGCGGTGCTTGGTTGGCTTATTCTGCGCGAGCGGGTCGCATCACGAACCTGGGTGGCGATCGCTGCTGCGATGATCGGACTTGGGATAATGGTTGGCGGTGGACTGACCGGGGAGCGACAATTGGGAAATCTGATTGCGCTTTGGATTCCATTGTCATATTCGATTTCAGTTATCCTGGTGCGCCGCTCAAAACAGCCAGATATGCTGGTCGCGCTGTGTCTCGGGGCAGGGGTCGCCACTCTGAGCACATTGCCCTTCGTCGGCGAGTTCTCAATCAGTGGTCATGACCTGGGTGTCTCGTTGTATCTCGGAGTCTTCCAGGTCGGGGCGGGTTTTGTCCTCATGATCTTAGGTGCACGTTATGTCCCGGCAGCCCAGGTGGGGTTGCTCGCTCTGGTTGAACCCGTTCTAGGCCCGATTTGGGCCTGGTTTGTTGTGGCTGAGATGCCGGCGCAGGTGACGCTGTTGGGAGGCGCCATTATTTTGGGAGCAGTCGGACTGGATGGGATTATCTCGATCGCCAGAAAGAATCCAAGTAGCCCCGATGGTGATCGCTAGTCGATTGCCTGGTAGGCGGCTGCCATCAGGTCGGTTCGCATCAGAGACAGTGAGCCTAGATGCTGAGTCATAATGACGCCGGCAAAATCCTCTGTTCGATCAGCCCAATAATAGGTAGAGGCTGCACCTCCCCATCCGCCTTCGCCGGGTCCCGAAAGAGAGACTGCCTGACCGGGATCGAGCATCACCCGCCCCAAAAGGTTGAAGCCATAACCGGGGTTTACAAATGGCCCAAGCCAATAGGGCAACAATTCTTTGGATAAGCGGTTTTGCCACATGAATTCGACCATTTTCCGTGAAATCAATGGCACTCCCATGGAGGTGCATCCGTCCAGAGTAAAGTGGGCAAAGCGCAGGTAGTCCTGGGCGGTTGAAAAAAGCCCATGGCCGCCGCGGGCAAAGCCACTTTGAGGGTCGCTGGGGTAGGATGGTTCTACATCAAGAAGCTTCAGTAAGCCATCAGATTGTGGTGCGGCCAGAATTTCATCCAGTGATCGACCATACATGGGCAGAAGTCGGTGCTGCTCGCTTTTGGGAACAAAAAACTGGGTTTCATCCATACCTAGGGGGTCGAAGATTTCCCGTTGCAGTAGGGCGCCTAGAGGCAGGCCCGCAACAACTTCCAGGACCCGCGCCAGAATATCGGTCGCGATGCTGTAATGCCATCTTGTGCCTGGCTGGAAAGCAAGCGGGAATCCCGCGGCTTGGCTGGCGAAGGCTGCGAGGGAACAGTCAGCGTTACTGATCAGCCCGTCGGCTCGGTACTGCGCAGCGACCGGGCAATCCGGCATGAAGTTATAGCTGAACCCCGCGCGGTGGGTGAAAAGCTGTTCAATCGTGATCGGTGCGGCAGGCTCGGTGCTGCCGTCATCTTTTAGGACTTGTAGGTCCCGAAACTCCGGCAGGAATTTACCTAGTGGATCAAAAAGATGCAGTTTACAGCGTTCCAGAAGCATGACAGCCATCACCGCGACAATGGGCTTAGTCATCGAGTAGATGCGATAGATGGGCCGTTCAGGCAGGGGTGATGTGGCGGTCTGAGATACTACAGCGCCGGTATCAAGGAGTTCGCCTTTACGCAGAATGCGCCATTCGATACTGGCGAACTCACCTTTATCGATATAGTGCTGGGCAATTTCCGCGATTAATTGTTTGCGGTGAGCAGATGAGTTAGAGGGCATAGTTATAAGCCCTAGCGTGGCCAAAGGATCATCTGGGTGCAACGAAAATAGGCCAGTACCCGCTGATCTTCCTCGGAACTGATCTTTACATCCCATAACTGTGTCTTTGTGCCAAGATGAAGCGGACGTGCAACAGCGCGCACCGCACCGCTATCGACTGTGGCCACGAAATTGGTTTTGGTCTCTAAGGTGGCAAAGCCGCTAGCCCCCTCGGGGAGAGATTTGATACAGCCGTGTCCAGCACACGAGTCTGCCAGGGCAAACAGGGTGCCGGCGTGGATGCGGCCCTTCCAGGCAAAGTGATGCCTTTCAAGTTCCAGCCGGGCGGTGACTTGCCCGGAATCAGCAAAAGAAAAACTCATTCCCAGGTGGTCAAAAAGATAGCCTGTGCCTTGGGCTTTGAAGTCATCCTTTGTTGGATGATGTGATGTTGTCATAGCGTGCCGGTTTGTCGAGATAACCGAGTGCCGTCGTGGCTACTCCTTGTCTGTAATCTTATTATTGTCGGATGGTTTTCGGTCACTTGCACGCCAGCCCCGAAGTGCTGCGAATTTCCAGTACATCTTGCCGCGACTAACTGGTAATTTCTCTTTGTCAGAAGATGATCTGGGCATATTTGATCTGTCCTGCCCGGTTTTTGCGTCAGTAGATGCCGATGGCTTCATTTTTTTCACTATCAAATCGGGCTTACGGAGAGTGAGATTATGAGGTGCTACCGGTGTTTGACTCAAGCCGGGCCAGGATATCGTCTAATCCAGCCTTTAATGTATCGTGAGAGCCGCTATCTGTGCACGTGGTCAGGAACTGCTCGTTTAGCCCTCCTGGGGTTATGCACTCAGCACTCATCGATTGCAGAACCTCAGGAGTTTGGCCGAGGGTCAGTGAAGCGAGTGCATGGAAAAGCGAGGTGGTGTAGCGTGTAGCGGTGTTTGGCTCCATAGCATGTGACTCCATCCAGGATGATACGGTTGCGACCCGATCGAAATAATCGGCCATAACAGCGCTGGCGGCGCCGAATAGATTGAACTGTCCTTCATCCGACACACTGACTGCCGTCCCGATACGCCCGAATAGCGCCTCAATGGATTGGTCCTGTGGACAAAGCGCTACTGGCCCCACTCCAAATTCGATAGGCGGCATTGGAATGGCCCGGCTCACCTTCGTGCATGGGAATACCCACTCAGACAGTCGAGCGAGAGATATGCCAGCTGCTAGACTGATTACTTTCTGGTCAGATCTAAAAGTAAGTTCGCCAAGAGTCGCCTCTACCTGGTCTGGCAGGACGGCGACAATCACCCAGTCGCTTTTTTCTACCAGCAAGGCATTCCCTGTAATAACTTTTACTTGGCGATAATCTCTTGAGAGCCTTTCAGAGCGCGCCTGACTTCGGCTGGAAACCAGGATGGGCTCCGAGAATCCAGCGTTGCCGCATAGTCCTCGAATCATTGCTTCGCTTATTGCGCCTGTCCCAAGGAAACCTAGTACCATAATCTTTTACCCCAAGAAAACCTGCAAACTTACATAGCCTTACTCTGAGGACTATCTGTCTTCCGAATTTGCTATCGTTACTTTGAACAATTCGAGTACGACAATCAGTTTTTCTGACAAATCTCGATTCCAGTCCGCAAATTGAAGCTTAAAGTATTCTTCATGACGTTTTCCAAAATTCCAAAGTCCCATCTCCCACGCTCTTCCTTGTTGCAAACACCGCGCTGACATCTCTAAATGTACATTCTTCGATGTCGACTAATTTTACGATCACAGCAGGAGCAAGATTTTTACATAAAATCATCCAGTAATGACCAGCACGGTACATCATTAATTTCGAAGTCAATCTTTAAGTGTGTGGCAGTTCGTTTAATTCTTTTAATAACTAACTCTGTAATGTGATCGCTATAGTGTGATTGTTTGGGCTACCGAAGGTTAGGCAATGATAATCAGTACCGTTAATCTAAGGGAATTTGGACTGAAATTCTCGATCTTTGGTTGAGCAGGTGTGCCGCCAGAACTCCTCAGTCTATGCTGTCTTCTTACCAATCATGAGTTTTCTCCTTTTGAAATTATTTTATTATTCTAGGATCAGAGGTTTTAGCAACCAGCCTCAAAGCATAAGAATTCAATTATTATAAGTAGATCATCAAAGCGATGGACAATTTAATGCAATTAATGATTTCAACTACGAATAGGAGTCGATCGAATCCTATAGAGTTAATCATTCAAAAATAGAGGTTATAGGCGTGTCAGAAATTTACCAGATGACTATCTCCGAGCTTGATAAAGGTCTCACCCGAGGTGATTTTAGCTTACAAGAGATGTGGCAAAGCTGTATTGATCGAGTGCTAGAAAGAGATGATTCTGTAAGGGCATTTCAAATCATTGATTTTGAGAAGATGCAAGAATCAATAGACCTAAAGTCATCGAAGAAAAGGGGTAACGAGCTCTTTGGAATTCCGTTTGGAGTCAAAGACATTATGGACACTTATGATTTACCGACCCAATATGGAAGTAAAATTTATGAGGGCTTCCAGCCAAAAAGTGATGCAGCAATCGTTGCATCTCTGAGATATAAGGGGAGCATCGTATTCGGTAAAACGGTTACTACAGAGTTTGCCTACTTTGAGCCAGGGAAAACTCGTAATCCACAAAACTTAAATCATACTCCTGGCGGATCCTCCCAGGGATCGGCAGCAGCAGTATCAGATTGCATGATTCCATTCGCTCTAGGATCTCAAACAGCAGCATCAGTGATTCGGCCTGCTGCCTATTGTGGTGTGGTGGGGTATAAGTCGACCGTTGGTGAGTTTTCCCTTGGCGGCGTTTGCGCTTTATCACAGTCACTGGATTCTCTAGGGTTTTTTGTGCGCCACCCTAGTGACTTGGCAATTATCAGAAAGGTATTACGGGCTCAAGTCCAGATTCAAGGGCCTAAGCAGCCAAATCGCATCGGGTTAGTTCGCACCCCTTATTGGGAAAGTCTTTGTCTAAAGAGCCAAACGTTGCTTGAAGGAGTGGTTGACGATATTCGTAGACAGGGAGTTCAAGTTGATGATGTTGAACTAGGTAGTGTTGGGAGTATTGATTTAGTCCAGGCGCATAAAACTGTAATAGCATTTGAGTCGGCACGCTCGAGAGCTTATGAATTTCACCGTCATTGTAAAGATCTAAGCGATCCATTCCGTGAACTTTTAACTGATGGATGGCAGATTAGTGAATCTAGTTACCGCAAAGCGCTAGACGCAAGAAATCAGGCTCGAGAAAAACTAAAAGAAGAACTCTCGCAATATGATTTCTTTATTTCTCCAAGCGCACCTGGTGAGGCGCCGGAAGGGTTGACAAGTACTGGTGATCCGATCTTTTCACGTGCGTGGACTCTGCTGGGCGGTCCTGCGATCACATTGCCATTGGGTACGGGGGCGAATCATTTACCACTTGGTGTCCAGTTAAGCGCCAATCTTCACGAAGATGATAAGTTAGTCGCACACGCTTTATGGCTTTATGAAAATATCAGAGATAGTTAACGAACCCCTAGGATGCATCAAGCCACTCAACAGCGTTTTGATAAAGCGCGAGCGGTTGAGTGAATATGCCACCACCAACTCGTCCAGCTTCGCCTTTGGCATCAAGTATGCCGAGACTGACAACTGGGCTAATTCCAGTGTCCACGCAGGCCCGTGCGGTTAAGCCGATTGGGAGTTGGAGATCATTGAAACGAGTATCGATAACAGATAAAAGATCAGCGCCTATAGACTCAGTATTGGGGGGCATGAACGATCCGAGAAGTTGCTTTTGTTCTGGGGCAAATGGCATAGCCATTGCTCCAAATCCCATGTTGTCTACGATTGCACTATCGCCAATCGCTCCTAACCCGGTCTCAGCGCCTTCTATGAGCCCGTTAGGTACCGAAGCGGGCGCAGTAAACCATTGGTCTGGAGACGCTGCGATCTGAATCCCGGTTTCTATGCCATTTGCGCCAGCACTTATAACCAGAGTGCTGTCATTGATGTTCCGAGCGGCATTAAGCATGCATTTACAGGCCGCCATCCAAAGGTTAAGGAAAAAGCTGGGACCGTTAGCGATAAAGCTATAAGCCTCGTAAGCTGATTTCGACAGTACGTCATCATTAATTAGCTGTTCGAGCAATTGACTCGTTCCAACTGGGGTGCGACCGTGGCAGTCATCTCCTTTTCGGATTGCCTTTTGGGCAATGTTGATCAAGTCGATTTCTTTTTTTAGCTTCTGGGCAAGAATAGGTGCGAAAGAATCATGCATCCATGATAAATGAGATAGTGCAGCGTCACTACAGATTCCGAGTCTAGGTGCGACTCCAGATCCCCCATTAAGAGGGGCCCATGCGACACCGGAGTTTAAGCCGACGTCGAGGACTTTATGCAAATGCATAGAGCTCGAAACAACCGCTGCCAATGGGGTAACAACATCATAATCTTGAGCCGGCATGAGCCTGATCTTGCCAGCCGTGATCTGTTTTTCTGCGGCGGCGAAATTATCACAAAGGCCCTCGTAAACAGCGGCAACCTTAGCTGAATTTAGGATCGGAGATGGTACTTCTTCTAGATTGTCTAATCCGGGTCCAGCATGGAGAAGGGTATCTTTATCTAACGAAATCGAATCTCGAGCAGTTGCCATACCCATCCAACAAGGTCTTGTGGCAAGAACTCGTCTCAGCGCCTCGAGGTCTGCAGAATGACTAACTGGATATGTCAAAAGATGATCTCAGGC
The DNA here is from genome assembly GCA_014239255.1 of Gammaproteobacteria bacterium. Taxonomy (GTDB): domain Bacteria; phylum Pseudomonadota; class Gammaproteobacteria; order Arenicellales; family UBA868; genus UBA868. Next base: position 19,750 of record JAAZZE010000038.1, read on the forward strand.
TGGCCTAATCCAGGTTTCAGAAAAATATAGAAATGCAGTTGTGGTTTTGATCCCCGCTTGAATCCGTTCCACTGGGTTTCCTCGTAACCTTTTGCCATTAATATTAATAGTTGGATCACGGGATTCGATTAAGACAGTATAAAGTTCGTTTTCCTTCGCACCGGTAAGTTCAGCGGGAAGCTCAAGTGCGGTTGGTTGACTTAGTTGGTCCCAGACTAACTCAATGTCTAGTGCATCTGTTTTGATGATTTCCCGATAACATGTACGAGGGTCGCCTAGTGGATAACTCTCGGTTAGAGCAACTACTGTAGATGCCTGGTAGCCTGGCAACGCTGCGAATACGGGTAATTTTTCAATAAAATCTTTTTTTATATACGCGGCTAATTCCGCACTATCACAAATCAAGGCATTACAAGCTTTCGGGAGCGAGACCGGATCATTTGGCTCTTCGAGTATCAATAGGGCAGTGCCGCGCCCTACAGGGGAGTAATAAATTCTAAAAAAAAGTGCAATAGCGCAAAAGGGTCCATCATCCGACTCTTTGAGAAGGATTCCTGGATTTTCTCCGGTCCAGACTACTTCGCCCGGATGGATAGGATTTGTCAACGGCATTCAATTATTCTCATTTGGATAGGACTCAGGTATAACCCATGTCTCAGAGACCGCTAGAAATGCTGTGCTCATTGTCCGTCCAAAAAATTGACGATCCGTAACCACTCCCTTGAGGGGAGTTTGATTAACATAGATCACTGCGTCCTTTGCCTCAAAGAAGACGCTATACATATCATGAAGCTTAGTGACACAGTTTTCAGGACCAACTTCAACAGCCATTGGGGTTGCCAGATTTTTCCACTCCATTTTAATTTGGACATCAGATGCACAGACTGTCTCATACCAGGAAGTTTTCATATCCCCACCCGATTGATGAGACTCGGCTTCTATAACGGTCATGGCACTAAGTCCTGGCTGATCTACAAATGCGGGAAACTTAGAAACAAAATTGGTCAGCAGATAGTTTGTTAATTCTTTGTTATTTGTAATACAGATATTTAATGAATCAGGGTACCCTCTAGAGGCGGTCGGTTCGCCAAGAGCAATCATGGTATATCCACGACCGTGTTGGGAATAGGTCACATTAAAGAAGATGCCCAACCCAGTCCAAGGGCCATTCACATCTTCTCGTAAGAAAATTGCTGGGTTATCGCCCGCCCAGTCAACTCGACCACGATTAACAGGAATCCGCTGCTCCATAGAGATCTAAACTTTAGCTATGAACATCAAATCAATTATCCCGGCAGGATTATAGTAAGTTCTATCGGCCAGCTCACCGTGATGTTAGAGCCAATTGTTGAAGGTGCACTTTGTGGGTTTGCCTCAACTACGACTGGTTTATCCAGCCCGACATCGATTTCTTCATCGACGTCGTACACGTAGATTAGTTCGGGCATAAGTTCAGACACGATCCGATACCGTTCATCACTTTGCTCGAGTGTACGATTTTCGTTGAGTAATTCGGTATTGTGTTTGGCTAATTCAGAGGTTGCGTTAATTGCCGGTTGGCCACAACCCTCGGTTGCTTTTTTTAGCCCGATTTGGGCTTGGCGGTGTTCAGTGACGTCCTGAACCAAGAAAAAGTAACCAAGAACGTGAGCAACATCAAGGTCGGAAATGTAATTAAAATGAACCTGGCGTGTGCAGCCGTCTGGATAGCAAATCTCGCGCTGTTCATCAACTTCTTTACTTGAAAGGACGCTTTGAAGCAACGCTTCAATGGCCTCGTAGTGGTCTTTTGAGAAAAGTGTGTTTAGCTGCATGCCGAGGAGTTAGTCTAAAGGACGTTGGTACCAGGTCTCAATTAGTTTGTTGGCGTAAACTATTCTGAGTTCTAGATGGACGTAATCCACCAAGCCAGGCAAGGAATCTAATATTTGGACTAAGCGGGCATAATTCCTCATTGAATACCCACCCAGGACCGTTTTGGAAAGTTAATAGGTAATCAGGCATGATGAGTAGGCTTCAATCGGTACATTGTTGAATCCAACGGTCAGAAATTGCACTGCCACTTAGCAATAGTGTTTGAGAATATAGATCATCGGAACCTATAGCAAAGATACGCTAAACTAATTCAGGGCGTACAAAAAATGTTATATAGCGAAGATCTATATCGTTCACGATGGAGAAAAACTATCCCACAACCCTCCGATTCGAGTGAGGCTGAAAAGGCAGTCGTAAAACAAAGGGTTAAATATCTATTGTCCCGTTCATGCACAAAGTTACATGTGCTTCCTTGGAAGAATGCTCGTGTCTGATTTTCATTTATATTGTTGGGAGGGCTATGATTGCCCGTCGATTCTCGGAAGGTTTGGGATAGAGCAAGAGTTATCGACTAGTTCGGAGCGACTTATATCAGACACTGAGGCTGCTCGTCGGGTCAGTGACGGAAGTATACGCGCATCTATATTAAACATTAATAATCCGTATCCGCGAAAAGTACTCTTTCCCGAAAAGCGGATCCTACAACTAAATAAGGAAGACTTTGGTGGTTGGACGGATGGGCTG
>JAAZZE010000039.1 GCA_014239255.1 Gammaproteobacteria bacterium
GCACGTCGCGAGCAGGATAAGGTGCTCATGCGCGATGTCGCACAAACCGCCACCTGACCCTAGAGTCAATCTAGCCTGGGCTTAGTACCTCACGAGGGTGTCCAATCTGAGTGCCCACACCCTCGTCTGTGAGGGTTTCCAACAGCGTTGCATGCGCTACCCGCCCATCAGAAATAGTTGCGGTGCGAACTCCCCCTGCCACAGCATCGAGTGCGCAACGCACCTTGGGAAGCATACCGTCGGTTATCACGCCCTCGTCGATCAACTCGTGCACCTGGGTCTCTGCCAATCCGGTCAATAATTGACCGTCCGAATCCAGTACCCCGGGGGTATTGGTCAACATGATCAATTTTTCTGCCTGCAAAGTAACGGCCAATCTGCCGGCAACCGTATCAGCATTGATGTTATACGCCTTGCCGTCTTTGCCGGCACCAATGGGTGCGATCACTGGAATGAAATCCCCCGCATCCAAGGTATCAACCACAGCGGGATTGATCGACTCGATTTCACCCACATGACCGAGTTCAATGATGTCTTCGTCTTCAGTCGACCCCTGCCTATGCAGCACCAGTTTTTTGGCCCGGATCATATCGCCATCCTTGCCCGACAAGCCGACTGCACGACCGCCATGGGTATTGATCAGCGCAACGATCTCCTTATTGACCAGTCCGCCCAACACCATTTCGACCACATCAATGGTTTCGCTGTCAGTTACCCGCAACCCTTCAATAAATTCGCTTTTCTTGCCTATGCGCTCAAGCAGTTGCCCGATCTGCGGGCCGCCGCCATGCACCACAACGGGATTCATGCCCACGAGTTTCATCAACACCACATCACGGGCAAAGCCACGCTTGAGATCTTCATCCACCATGGCGTTGCCGCCATACTTGATCACGATGGTGCGGCCATGAAAGTGCTGGATATATGGCATGGCCTCGGCCAGTACCGGCGCAATAGCAGATGGGTCTGATTTGGGATGAGTCATCACTAATTGATATGGGCTGACACAGTCTTGGGCGCGAAGTATAACGCCGCGAGAGCGGTAATCTGATATCTAGACTGCGAGAACCTGATTGCGAAGCGTGGAAGCTATCAGAATTACACAACAAAAAGGGGTCACCAAAGTGACCCCTTTTATTCTGCTTTTCCAAGAAATCAGCGGATTTTAATATCAACCTTGCGGGGTTTTACTTGTGCCGTCTTGGGTAGAACCAGATTAAGCACGCCATGCTCGTAATGGGCCTCGACCTTTGCCTCATCAATATCAACTCCCAATCGCAGTGAGCGAACAAACTTGCCGTAATAACGTTCCTGGCGAATCAATCGACCACTCTTTTCTTCGTCCTTTTTTTCTTTATGACGCTCTGCGCTGATCGTCAATACGCCATCGTTGATAGTTACACTAAGATTCTCGCGGGGCACGCCGGGAATCTCTGCCTTCACTATGAAAGTGCTTTCGTTCTCGCTGACATCTATGGCAGGTGCCTTCGTATTATCCTCGGGTCGCACCATCGTCGGTGCCCGGAACCAATGTCCCATTAAGTCGTCAAAATCACCGAATACTTCCCAACCTCGATTTCTTTCACTAGGTCTCATCAGACTATTCATAAGATGGCCTCCTTTGCCTTCTTGATACACATCACATCTTTGTGACGTGTCTTGTTTTGCTGATGTAGATATGGCGTTCAACTGAGATTTTTCAAGGGTTGTCTTGTAGTTAAGCAAACAAAATTTCAAACTTCAGGTTCACCTTTATGGCAGGCTTTCATAGGGAAAGCAGAACACTCTGAAAAATTCTTTTGGAACAATTAACGCAGATCGATTTATCCAGTGATGACAGAATTCCACAGATAGCCTTTCTTTTAGTTGGACACCGGCCATGTCAAGCTGGGCAACACCCTGAGTGAATCATAGTAGACATCGCAGTCCACAGTAATGGTCCCGTAGACGCTGAAAATGCAACTGCCCCTGGCAATACGGCTGTAAACCATAAAAGCATCAACCTCGCAACGCCAATGAACATATCTCCTATATCAAACTCAGGATATTAGACTTGAATTTTTTTGTTGCCCAGTAATTAGCAACAAAGAAAAGCGCCTTTACTCAATATTTGCGAAGGCGCATTCAGGCGTCTGATTTACTGGCGTCTTCAGTGCCATTAAGGTTACCTGTCACCTGATATCGGCCTTTTAGGAAATGTTGGCTAATGATCCCGGCATCAGTTACCCTGCCAACTCACTTCAAAGATCTGGACCCCACCAGTCCAATCCACCTCATGCCTGGACAATATGACGCCGTCGTAATCGGCGCCGGGATCATCGGCACGGCCATAGCCTTCGCCCTTAGCAAGAACGGCTGGCACACCCTGGTGGCCGACCCGCGGGCCGGGGCAGGCCAGGGCGCGACCAGCAGTTCGCTGGCGATGGTGCGCACCCAGTATTCCACTCGTGAGGGCACGGCACTGGCATGGGAGGGATTCCATTGCTGGCAGGATTGGTCTGCGTTTCTCGAGCTCGACACCGATGAACCGATTGCCCCATTTCATCCAGCAGGTGTGCTGACATTCAAAACCCTCAACAATGGCTTTCTCAAGCATCAACTCGAATTTTCGCGGGAACTGGGCATCCCTTATCAGGAGTGGCCACTGTCTAAACTACAGCGAACCTTCCCCGACTGGGATCTGAATACTTTCGGCCCGCCAGTTCTGTCAGACAACCCACGCTTTGGGACAAGCTCCAAAAAAGAACTGCGAAGTGTCTTTTTCCCTAAAGGGGGTTACTGTCCGGATCCACAACTGGCCGCCCATAATCTGCAACGGGCTGCCCAGCAACACCACGCTGAATTTCGCTTTGGCTGCGCGGTCGAAGAGATTCATACTGATAACGGTCGCGTCGCAGGCGTAACACTTTCAAATGGGGAGAAGATCTCCTGCCAGATCGTGGTCAACGCCGCTGGACCGCATGCTGAAGCGATCAGTACACTGGCCGGCCTTGCCCAAGCACACAAGATCAAGACCCGTGTCATTCAGCACGAAACTGTGCATATTCGCTGCCCTCAGGCGGCCAGTGCAGATCGCACCCCGATCATGCTCTACGACACAGACATTGGCAGTTATGTGCGCGCCGATACGGGGGACAATATTCTGACCGGCAGTGTGGGCGCCCAGGATGAAGTTGAACTGCCTGTTGACCCGGATGATTTCGACCGTAATCTTTCGACGCAGGCGATTGAGCCACTATACCGCCTGGCGCAGAGGATTCCGACACTGGGCATTCCCAATACCTTGTCGGGCGTGGCCGATTTGTGGGATGTCAGCGACGACTGGATTCCGATTTATGATCGCACTGACCTTGCGGGCTTTTATGTCGCCATAGGCACCAGCGGAAACCAGTTCAAAACAGCACCGGCGGTAGGCGAGCTTATGACGGCGCTGATCAACGCATGTGAAACCGGCAAGGATCATGACCATGATCCGGTGACCTTTCGCCTTACCCGTACCGGGCATACCATTGCCCTGGGATTTTTTTCACGCAACCGCCAGCCCAACCCGGCCAGCAGCCTCTCGGTTCTGGGTTAATCTGGCTCAGGCGGCCGCTGCAAAAAGCGTATCGACCGATTCCTGTTGGTCCAGGGACATCAGCTGCCGGTGTAATTCACTGGCCGCATCGCCAATGACCGGCTCAGCCAAAGACAAAAACTTTGTCCGGTGCGCTGCGTCTTCAGGAAAATTTTCGGGCTCGCCCCGGGGTATCTCCACGCAGCGACTCTGGTGGGATCCGTCACGAAACTGCACAGTCACTCGACCTCCCATCCGTTCGGGATAGATCGCATCCATCTCGGGATCCTCACTGACATCAATACGCTCAGCCAGAGCTAGTGTGTCTGGCTCGTTGAGGTAGCGCGCATAATCATCCCAGGCAAGGTTACCCGTTTGTGCCGCAACGGCGGCCGTAAAGTGCATGGAGAACTGACCGCCAACCACGCCCTGGGGCTTGCGGCGGAAGTCCTGTGGTAGCGCAGTCAGATCCATGCCCTTGCGCGGTAGACCAATCGTAATCTGGGCAATATCCGATTCGGCCACCCCCGTTCCGACGATATCAATAACACCGTCGATTGCAGCATGACTGAATCGGCACGAGGGGTACGGCTTAACACCGATCTCTAAGGTTTCCCAATGCTCATGCAATGCGTGTATCGCAAGGTCCGGGTCGGGATCTGGCGTATAACTCTTTAAGAAACCGCAATCGCCCTCAATGGCATCGGCTGCGCCGATAAAACCCTCAGCTGCCAAAGAGGCTGCTATTACACCTACCATAGCTGCATTACCTACCTGGAAACGCTTGGTCCAGGCACTGTTGGCCAAAAACTGCATTGAGCCCGCTGCCTGGCTCAGGCAGATACCCAGCGCCATCTCCAGATGCTTCGCGTCCAGTCCCAACGCCCGTCCGGCGGACACCGTTGCTCCGAAAGCGCCAGCGGTTGCAGTTGGGTGAAAGCCCCGGTCGTAATGATCTGCCGGCTTTAACGCACGCCCGAGCCGACACACCACTTCATAGCCCGCGATAACCCCCGCTAGCACATCTGCACCACGGGCGCCTGCCATTTGGCCACCCGCCAGTGCAGCTGCAAGTATTGGAGCACTCGGGTGGACGGTAGCTGCGATATGAGTGTCATCAAAATCCAGGCTATGAATCAACGTTCCGTTGATCAACGCCGCAGCCGGGAAAGCATATCCTTGGGCATCAGCAAACACACCGCCGCTGCCATAACCGATACCCATACGCTGTACCGCGGCTAAAAGTGCAGGCGTGGACTCAGCTTCACGCCGACCCCGGATCGCAATCCCAACACTGTCCGTTGCAAGCAAACAAGCGCGTTCAACCACAGGCCGGGGTACATTCTCAATGTTCAACGAACTGGCAAATTCGCAAACCGTCGCAGTGACTCCCATAGCTTTCACCGGTCTTCTCCTTTGATGCTTAACCCGCTTTCCACAAAAGCAGGTGGAAATTTCTAGCAGCCCTTGAAATCCGCTTTTCGTTTTTCGTTAAAGGCTGTAATACCCTCGCGCCGATCCTCGGTGGGCACCGTCTGGTTGTAGGCCTGCAGTTCCACCTCATAGTCTGCTTTCAACTGAGAGAATGTGGCATGGTTCAGCGCCTTGAGCGCGCTACGCACCGCAATTGGTCCATTGTCGGCTATCCGTTGTGCCGCGATTCGCACAGCGTCAATCAGTGCGGCCGGCTCACACACCTCATTAATCAATCCCCACTGCAGTGCCTGTTCTGCGGTGAAGGGTTTTCCTGTGAGTATGATCTCTTTGGCACGACGTATACCCACGGCACGGGGCAGATACTGAGTCCCAGCCATGCCCGGCATAATCCCCAGCGTGGTCTCGGTCAGCGCAAAACGGGCGTGACTGGCTGCATAGGCAAAATCACAGGACAGAGTCAGTTCGGCTCCCCCACCAAAGGCAGCGCCATTGATTGCCCCTAGCAAAGGCGCTGGGCAATCGATAAGCGCCCGTGCGAGTTCCTCAAATACTGCATGTTGCGCGTACCACGCCTCATCGCTCATACCGTGGCGTTGCTTCAGATCACCACCCGCACAAAACGCGCGATCCCCACTGCCGGTGAGAATAATACATCGGGCCTGACGGGAGCCTGAAACAAAATCGCTGAAGACTTCCAGCAACTCTTCAGCCATCTGAGTATTGAAGGCATTTGCGACTTGGGGTCGGTTGAGCGTTATCCAGGTCAGGTGATCCTGTGGATCAACGATGATGGTCTCAAATGTTTTGCTCATAACTTAATTTCGTCTATTCAACCAGTTCCGTTATAGATACCGGAGGTATCATCAAAGCGCTGGTCAAAGGGAATTATGAGAACAGCATGCTCGGTATGACAAAAATGTAACTCACTTGCACCCTATTCGCCATCGAGTTCCGCAAAGACCTTCTTTGCAATACGATGACATTCCACGGCAACCGGCACCCCGCAGTAGATCGCAATCTGGTTAAGAATGGCCTTTAACTCTTCCCGAGTGACACCATTAACCATGGCGCCGCGGAAATGTAGTTCCCACTCGTGCATCCGGTTAAGTGCTGCGATCATCGTGACATTCAACATGCTACGCGTTTTACGATCCAGCGTATCATCGCCCCAGACGGCGCCCCAACAATATTCGGTGAGCAACTCCTGAAAATCGCGGGCGAATTCGCTGGCATTGGCTAGTGCGTTATCGACGTATTCTGCACCGAGCACATCACGCCGCGTTGCCAAGCCTTTTTCAAAACGTTCCTGGTCCATACCAATCTCCTATGAAAAGAAGGGTGATTATGCCTTGAGAAAGCCGAAAACACCTCGCCCACAACCCCTGCCAAACAAGAACGGCTGTTTCGGTCGGACATTGCTATAACCTGTCGCGCAGGGCATACCAGGTCAAAGCCAGGGCCAGCAGTGGCGAGCGGAAGGCGCCGCCTCCGGGAAAGCCTGGTGTCGGCAGCCGGTTGATGACATCAAACCGCGTGGCAAGCCCATCGACCGCTTCAGCGAGCATCGCCCCCGCACCCGTCGCCAATGCCACACCAGACCCAGAGTATCCGGATGCGGACAACACATTGGGACCATGGCGCTGAAAGTAAGGAAGCCGCGACATGGTTATAGCCAAAGTACCGCCCCAGCCAAAATCAATCCGGGCGTTCTTAAGACTGGGGTAGATTTCCAGCATGGCTTTTCGAACGAATCCCTTGATGTCTTTTGGGAAACGATAGCCATAGCTCTCGCCACCGCCAAACAGCATGCGATTATCAGCCGAACAACGAAAGTAATTAACAACGAATCGGGAGTCTGAAACACAGGCATTATTGGCAATCAACTGTCTGGTGGTATCGTCACTGAGTGGTTCGGTCGCGATAATGTAGTTATTGATCGGCATGACATGCCGGCCAATATTACGCTCAAGCTGTCCGACATACCCGTTGCAGGCATAGATCACGTAACGCGCCTTGAGCCGACCCTGTGCCGTGTGTACGACCGCGGGCTCACCCTTATCGACACGACTCACTTCCGAGCGTTCAAATAGCCTTGCGCCAGCAGCGATAGCAGCGCGACCAAGGCCAAGCGCATAATTGAGCGGATGCAGGTGACCGGCGCCCACATCCAACGTACCGCCATGATAACCAACACAGCCGACCAGCATCTGCATCTCATCTGGCGACACATAGCGGATGTCACCATAATCATATTTTTCATTCAGCAATGCCGCGAAACGCTCTGACTGACGGTCGTATCGGTGCCGATGATTGGCATGTATGGCGCCAGCTTGGTAATCACAGGGAATCTTGTGGCGCTCAATAAGATACTTAACCAGCGCTTTGGCTTCCTCGGCGATATCCCACGCCGCACGTGCAAGCCCGGGATCGACCGCCTTTTCAAGGTCATCCTGCGAAACCCGCTGCCCGGTACCAACCTGGCCGCCATTTCGGCCGCTGGCACCCCATCCGATGCGATGCGCATCGAGCAGGCAGACTTTGTAGCCGCGCTCGCCCAAATGCAATGCGGCAGACAAGCCAGTGAATCCACCGCCGATTACTGCTACATCGCAGGCTTCCTCACCTTGCAGCTGTTCCAACTCAAGGATGCCATCAACGGTCGCTGCATACCACGATTCAGGGTAGCAGCCAGGCTGGTCATTAATGTGCAGCAGGCGATTGGACTGCATGTATCTCTCTCAAATAGTGGCGTGTCGTCGTGCGCTGTGCCTTTGTACCGATTCTGATCTGCTGAGCGCTAACTGTTTGCCTGCAAGAACGCAAGCAATCGTGCATTAACACGAGCAGGATCTTCCCATGATGCAAGATGGTGCAATCCCGACAGGATGACGACTTCTGCCAGCGCTAGGTCTGCAGCCATGCGCTGGGCAATCGCCGGTGTCGACCCAACGTCTTTCTCTCCCGTGAGCACCATTGCCGGGCACCGCACTTTTGTCAACGCATCGCCGACCTCGGAATCGGCTTCTACCAGAGCGGCATAAGCCGCCGTATAGGCAGTCACATCATTCGCCAGTAGTTTCTGGCGTACCTCGGCAACCCGATCAGGATAGGCAGCTTTAAATTCATCATCAAACCACCGATCAACTGCAGCCTGCGCGATAGGGGCAAGACCTTGCTCCCGTGTGATTCGCAAACGCTCACGCATACCTCGCAGTTCTTCCTCGGTGCGTCGGTAAACAGTATTCATCAGGATCAGCGTTTTAAGTCGCAGCGGAAACTGCCCGGCAAAAGCCTGGGAGATCACCCCGCCCATAGACAACCCAACCAGATGTAGCTGTTCGATCTCAAGGTGGGCCAGCAACTCAACCAGCTGCATGACAAAACTGGATATCCCTTTTACCCCACTGGCGGGCGTGCGCCCATGGCCCAACATATCGTAACGGACCAGCTGGTGCGACTGACCCAGTGTCTGCACCTGCGGATCCCACATAGTGTGATCAAGCCCAACTCCGTGGATCAGCACAACGGGCTCACCCCGGCCGGCCACCCCGCTGATGTCATACCAGGTGCCGCCAGGGCTGAAGTTACTGCAATTTGGCATAGTTTTAATAGGGTTTCGTGAAATTCGTAGAAAGACAGCCGACCGACTAGGCACCTGTGTTATTTTAGCCGGGAAAGTTAACTGGGTAATGGCATCGGGTAATGCGTATTTCAAAAAAAGAAGTTATCGGCAAACCACTGGTCATTAATGGCCGCCAGTTATCCTTATCGCGTGCGATACGGGCCGGCGATTTTGTCTTTTTGACCGGGCAAGTTCCCATGGTCGACGGCAAGGTTATGACCACCGGTGATATCGAGGAGCAGACCCGAGCCTGCCTTGACAACATCCGTGAGACACTAGCTGAGGCCGACTGCGCTCTGTGCGACGTGGTCAAGTCCATGGTTTGGTTGCGTTCGCGTGACGATTTCGGCGGCTTCGACGCAATTTACGCCGAGTATTTCCCTGATCGTCCACCGGCGCGTTCAGCACTGGTCAGTGATTTTCTCGTAGACATTCGAGTAGAAATTGAATGCGTCGCATACAAACCGCTGGAAAAAAGAGGATAACAGTTGATGACTAAACTGAAGCAATACCAGATGTTTATTGATGGCCAGTGGGTTGATTCGCAGGACGGCAACACTTTTACCAGCATTAACCCCGCTACCGGCGAAGCCTGGGCCGAAGTGCCCGAAGCCAGCGAGGCCGACGTTAACCGTGCAGTGGAGGCAGCTCATCGGGCCTTTACCGAGGGCCCCTGGTCAAGCATGACTGCAACTGCTCGAGGCAAACTGATGCGTCGCCTCGCTGAACTGCTCAGCGAACATTCAGAATCGTTGGGACGATGTGAAACTGTTGATACCGGGAAGCTCTTCAAGGAAACCCGCTGGCAGGCGAATTACATTTCCGACTTTTTTCATTATTACGCCGGCCTTGCGGATAAAGTCTGTGGTGAGACGCTACCGATCGACAAACCAGACATGATGACTATGACCCTGCGCGAGCCGCTGGGTGTAGTCGCTGCTGTCGTGCCCTGGAACTCGCAACTTTTTCTGGTCGCGGTCAAGATTGGCCCAGCCCTGGCGGCTGGCAACACAGTGGTTCTAAAAGCATCAGAGCATGCCTCGGCCCCAATGCTCGAATTTGCCCGGGTTTTCGAAGAAGTTGGTTTTCCACCAGGGGTTTTCAATGTAATTACCGGGCACGGAGAACCCTGTGGCCGAACGCTCACCAGCCACCCACTGGTCGACCGGATCAGTTTTACCGGCGGACCCGAAACCGCGCGCCATGTCATGCGCAACGCGGCTGAGAACTTTGCCCAGGTTTCCCTGGAATTGGGTGGCAAGTCGCCAGTGATTATTTTTGAAGATGCAGACCTTGAAAGCGCAGTTAACGGCGTATTGCTCAGTATTTTCAGTGCCAGCGGGCAAAGTTGTGTCGCCGGGTCACGTCTACTGCTACACGAATCTATCCATGATGAGGTCCTGGCACGGGTAACAGAAAAAGCAGCCCAGATCCGTATCGGAGACCCTCTGGACGATGCCAGCCAGATGGGGCCTTTGGCCACTCAAGCCCAGATTGACAATATTCATGCCACCGTTACGGACGCTACCGCGAACGGTGCCTCACTTATTTATGGCGGCAAAACACCCCAAGGGCAGGACAACGGCTGGTATATAGAGCCAACCATCGTGGACTGCCCAAACCAGGAGATCGGTATAGTACAGAACGAGCTTTTCGGACCGGTGGTCAGTGCACTCACATTCCATGATGAGGCCGATGCTCTTAGCCAAGCCAACAACACACGCTTTGGTCTTGCTGCAGGAATCTTTACCCGTGATGTCGGCCGCGCCTTGCGGGTCAGTAAGGCTGTGCGAGCGGGAATTGTCTGGGTCAATACCTACCGCATGGTTTCGCCGTTGGCGCCTTTTGGCGGCTACAAAGACAGTGGTTATGGTCGCGAATCGGGCATGGAAGCCATCTACGACTACACGCGCCCAAAAACCGTCTGGCTGAACACTTCAGCAGAACCTATCACCGACCCCTTTGTCATGCGGTGACTTGCTTGTAGTAGGTATCCTTTTTCAGAACCTTACCCTCGCGGAAAGTCCAAAGGTCGCAACCCAGTTGATTGATCGGGCCGTTGGGGCCGGTACCGGTAACCCGCCACTCGGTTGTGGCCCGCTCGCCACTGATCCAGGTGTGGGCATCCACCCACTGGATATCCGGTACGGCAGCAAAGCGTTCGGCAAGCGCCGTGCGAATGGCATTGCGACCCTTGAAGCACTCGCCGTAGGGATGCGTGCCTGCCGCCAAAAAAAACTCACCGTCCTCATCAAAACTTTCGACAATCGCCTCAAGATCCTTATTGTTAAAAGCCGAAAGAATCTCTCCCATTCGCTTAAGTGTTATACCCATCTTTGCTCCTGAAAAATTTATCGGAATGGGCAACCGCACTGAGTGCGGCTACCACAGTGTGGTTATCTGTTCTAATTACAGGGTTCGAAAAATCAGCTAATTCCCTGTGCTGATTATTTGCTGGGGCCGGCTCTAGATCAAGCAGCACTTCTACTTTACCTGCCCGTGCAGTGCTAGACTCATCGCGTTGAAAGATCTATGAGGAAATTCAGGTGAAATTCCAGCTAGCAATTAACATGGAGCGTATTTCGCCCGATATCGATATGCGCGATGTCGAACGACATACGCTGGAAATGGTCCAGATGGCCGATGAAGGTGGCTTTCATATTGTCTGGGCGGCTGAACATCACGCTCTGGAGATGACCATTGCGCCCAATCCGTTCCAGATACTCACCTGGTGGGCGGCGCACACCGACCGCATCCGACTTGGCACGGGTGTGGCGGTCGCCGCGTACTGGCACCCAATCAATCTGGCCGGTGAGGCTGCTTTGGTGGACCTGTACAGTAATGGTCGGCTGGAATTCGGCATCGGCTCAGGGGCGTATCAGCGTGAGTTCGACCGAATGCACGCCGGACTCAAGCAAAGTGATGCCTGGCGTTATATGCAGGAAATGCTCCCCGCGGTAAAGGCGCTGTGGCAAGGTGATTACGCCCACGAGGGTGAATTCTGGCGCTTTCCTGAATCCACCTCGGTACCCAAACCTGTGCAGCAACCCCATCCACCAATCTGGGTAGCCGCTAGAGCGCCGATCACCTATGACTATGCAGTCAAACACCAGTGCAACATTATGTCCTGGCCACTGACCCGACCTATAAGCGAGCTTGAGGCTTACCTGGGTCGATTACAGACAGCACTGGAAGAAAACCCGGGTAAAAATCGACCCATATTCGCGACCATGCGCCATACCTGTGTCTATGACAACGAGGACGACTGGATGATGCCCGTGGAGGCAGCCATGCGACAGTTAGGTCAGTTTGAGAACCTGTTCAAAAACGCCGGCGGCGTCGACAACGGTTTCCCGGCGATGGTCGATTTGTCCGTCCTAGAAAACCGCGACGAATACGACCCGAAGATGCTGCACGAGCACCTGATGTTTGGCACGCCAGAAGAGGTTATTAAGAAGCTGCGGCTTTACGACGAACTGGGTGTGGATCAGTTCACCTACTATGCCAGCCTCGGATTGGGACTGAAAGAACAGAAACGTTCGCTGGCACTGTTCATTAATGAGGTGATGCCCGAGTTCGCCGAGAACTGACACTGAACAATAGGCCTGCCGGTGGCCCTTCACGATGATCTACCTCGCGTGTAGTGCACGAGGCAGATCAGTTTTGAGTTTTAAGAGATGCCAAGTTTCTCGCGTGTTTCATCGGCATCACACACCCGACCACCGAGGTCACTAATAATCCGGACGGCTTTTTCAACTAGTTGTGCATTACTTGCCGGAACGCCTTTTTCCAGGTAGAGGTTATCCTCCAATCCGACCCGGGCATTGCCCCCCAGCAACATTGCCTGCGCTACCATCGGCATCTGTGTGCGACTGATGCCAAAACCTGACCAGAAAACATCGTTTGGCAATTGATTGACCATGGCATTCATGGTCGCAGGATCGGCGCCAGCACCCCAGGGTATACCGAGGCAGATCTGGTACATGGCCGGCCCCTTAATCAGGCCCTCAGCGACCATCTGATTGGCAAAACGCAAATGCCCCAGGTCAAATACCTCCATCTCGGGCTTAACACCAATCTCGGCATAACGTGTGGCCATGGTACGCAGCATATTGGGCGTTTGCACGTAAACATAGTTGGCGTTATCAAAATTGATCGTGCCACAGTCCAGGGTGGCAATATCCGGACGCAACAGTTCAACGTGCGCCATGCGCTGCTCGGCAGTGATCAGGTCGGTGCCCTCTGCCGGCACCTGCGGGTTATCGTCATCAACAATCAGATCACCTCCCATTCCAGCCGTCAGGTTGATCAGTACATTGCGTCCACTGTTTCTGACCCGCTCGACCACATCCTTGAACAGTTCAATATCGCGACTGCCTTTCCCGGTCTGCGGGTCACGCACATGCAGGTGCACGATCGCTGCCCCAGCGTCTGCCGCCTCAATGGCTGATGTCGCAATTTGCTCCGGTGTTACTGGAATCGCAGGATGCTTATCGACTGTGTCGCCGGCCCCGGTGACAGCGCAGGTCACCACTACGTTGTTATTCATCGCCATTTTTCCTACTCCTTCTTATCATTTATGTATTGTCAGAGTGTTGTGCAGACTTGAGGTTTCCCCAGTCTGACTCAACCCATCTTTGGCCAGCCATCCTCGCTGGGCGGGTACCAATGCTCGCGCAGCACTTTTTGAATCTCGACCAGGCAACGGTCTCGGCGGCGCTCCATATCAGCGAAATCGCGCGTCCCGGATTCCACCTCGCACCCTTCGACGATCCGCTGCTTAAGTTCATCAGTCAATTCAGGCGCCTTCATGTGCGACCACGGTAATTTCAGCGCCGGCCCAAACTGCTCGATCGTGTGGCGCATGCCGCCTGGGCCACCACCCAGATGCCAGGCGAGAAATGTACCCATAAACGCCCAGCGCAGACCCGGACCCCCCGTCACGGCTGCGTCAATCTCCGCAACGGTTGCGACACCCTCATCGATTAAATGCAACGCTTCACGGTACAGCGACTCCTGCAAACGGTCCGCGATGTAGGCGTCGATTTCGCGGCGCACATGCAGTGGTCGCATACCGATTGCACTGTAGAACTGCCCGGCCCGGGATATCGACTCGGCCGATGTCTGATCACCGCCCACTACCTCGACTAATGGCAGCAGATACACCGGCGCAAAAGGATGACCGATGACCAGTCGTTCTGGATGACGGCAACGTGATTGCAAACGACTGGGTAAAAGCCCAGAGGAACTCGACGCAATGATCGCGTCGCTCTTGGCATGCCGGCTGATCTCCTCATGAACCTCGATTTTCAGCGCCTCACGCTCAGGAACGTTTTCCTGAATAAAGTCTGCCTGTGCAACAGCTGTGGCGATATCGTCAGCGAAATGCAACCGGCTTCGATCTCCTGTGTCTGTTAATCCGGCGGCCTCCAGAACCGGCCAGGCGTCGGTAATGGTTTTCTCTACATATTGACGCGCCTCGGGCCTGGGGTCGGTCAGCACGACCTCCAACCCATTGGCCAGACACCTTGTAGCCCAACCACCCCCGATCACACCGCCACCTACCAACGCGACGCGCTGAACCTCCTGTTCTGTCATTTCTCCCCCTTGCTCTAACAGCGGCTATTCACCGCGAAATACAGGTTTACGCTTCTCAACAAATGCCTTAACCCCTTCCTTGGCATCCTCTGAGCGCAACATCTTGCGGTAAATTGGTAAATCGGCAGTACGCATGGTATTAAAAGCGCTCTCTACGGTATCACCTTCGATTGCCCGCAACACTTCCTTAACCGTCTGCACCGCCAGCGGCGCAGACTCGGCGATCTGCTGCGCCCACTGCCGCGCGGCATTCATCAACTCGGCTGCCGGTACCACCGCATTCACTAGCCCATAGCCGGCTGCTTCGTTCGCACTCATACGCCGACCCAGCAACAGCATCTCGACTGCAACGTTATATGGGATCCGCCGCGGCAAACGCTGGATAGCCCCGGCATCCGGCACGATACCCAATGGCATCTCGGGTAACTGGAAAAATACGTGGTCCGCGGCAACGATCAGATCACAAGCCATGACCAACTCAAACCCGCCACCGATGGCAAGCCCATTAACTGCCGCGATGACCGGCTTGTCCAGATTCCACATCTCGGTTAATCCTGCAAAACCACCCGGCAAATCAGCATCGGCCTCCCACCAGTTGTCCAACTGCTGCTCTCCCGTGTCCAACGCCTTAAGATCCCACCCAGCAGAGAACATTTTCTCGCCAGTCGCTGTCACTAGACCTACCCGCAGTTCGGGATCATCGCGAAGCATGACTACTGCTTCATTGATTCTGCGGCTCAAATCAAAATCTATGGCATTAACCTTGGGCCGATTGAGAGTAATCTCTAACACCGGGCCATGTCGCTCAACCAGTAACTCTTGTGTTCTGTCGTCCATTTTTTCCTTGGAACCGACTGGTTAGCCTCCCAGTCAAGATAAAACGCAAAGGCACACGATATGGCAATAACGCACATAAGGCAATATCATCAGCGCCCACGGCTTGCGCCGGTCCGGCAATAATGCGGTCAAGTGGATCCTTTTCACCGCTTTGAACCTGAATCTTGGGGGAATCATGGACATTGAACTAAACAGTGAACAGCGGATGCTGGCCGACTCTATTAAGGCATTTGTCGAAGAAGAGTTGATGCCCCTGGAAAACGAGGTTGAACGCGCCGGTGAGGTCAGTACTGAGATGGGTGAGCGCATCAAACACAAAGCTCTTAAGATGGGTTTTTACGCCGCCAATCTGCCCGAATCGATCGGGGGCGGTGGGCTGGACTACACCAGCCTGGCGATCATGGAGCGCGAGTTCGGCAAGGTCTCACACGCGCTGCATGGCTTTGCCTGGCGCCCCACCGAGTTGCTGTTAGCCTGCAGTGATGAACAAAAAGAACGTTATCTGATCCCTTGCGTAAAAGGAGACAAAGTTGAGTGCTTCGCCATCACAGAGCCAGGTGCTGGCTCTGACATCATGTCGATGGCAACACGCGCACAGCCCGACGGGAATGACTGGATCATCAACGGAGCCAAGCATTTTGTCAGCAGCCACGTAGAGCCCGATTTTGCGATTGTCTTTGCCGCCACTGGAACGGACGAAACCCCTCGTGGCTCACGCAAACGGGTCAGTGCTTTCCTGGTAGACCGCGGGCATCCAGGTTTTGATATCACGCGCGGGCCGCGCTGTGTCAGCCAGCGGGCATACCTTAATTTCGTATTGTCATTCAATGACTGTCGCGTCAATAAGAGTCAGATGCTTGGCGCGGAAGGCGAGGGCCTGAAGCTTGCCGACAAATGGATCAAGATGGGCCGGGTATGGGTTGGAGCCGGCTGCTGCGGTCGCGCCGAACGACTGCTGGAGTTATCCCTGGACTGGGCTGCGAACCGCAAGCAGTTTGGTCAACCCATCGGTAAATTCCAAGGCACATCTTTTAAGCTGGCAGACATGGCGACCGAACTGCAGGCGGCCGATCTCATGGTGATGCATGCGGCCAGAAAAGCCGATGCAGGACAGATGACACCCACCGATGCGGCCATGTGCAAGCTTTTTGCCTCCGAGATGCTGCACCGCTTGGCTGATAACGCGGTCCAGATCTACGGCGGCATGGGTCTGATGGAAGATTTACCGATCGAACGTCTATGGCGTGACGCACGCCTAGAACGAATCTGGGAAGGCACATCTGAAATACAGCGACACATCATCAGCCGATCACTGCTGCGACCGTTTGGCGCATGACGCCTGAACAACGTGCCAATCTCGATCGGCTGCTGGCGCCACGCCAAATTGCCTTTATCGGCGGCGATGCTGCTGTGTCTGCAGCACGACAGTGTGCCACGAGTGGCTTCACCGGCGAAATCTGGGGCGTCAATCCGCGGCCGGGCCGATTCGGTGAGATATCCTCCTTCGCCAGTGTCGAGCATCTGCCGCAAGCACCGGATGCGGTCTTTCTTGCCGTACCACGCCACGGCGTATCAGAGGTGCTCGCACAACTGCGGGACGCAGGCGCCGGTGGCATCGTCTGCTATACCGCAGGTTTCAAGGAACTGGGTGGACAAGGCGCTGATCTCGAGCGCGATCTGATTGCGGCCTGCGGCGAGATGGCGCTCGCGGGACCCAACGTGTTCGGTTTATTGAATTACGTGACCGGGGCACACCTGTGGCCATTCAGTCATGGCGGCAAACAGGTAATGAGTGGCCCTGCCATCATTTCCCAATCCGGGATGCTCTCGGGCTACCTGCTCACCAATAGACGTTCAATTAATTTCTCGTACGTGATCGGCGCCGGGAATCAATCCGTTTTAGGTGTTGAAGACTACCTCGACAGCCTTGTCGATAACGGCGCTGTCACTGGTTTTGGTCTGTACATAGAAACGCTGCGCGACATACCCCGCTTTGCAGATGCGGTTGCCCGCGCCATGGCGCGTAAGGTGCCCGTGGTCGCACTCAAGGTAGGGCAATCTGAACTGGCATCCCAGACTACGCTCACCCATACCGGCTCTTTGGCTGGTCAAGACGTCTGCTACCAGGCGCTTTTTGATCGGATCGGTGTTGCCCGCGCGTCGAGTCCCAGCCTGTTACTGGAAACCCTGCAGATGCTGACCACGGCCGGTGCACCGGCAGGTAAGCGGCTTGCGGCATTCACCTGCTCAGGCGGCGACGTCGCCATGCTCGCCGACTGTGCAGACAGTCAAGGCCTGATCTTCGATTCACCTGATGCCGCTACGGAAAAATCCCTGCGCCAATGGCTTCCTGACATTGCGACCGTGGGCAATCCGCTTGATTACACCACGCCGCTTTGGGGACAGGAGGAAACCCTCAAAAATGTGTTCAGCGCGGCACTCGCACCCGGCTACGATGCAGCACTACTGGTACAGGACTACCCTCCGGTTGAGATCAGTGATGATCGGCCTTATTACCAGGCCGATGCCCGCGCCTTTGTTCACGCGACACAAAATGCCGGTATACCGGCTGCTGTGTGTTCCAGCCTGCCGGAGAATCTCGATCACGAAACCCAGGCAACCCTCATTAACAAGGGGATCGCGCCATTGCAGGGTATCAGCGAAGCCGCCGTGGCTATCAGCGCTTCGGCCGTATTCGGCCAAGTGAGTAAAAAACTACAAAGTGGCTCAGACCCTTTTATTCCCAAAATCTACACACCCGACCGGTCACAACTGGTCACCCTGGATGAATGGCAGGGTAAGCGGATGCTGCGAACGCATCATATTCCTGTTCCGCCTGGTGAATTGGTCAATTCCAAAACAGCGATTGAGACAGCTCGCAGGATTGGCTTTCCCGTTGTCCTTAAGCTGGTCACCAACCAGCTTCCGCACAAAACCGAAGCTGGAGTCGTACGGCTGAACCTTGCCAACGAGGAGGAAGTCCACCAAGCGGCGCACGACGTACTGGATCTGGGCTCACAAGTTCTGGGTCAACCGGTCGATGACCAGCTGTTGGTCGAAAAAATGCTGAGTACTACAATCGCAGAGTTGCTGGTTGGTGTGCAGAATGATCCACAGTTTGGTCTGGTGATGACGCTCGCAGGAGGGGGAACCCTGGTAGAGCTCATGGCTGATTCAACGACAATACTTTTACCAACAGATCGATCTAGTCTGCGTGATGCTCTTGCCTTGCTTAAGGTTATGCGCCTGCTGGAAGGTTATCGTAACTGCCCCAGGGCTGATATCGACCAGTTGCTCGATATGCTGATGGCTATCAGTGAAATGGCCCAGCAGCTTGCGCATAAACTGATCGAGATGGATATCAACCCAATACTGGTAACTGAGAGTGGCTGCTTCGCTGCAGATGCACTGATTCAGATAAGTGATCACGACTAAAAATTTGGCATCTGGTATTGGGGAATCAAGGGTGTGTAGTCGATCTTATTGCTTAGCGCGCCCTGCCCAGAGGTATATCCCCAGCCCTGACCAGATCAACAAAAATGCGACCATGTGAATTAGGGAAAAGACTTCGTCATAAACCGCAACACCGATAAGAAAGGTTCCTGTTGGAGCGAGATAGAAAAGCGTTCCCAGCAGGGATAGAGGCATCCGGCGCGACGCCATGACATACAACAGGATCGGTAATATGGTGTAGACCGCTGAGAACGGCAACAATAATCCAGATAAGGAAAACACAGATTGATCGTCCTGCAGTGGAAACTGGATGACAAACCATAGTCCAATAAAAAACAAGGGTACCGTTTCCAAAAAAAGACCAACTGCGGGCTCAACTGACAGTCGTTTTCTAATGGCGCTATAAATCGTAAACGTAAATCCCATGGTGACGCCAAGCCAGGGATTCTCACCAAGAAAAATGACCAGGGCCGCCACACCAGATACAGAAAGGCCTACCGCTACCCATTGTGCCTTGCTGATACGTTCGTTAAAGAACAGGCATCCCAATAAAATTGAAAACGCCGGAACCAGGTAGAACCCCATTGAAAGTTCGACGATGCGCTCTGAAAAAATACCCCAGATATATAAAGCCTGTTGCACTGCAACTATCAGGCTGGTCATCATAATGGGCAACAAAAGCCGTCTGCTTCGAAACACCAATACAACACCGCGCCATGATCGCATCAGTAACAGAACGAGCAGCATAAAAGGCATGGCCCAAAGCGCGCGATGCCCATAAACACTCAGAAACCCAAATAACTCGGTCTGCTTGAAATAGAGTGGGAAAGAGCCCCAGATCACAATGGCGCAAAGGCCATAGGTGAGACCAACCCCATCTACATCGCGACTTATGGCTGGCTGATCTGACACTTGTTGTATCCAGGCAAAATCAGAGTCTCAGAAAAAGCCCGCTGCTTAGCGAGCAAATGATCCCGGGGTGAGATTATCCGTTATAGCCTTAGCTTTAATGCGAAAATAATCCTCAAGAACTCCAAGAACTCCAAGAACTCCAAGAACTCCCCTAAATGATATGACGGACCTCGTACTGCTCGACTATGACGGCGTGATTGTTGACTCAGCACAACCCGTGCTGGAGCAGACAGCGGTTTTCTGTAAGGATCAGGGCTTGCCGTTTTCACTGACTCTGGCCGATTTCGACCGGCTGGATCCAGCGACTTTCACCATGCTCGCCAAAGTTGCTGGGATACCCGACCCTGATCACCGCGCATACGGTCGCTTTCTTTTTAATACCTTGCAAAATGGCGCTACACAGATCCCTCTTTTTGACGGAATCAGTGAAATGTTACGGGACTTAAGCGAGCGGCATATCCTTTGCGTGGTCACCGCCAATCATGCTGATGTGGTGCGAACCCGGCTCGCACAAGAAGAGCTGGATGATTGCATCAGCACGTATTATGGCAGCGACCGGCCAGGCGGCAAAGCGGAGCATATACGCGAGGCACTCAACCATTACGCCATCGATGCCCGGCAAACCTGGATGGTGGGTGATTCGGTCAGCGACATAGACGCGGCGCGTACTGCCGGGGTCAATGCTCTCGCTGTCGGTTGGGGCTGGCAATCCGCTGTTGTGCTAAAAACGCGAGCTCCCGATCATATTTTCCAGACTCCGCAGGAGCTTCATGCTTTTCTAAGCAGGCCTCTTGCTTTATCGCAGACGAGCCATTCGTGAATACCCTGGCACACCTATACCTGTCAGGAAACGACCCCGATCTGGTACTGGGGAATTTTATCGGGGACTCGATCCGGGGCAAGCAATTCAATAGACTCAGTCCCCAAGTACAACAAGGGGTGCTTTTGCACCGGCAAATAGATCGCTATACCGATGCGCACCCGGTCTTTCGGGGGCTATCGTCTTTGATGCGTGAAGACTTTGGCCGTTATTGCTCGGTAGTGGCCGACGTATTTATGGATCATTTCCTAGCTAAAGACTGGCACCGCTACCATCGGCAATCCCTGGTTGATTACACCGGTTGGGTCAAGCGGATTCTCGCGCCGCGCATAAGCGCGTGCCCTGCCCGGTCGCAAAGGTTCTTCGATTACCTGAGCCGAACCGATACGCTTTTGCATTATCGGTCCGCCAGCGGTATCAACCAGACGCTGTCACAGATGGCCCAACGCACCCGCTTTGATTCCGGGATGGAAAAATCCGGCGAAGTCCTATCGCGGCTTTACCCGAAACTGCAAAACGGCTTCGATGATTTTTTTCCTCAGCTCGTCGCCTACGCCGAGCGCCAAAGGCGCTCGCCAACCCCAAAGGCAAAGCAAGTTAGCTCTCAGGCCGAACCAGCATTGGCATCCTGAGGGGTATGGTAATAATCGCTTTCACTGGCTGATTGGCGCACCTGTTCAATCAGTCGTTCAAGGCGCTTTTGAGCGGTGTCGATTTCTTCGCACGATTCGCAATTCAAATCACCGCAAGGCTGATGCGCATAAAGCCAGAAATGCACGGCTCCCGCCAGCAGGCCAGAGGCCACCTCCCAGCTGTCCGACTCCGAATCCTGGTCCAGCAACTGGTTGCCAAGCTCAATCATACGTTCTGCGGCGGCGTCAAAATTCTGGGTATCGTCTTCGAGTTCCATGACTTCCTCGGGGCCGGTCACAGCCGGCCAAAGGCATTACTGTGGGCAGCGGATTCTACCGGCTCGGCTCCTGTCCTGCCATGCCCCGGTGCTTCAGGCAGGCCACACGAGCGGGTAGCGCTCGCTATCCAGTGGGTCTCCATCGCGGTGTGTGCTCGAACGAAGGCTCTCATTCGTGCCCACACGTGTATCGTAAACCACATCATCGCCGGTGTAGCGCACAGCATATCCCCGTCTGCGTTGGTCGCGCCTGAGATTACCCCCCGAGCCATGTACTGTAAGGCCATGAAAAACATAAACATCACCAGGCTCTAGGTCCCAACTGACCAGTTCGTAATCTTCACGCTGCGCTTCGATGTCGGGCATCGGTTCGTAATTGGGGTTAATCTCATAACTATCCTGCCCTACCGTCTCACCAAAAGGCTGGGGCTGAAACCAGCGGTCCCAACGATGAGACCCGGATACAAACTCCAATGCACCCGAATCCACCGTTACCGGGTCAAGTGCGATCCAAAAAGACAGCACCTGCCAGCCCCGCATTGCCCAGTAAGGCTGGTCGTTGTGCCATCGGGTTCGGTTTGGTGTACCAGGCTCTTTGACGAACAACTGGTCATATAACAGGTTGACCTTTTTCGAATCCAAAAGTTGCGCGGCAAGCCCCGGCAATGAAGATTGAAAGCAGAACGTACGAAACCTCTCGTCGTGCTCCCACAGGCGCAAATTCCCGTGAAAGCGGCCCTCGCTATTGTCAGGTTGATAACCATGAAAAAAAGGGCTGGGAGAATCGATATCGGTTTCAATCGCTTCGGCCAGGGTCTTAAGCCACTGTTGACTTACACACTGGCGAATCACTGCCACACCATCACCATGGAATTGAGAAACCAGCTCTAAAGGCAAGCGTTTGGGTGGTGTCATAGCAAACGTTCTTCAAAAATCACTTGAAGCCCTGATCTTGGTTCGCCTATCCATTATGTTA
>JAAZZE010000003.1 GCA_014239255.1 Gammaproteobacteria bacterium
GCG
The DNA here is from genome assembly GCA_014239255.1 of Gammaproteobacteria bacterium. Classification (GTDB taxonomy): domain Bacteria; phylum Pseudomonadota; class Gammaproteobacteria; order Arenicellales; family UBA868; genus UBA868. Next base: position 4 of record JAAZZE010000003.1, read on the forward strand.
CCAAGCTCGGTTCGCCGGAGCACCTTGCCACAGCCGTAGCCTAATTCAGCCAAGGCACTGGTTCCGGGAAAGCAGCCCTCGCTAACATCTGGCGTATAAAGCGGTGCAAACAACACCTTATCGCTTATCTGTATTTTATTAGTAACCTTCTCGTCTTTTCCCAGGTTGACATACCATCCAAGATCATCCTCTTTGGGGCAGGACGCCGCTTTATCGGTCACGTTTTTCAGGTCGCTGATGGTCGGGTTGCCCGGATCCCCAAAAAGAGGGAATTTCTTGTCTTTTATTCCAAAAATACGGTTTTGTATGGTCGATTGTGATAACTCGAGTTTGTCCTGATTGCCTGTGCCAAAATAAAGCCAGACTTTTTTATCACTATCTTCGCCACTATCTGTAGTTACGGTTACAGGCATAAACGACGCGCGTTGATTAACGTTATTTCCTTCGCCATCGAAAATAAGATCATATGCATAAGGCTTGCCGCTATCGGTGAAATTAAATTTAAAAAGCTTGCTCTCCATATCAACCACATAAGAAATAGCGCCCTGATACGTTGCCTTTGGCGTTGTATCCGGAGTGACTGCAGTAAATTGAGCCGGCACTGAATTAATGAAGCCACCCTTTGTATCCGGCAAATCAAGGCGGGAACGCCTCCTGCCCGCGGTAACAAGCTCAATGAGATAGGCTGCAGATCCATACTCTTGCGATTCCGATCCATTAAATCCACCGCCAATTATGGCAAGCCATTTTGGTGACGTTGTTGCTAAGGGCACCAGATTAATGGTTGGGGTAGACCACGCCTGGCCTAATTTCGAATATTCAAATTCGCTAGGAATACTGCCATAGTTGTTCTCGGTTAAATTACCAGTTGGGCCCCAATGACGGACAACCCGGTTGACCGGGTCATTGGATAAAGCAAAAAGAAACTTAGGGTTTAAAGGGTTGGTGATGTCTAACGCAAAATATCCATACCCGTCCCGACCAAGCCCCGTGATCAGTATGGTGCGCCAATGCCCTCCCCTTCCGTGATCAAAGTAAATATCCCTAACAGCGGGTGATCCATCAACCCCATATATAGGGATCGTGGTGTTGGGCACTGAAGTGGTCATCTGGCGCAAGGCCGGCAGGATATTAGGCGGCACAAAACCCCATAATTCTTCGCCGGTATCGTCTCTGAATGCGTGGAGCATTCCATCGTTGGCTCCAACATATACAACCGTGGGCCGACTGACGTTCGCCTCGAAAAATTCCTGATAATTATTAGCTTTCTTGTAGTATTCTTCTGATTTGGGGTTGCCTGCTTGTTTGGTATTAATCGCGGCGGGTGGCCCCACAATAGCCATTTCCGAGTGATAGATGTCACCAAGCTTCCACTCTCGTTGATCGCCCACCTGTAGATCAATGTCTTCATCGTAAGAATCAGTGCCACGAATGAACCCGATCAACTGGGCGGCCTTACTATCGGACGGTATGCTAGCCCCCTCATACAATAGTTTTTTCAGCCCAGCCACATTGCTGGGGGTAAAATTATTTAGTCCGTCAGGGACTCCCGCATCGTATGCCACAGTCCAGATCCGCCTTGAATCTGCATCCTTAAGGTTCAGCTGCGCCCCTGCCTCCCAGACCACGCTACCAACCGCGCCCGTATCGGAATCTAATGAATACTTGGTTAACTTACCCCTCCACTGACCGTTTTCGGGGATAGTAAAGCCCGATTGATAGATATGATCGCCCGAGGCTGACGGAATCACAGGCGCGGTACCGGTATAGCGGAGATCTGATTTTTGAGCTTTTGAAATAAAACGCATCAACGTGTCGTGCAGCTCGACCTCATTATCCGCATAAAGAGGTGATAACGGATGGCTTCCGCCGGCTTGCGAGAAACTCTCGTAGACATCACTAACTCTGGAGTCATCAGAAGAAACGTCGAAACCCACAACAAGGGATTTAACATCCAGATCACGCAACAGCCTGGCTGCATAAGGATCTGGGCTGCGGCCACCCCATTCGCCATCGCTCAGCACAATGATAAAGTTTCTTTGGCATGGCTCCTCCGGGTCAATCGGGCCTGGTGTAAAACCCGCTGCACGATTTTCGAAGTAGTCCTTCGCAAGTGACATACCCACCTCTAGATTAGTCCCCCCACGCGGAGTTTTACCGAAAGCGCAATTGGTCCCGCAATACTCGGTCACCATCGGTACAATTTCCTCAGCTCCGCCCGGTGAAATGCCTACCGCCATCTTGGCAGCCGTGGACCAGACTAAAAGCCCATAATTAACTTTCTTATTTAGTTCCTCATTTTGCAGAAGTCTTGTAAGGACGCATTTAACTGTCTCCCTTCGGCTTTTACTCTGCATCACCTGCGTGATAAATTTTCCGTTTTTGTCATATTTCTTAAGATACTTGGGAAGATACGGGTTTTTATTCCCACCAACCAGGTAAATATTACCCTCGGGGTCTGAGCCCATTCCCTTTGGATAGGTAACACCGCCAAGAGGGCCGCAGGCGGGCTGCTTTGGCGCAAATCGCTTTATGAAAGTCCCGGAGTATGAGTACTTGCCAACGTGGCCCCCGCAAGAGGGCTCCGTCCATTTTTTGGTTTTTGGATCGCGAACAGCGCTCCCAGCGTAATCGGCCTCTGCTCCAAGGATATAAATACCGTTGGCAGTGGCTTCGATATCGGTGCCGCCTAGCGCCCACCAGGTGTCTTCTTCTTCGCCGGTCTCTTTGTTATAGACCCGAACGGGATACCCCCGCTTGCAGTAATCATGAATGCCCGCAATTTTGCCTGGATAACCACGGCCAGAGGCATAGGGGTAGGACGTGTCAGAAACGATATAAACACTGTCATCGTATACAGCAAGCCCTTTAGGGTAATACCCTTTACCCGGGTCGCCTTTATATGTAGGCTCTATCGCAATTGGCCATTCGCCAAGAAGAGTTCCAGATGGGTCGAGCTTTCTCCAAAGAAAAGGGCCTGGTTCTTCCCCCCCAGGACTGCAATCAACTTCCTGCCCTTTAGTGCGTAACGCTGTTACGTATATGTTGTTTTTTGAATCAATATCAATGGCAAGAGGATTGGGAGTTGAAAAGGACTTAACGTGAACACCCCTGGCATCAAATTTGTGTATTTTACTGGTCTTACAATGGGCCAAATAAAGGTTGTCATATTGGTCGATCGCAATCCTACTGGGGATATGTGGTCCGTCTGGATCCCCGGCATAATTTAAGGAAAACCCATCCCCATAATCCTTAAGCCAGGTTCCAGCGGAGTTGTATTTTCGAAAGGGTTTGGCAAGGGGTGAAGTTTTTTGGCCGTAACGCGAAATCGAAGCTCCATGTGCGAGATGCCAGCTGCCATCCCCAGACCCGGCGAAATCCATAGGCATAGTCTCAGGCGCTTTGATCCGCTTAGTAGAGTTATTCATGCTCGATGAGTTATCAATCGATAGTAAGATATTCGCCGGGATAGACGAATCGACTCCAGCGCCTGGCGGTGGCTCCTTGGCGCCATAGCTGGCAGGTGCTATCAGCAAAAAGGCAATTAGCGCCATGGCAAAATAAAATTGCGCTGGCGCTTTATGCTGAACCGCCTTGGGCAGCACTAGAGCACGACTAAACTGTTCGGTTGCAAAACGGCTCAACTTGGCATTTGCCTTAGACACGACGTCACAACCGCTTGGGCCGGCGCCATAGTGTGGGTGGCACGCAAACGTTTTAAAGAGGTCGAATTAATATTCATTGGCCTGGCCCACATCATTTCCTCCTTCGGACGGGCCTCCAGCTGTGATCGATGCAATTACTTCTAAATTGGTACGGGCTTGTTTTGGGCCGACTCCGCTAGATAGAATTGTATAAATATATTTGGGGCCCGAAGCAGGCAACGTTGCGGTTAACGTAATGCTGCAGAAGTATTCATGCTTGGCCATTCTTCTTTGAAATTTCAGCGCCCTGACAGCTGAGCTCTCACCAGTTACCCTCCAGTCATCCATACTAGGGTTCGCTGCACCAAGAGCTGCACTGCCAATCCGATGGCAGACCTCGCCAGGTGGGTCTATAGTAATGCACGGTACACCTAACTCCGATTCAGCATCTAGCCATCGGACTGCTGCATCTACACAGGCTTCTGCCGAATACAGCGTCTCAGATCGGTCCGTATGGGCCTCTATCTGATCAACACTTCGGTTGCCGATATAAAAAAGCCCCATCCCCATTGTTGTAATGACCAAAGTGATAATCAATGAAACTATAAGAATTGCACCTTTTTGACCGCTGAGCTCGGGAGGCTGGTTCATAGCGTCAGATTTCTCACGGCGACACTGGTAGAGAATTCGCGGCGCCTGAATCGATCGGTCGTTTCAAGCGTAGAGTCGCCCGGATAATGTGCGCCTCGTTGGTACGATTTTTCACGGCTGAACTGCTGCTTGGTACGTAATGCGAGGTAGATTTCGATCAGTTTTTTAGGGTGCGCTGCACCGCCGGAATAGACCAGCTGAAGGTCCTCGATATAGTCCGCCATCGCATCTTCAGATCCCTCCTTTACCTGGCTTGCTGGCGCGATAATGTCGGTCTTCTTGAAAAGCCTGCCTCTGGTGCCTCGTGTTCCCACATGATCGCTTACCCAGTAACGGATTCTGAGTCTTTGGCTGGAAATGTTCGTTTTTTGGTGATCGTAAATGATCGTCACTTCATCGCAGCAGCCATTGCCAGCCCCTTGGGTTATAGAAATAGCATCGGCATCAGTAATCGCACCGTGTTCTGGCGCTCCTAACGGTGTCCACCATTCAGATCCTGCCATCCGGATATCGCGTTCCATGATTTTTAAAACATTGCGACCCGTCTGCCCAATCACCGTAGTGTCTCGTATTTTTGTGTATTGCTTATCAACAAGATCATAGGCAATCAAAAGACTCGCCAAAGCAATAGCACTTACTGCCGTTGAAACCAGCACTTCAACCAGAGTGAATCCTTGATCAGGGCGTATCGGGCGCATCAAATGTTCTTTTAGCAAAAATCGTGTTCTTACCATCGGCGCTGGTCAACTCGACTGTTAATATGTTTACCGTTCTGGTTCCCACAATTTTTTGGGTGATGTTAATTTTTCGGATGTCATCGGTTTTGGTCTCTCCGGATTCTGCATTCAGGTAACTGCACCATCGTTTTAAATGCGCTAACTGATCCGCTTTTCCGGCAGACGTACTCAAACCTGCACATGCACTAAGGTTTTTGCCTGTATATTCTGTGATATTTTCTTTATCGCCAACCACTGTCTCAATGATGTCGGTAACGATCATGTCAAGGCGATCGCGTTGCTGTGCTTTTTGAATAGCCTCATCCGAAGCGGCGATAAAACCAAACACAGCCGTAATACCAATCGCGGTAATGACTACTGAGATCATTACCTCAACGAGGGTAAAGCCGTTTTCTGTCAACGCAGATTCAGCAGCTTCTTGATTCACTTTACAATTCATCGAACGATTTGGTTGTCGCATTAAGTTTAGTAGTCTCAAAAAACCCGGTGGCCCCGAATATCTGAGTCTTGTAGTGAATGGTCTTATCACCACAAGTCGCTGTAACAGAAATCGTCTTAGGAGTCGCGGTCCCGTCAGTATTGAAGCAGACTTTGAAACCAGTAGAACCCGCATATTCAGAGCGATCTGGAATCAGATCATACTTATTTAAGTACGCTTCATGATCTGCAATTACCGCACCCTCGTCAGTTAAGGGTAGATGAAGATAACCATCCGCCTCACAATCTGCTGACATCCCGTGCATAACCCATACATTTGGATGCACCTGCTTCGTCGATTCAAAGTACGCTTGGGTGGTACGATTAAGACTGATTGCCTGGGCGCGCAGGGACTGGAGAAACCCGTTCAAGTCGTCAAAATCGTTACGAACTTTGGTCGTGCAATTCCAGCCGCCAAGATTTAAAAATGTAGTTGAGACTAATGCCACCAGTACGATCACTACTATAAGTTCTAGCAAAGTAAACCCGCGTTCTTTGCGAGTGGATCTGACCTGCGCTTTCACATTGGACTCCTCAGACACTTTGCTGCGCCCGGGTTGATCCGGGCTGTCGTTCTTTTGCGATCGGCTTTATTGCATTTCGATTTGGCCGGAGCCTTTGAGTTGCTGGATCGCAGCGTCCATCGTGACCATTCCGTCGCCTCTGGCGGTCTGCATAACACTTTCTATCTGGAAGATCTTATTTTCACGAATTAGATTACGTACCGCCGGATTACAGACCATAACCTCGAATGCGCCGACACGACCTCCTCCGGTCTTGCGAAACAATTTCTGTGTCATCACCATTCGTAGAGATTGAGATACCTGAGACCTGACCTGGTCTTGTTGTTCAGGCGGGAATACATCAATAATTCTATTGATTGTATTTGGAGCGCCGGAGGTATGCAGGGTGCCAAACACCAAATGGCCAGTCTCGGCGGCGGTTAATGCAAGTTGAACAGTATCTCGATCTCGAAGCTCTCCAACCAGGATCACATCTGGATCTTCACGCAAAGAGGCACGCAAGGCATTCGCAAATGATTTAGTGTCTCGTCCAACTTCACGCTGGGCAACAATAGACTCTTTGTTGGTGTGAATGTATTCAATTGGATCTTCAATCGTCAGAATATGCTCATTACGGTTGGTGTTGATATGATCAATCATGGCCGCCAACGAAGTGGATTTGCCAGATCCGGTCGGACCTGTAACCAGAACCAGTCCATTCACCTGATTGGCCATATCCTGAGCTACGGCTGGCAATCCAAGATCGAGCATGGTTGGAATCTCAGTCTCGATCTTGCGCAAAACTGCTGCCTGCCCGGTTGACGTATGGAAGAAGTTCGCCCGATAACGCAGGTCGCTTATGACAATCGCCAGATCAAATTCCCTATCCACCTCGAAGGTCTCGCGGGCTTCATCCGATTCCAGGCTCTCGTGTATAAAAACAGCCAACTCTTCGGCACTTACCGTATCGTCAGCAAATGTGGCGATCTGCCCACTGACTCTGATCGATATTGGCCTATCTGCATGAATATGAAGATCCGATAGGTCATATTCTTCAGTGTAGGATGCTATTCTGTTCTCTACGGTCATTTTTGATTCCTGTTATTACTTTGATACCCAAATATACTTTACTCCTATTCACTTTTAGGGTAAATCTAGGGTCTAAAAGCAAGTTTGCATCCAACTTCAAAAAATGGCCTACCGGCGGTGCCGAAAGCCATCGTGAAGTTGAAAAACTAGAAACGTACCGATGGAGGATATCTGTCATCAGAATTGATTGATGGACGGGGATAACTGTCCCTTTCCATCATTTTCGGCGCACAAGTTCCGTTGCCCCAATCCATTGATTCAATATTGACAGTCATACCGCAATGGCAAATAAACTCCTTGGTGCAATAAAAGCTCGACTAAGCAAATTAATTGTTCAGCAGGAAGATGTCGTCGGCGTAGACATCATGCCCGGTTACATCCGCATTGCGCAACTCGAGCAATCCGGTAAACGCTGGACCGTCACAAAAGTGGGTTATCGATACGTTCAGGGGCAAATCGATACCAATGATCTAAAAAATAACCCCGATGGTTATTCCAGCAAACTGCAACAGGTTTGCGAGAAAAATAAGGTCTCCACATCAAACGCTGCTGTATCAATCCCTGTAAGCAGCGCCGTTATTCAGGTTGTTAACCTGCCGTTGATGTCCGACGAGGAACTAGAAGAGGCCATCAAAACAGACTCGCTTTGGGATAACGTTGTGCAGTTGCCTGATCCTATAGATGAATATTCTATTTTTCACCAGGTTATTAAGCGGCACAACACTGAAAACCTGATGGACATTTTGTTTGTGGCGTCCAAGTTAAGTGATATCGAAGACTACATGGGCATAGTTCGTAGCGCCGGGCTCAATCCGGTTGTGGTGGACGTTCGCTGCTTTAGTTTACGCAACGCGTTAGATCTGAAAAAAGATCTCAACTTTAAACAACCCATTGGTCTTTTGGAGTTCGGCCCGTTTGAAAATTTTTTGTTGATCATTGATAAAGAAGGTGCGCCTTTTATTGCAGAGATATATATATCGGATGTTGACAAGGAGCATCTCCTAAACACCAATCCGACTGACGCCGGCGGTGACAACACAAAGTTATTTGAACGTTACGCGATGCAGGTGTCTCAAGTCGTTTCCAGTTACCAATCCAAATACAGTTCGACTATTGCAAAAATTTTTGTTGCCTCTACCCTGCCCTCTATCGATGACGCAATTGCACAGTTCCAGATTGGCTTGCCAAATAGCCGTCTCGAAGCATTCGATCCATTAGCCGATGTAAGGGTGCCGGCTAATATCGAGCAAAAAGTCGCCGCAGAGCCCAACTCATCGATGTTTGCCGCGGTACTTGGATTAGCAACGCGCAAACTCGATATTTTCGGTTACTACCAGTACGTTACCGGTGTCAACAATATCAATCTGCTGCCCAATCGCGATGCGATAAAAGCTAAAGAAAAAGCGAAAGCTTATTCCAAATACATCTTGATTCTGGTTGTGCTCATCGTGCTTGCAGGCGCGGGCTGGTCATTTTTTGATGTCAGTGAAAAAAAGAATTCGGTTACTGAAAAAATGGCCGTCTATCATGCTGCGGCCAACGAGCGCGATACAAAGCTTGCAACACTGGATAAGCTTGTCCGACAGATTCGAAAGATTTCCGGACTACTAGAGGCAAGCGCAAGTCTCGAGTCTAACCAGGCATCTATGTATGAACTGCTTACTGAGATCAATAACTCGGTAATCGAGGGGATTGCTTTAGATTCGATCGCCTACGATGGCAATGCGGTTACCATTATCGGAAGGTCACTCAGCGACCAGAATATTATTGAATTCAATAGTAAGCTCGACAGCAGCTCGCATATTCGCAGGGCATCCTTACAGACCATGTCTGTTTCAATGGAGGATGGCCTGGCATTGAAAAACTTTTCTTTAAGATGCACTCTCGAACCTCTTGCCAACAAAACGGAGTCGGAGCAGTAATCGTTATGGACCTTGACGTTGACATCGGAAGCTTTTTAAAAGGTCTCACAAAAAGAGGTCAATCTGGGGATGGGGCTGGAGCTGGAGCTGGGGCTCAATCGAGCCCATACCTTAAGCAATTGGTTGCCGGCATCCTCATTGCGTTACTGATTGGAACTTATCTTTATTTCTTTTATCTTCCCGAGCAAAAACGCATCAACGAAATGCAAGCAATGATCGACAGCACTGACCAGATTAGAGCTGAAATTTTGCTTCTTGATCAAGAGATTTTACAAAACCAGGCTAAACTTAGTGAAGGTAATGCCCGGTTCGACGAGTTAAACCGACTATTTCATAATAAGCAGGAACTTGAAGATCTTTACCGAAATATCAGTCTGTTAGCGTTAACCTACGAACTGCTGGTCGCCAAACTCGAGAAAGGCGGCGAGGTGCCGGTTTTCTCCGATAAACCTCCTATCAGTCAAGGCGAAGGTTTACCCTCGAAAAAAGAGGTCGCCTTTTACAAAATCAGTGTTCAGTTTGAATTTGTTGGAGACTACCTTGGTTACACTAATTTTCGTCGTGATCTTGCCCAGCAGAAAAAGATTATTAACATTGAACGCGAGAAAATCACTGTTCGAACTGGGGAAGATGAAGGCGACGGCGGCATAGTAGATATTGCGACTACGCTTTCGACCTACCGTTTCCCCGCCTCTGATGCTGACCGCTTCATTACCGACGGGTAGCTCAAGATGAATAGGTGTTCAACCTATATCGGAGCTTGCGCTGTGGTCGTTTTTTCGAGTCACGCCTTTGCCGGAAACCCATTTAACACCCTTAAAACGCCGCAACAACCGGCCGAAATTGTGGAGCCCGTTAAGGAGCCTGATCTGGAAAAACCTCCGCTCCAGCGCTGGCCTGTGCACAATTACATTCTCATGGGCATATTGACAACACAAGCGAGCAGCCCCAAGACTAAGCGGGTTGCTATTATTCGAACTCCGGCCCCTCATTCGCGAACCTATATTTTGCACTTTGGGGACCTTTTGGGCGACCAAGACGGGTACATCAAAGCGTTTGATAGCTCAGGGTTTACAGTTGTACAGCGTGGTGAGGACGATGCTCCCGAGGAAGTCCGGCTAAAGGTGCGTAATAGAGGGGCGGAGAAGACCAATGACTAGGCTTCTGGCAGTTTTGTTGTCCTCCTTTTTCCTGGCCTCGTGCGCGGTACTCGAAAATCAGGGCATTGTCCTTGAGGATTTCGCTGATCCAGTTACCGATAGTGCTGAGCCTGCAGTCGTAGATCAGGAGATTGTCCAAGATCTTAATGCTGAGCCTGCAGTCGTAGATCAGGAGATTGTCCAAGATCTTAATGCTGAGCCTGCAGTCGTAGATCAGGAGATTGTCCAAGATCTTAATGCTGAGCCTGCCTCAACACCCGTGCAGGTTGACCCAGACCCTACGCCTGTCGAAGAAGTCGCTCTTAATCCAACGCAGTCTGGTGAAGATGGATTAGGAAATGCGAAGGACGGTAAATGGCCGTTGCTCCAGACTGGTGAAGACGGCTCGTTGATCGAACCAAAACAGTTTGCTACTGACAGCCTGGCCAAAGTTGAACGAACCGTTGCTGCCGGACCTGATCTTGAAGACACTTTTGAATCGGGGCTCACCCCACAAAAACGTGAACTTGTCAGCAGGCAAGAGCCCAAGAACTATATGGATCTCAATGAACAACGAGAGGATTTGTTTCCGATAACGATTAATTTGGATAACGTCGATATACGCGATGCAATGACGATGTTATCTGAGGTCATCGGAAAAAATATCCTCGTTGGAGACGAAGTGAGCGGTACGATCTCGGTCCGACTGATTAATGTGCCGTGGAATAAGGCCTTGGACGCTATCCTCCAGATCCGCACGCTCGCTAAGCATGTTAATGAAGAAGGCACCATCATCCGCATTCACGAGCAAGAAGCGCTTATCGCCCAGGAGGCGTTCGAACGTCAGCGAAGGTCTGATTTAATTGCCGCTCTAGAGGCAGAAGAAGCGATCGGACCGCTTTTTACCGAGATCTTCCGGCTTTTTTACACCGAACCAACCGTGGTTAAAAAAGAACTTCAGGAGGTTCTGGGGATCGGAGAGGACGGCGGCGGCGTCAATGCCTACGGTGTACAAATTGCGATTGACACGCGGATCAAGGCCTTGATTATTAAGGGCAACCGTCAGGATCTGGATTCAATTTCCCAACTGATCTCCAAGATTGATGTTCGAACACAACAAGTTCTTATCGAAGCGTTCATTGTTGAAGCAACCGATGACTTCAGTAAAGAATTTGGCGCACGCTTTGGCGTCTCAGACGTTGGTGTTATCGGCAACCCCAACAGCACCACCAAGATCACTAAGGTAACCACTGGAGGCGTTGCGGGATCTCAACCGGATACGCCTGGGGATATCAAACTCGGTGACTTGTCTGGGCTCGCAACTAATTTTGCTGTTACCGGTGGCGCCGGTGTCGGATTAATGGTTCAAAGTGCAAGCACACTATTAAAAGCAGAGCTCTCTGCTATGGAAAAGCAGGGTTTTTCTAAAATTGTCTCCAACCCGCGTGTATTTACTCTCGATAACCAGGAAGCGGTTATTATTCAAGGCGATGAAATTCCTTATCAGAGCGCGTCGGAAAGTGGCGGCACGGAAGTTCAGTTTAAAAATGCCGGCATTAAACTTATTGTGACTCCAAGCATCGTTGGCGATGGAAATATCATTCTTACGGTCTCGGTAGAGAAAAAATCAGCAAACACCTCTACCCGGAATCCACCGATCACCTCGCGCTCGATAACGACCAAATTGTTAATTAAGGACAATACTGTTGTTGTTATCGGCGGAGTATTTACCCAGGAGACGTCCGACGGTGAGGATAAGGTTCCATTTTTAGGTGACCTTCCAGTTGTCAAGCATTTGTTCCGCTTCAAATCTGACAAAGATGTGCGAAAAGAATTACTGGTCTTTCTGGCCCCTCGGATCATCTAGTCCGCCGCCCATTTTTCAACACGGTTCTATCCAATGGCAGCAAGAGCTGATTTTCAAATCAAAAAAGACGCCGCGACTCACCTCGCGTCGTTTTTAGTTACCAACGGCTTGATCTCAGACGTTCAACTGGATCAGGCCATTACCGCAAGCAGCGAAAGCGACAGGGGTCTGATTGAAACGATTCTTGAATTCGGCTTTACCAGTGAAGAATCCGTTGCAGAGGGTATTGGCGGGATGTATGGACTCGAAGTGGCGCGACTTCAGCGAATGGAAGACGTACAAGGCGATGCACTTAAGCTTTTACCGATGTCTTTTATTGAGCAGAACCGAATTGTGCCGTTCGAAGAGTCGGCAGGCACTCTTAAAGTGGCCATATCGGAGCCTAACTCTCTTAATACGGTACCTGGCGTCCGAACGATCACCAATAAGAAGGTAATCCCTTACGTTATTACTTTCTCTGATATGGCATCCGTTCTAGATCGCCTATTGCGCGGAGACACGGCTCACCCGTCGCCTGCACCCTCTTCATTAAAGACTATCGAGCGCAAGAAACCCAAGGCAGTCTCAGGCTCACTCGCCAGGCGCCTTGGTGAAAAAAAGGACAAGGATAAGGATCCGAAAGATGAGGCAGCGTTATCATCTGAAGTGGTTACATTGGTTGACCAAGTTATTAGTGATGCGATCGCCGCTGGTGTAAGTGACATACACATAGAGCCTTATAAGACGTCCTCCCGAATCCGCTTCCGAAAAGACGGGGTACTGCAGGACCAGCAGCGGTTTTCTGAGTCGCTTGGCGCCCACTACGCTGCGGTCACCACCAGAATTAAGATCATGTCGAGCCTGGACATCGCTGAGAGGCGACTGCCTCAGGACGGGGCTTTTTCAGCGCGTAATGGGGTGAAGGAAATTGACCTGCGTGTATCTATTTTGCCTACAGCATTTGGTGAGCGGGTGGTCATGCGACTTCTAGACGGATCATCGGCAAATCTATCTCTGGAGAAGATGGGCTTGTCCGAGGCAGACGAAAAGGCCCTGAAAATTGCTGTCGATTCTCCCCAGGGGCTTGTTTTAGTGACTGGCCCAACGGGTAGCGGAAAGTCAACTACGTTGTACAGCGTACTTGGAAGACTCAATCAGGTTGGGGTTAATATCCTGACAGCTGAAGACCCTGTTGAATACAACATGGAGGGCGTGGGCCAGGTGCAGGTGAAAGACGAAATTGGCCTAACTTTTTCTTCGGCGCTAAGGTCGTTCCTGCGCCAGGATCCAGAAGTCATAATGGTCGGCGAGATTCGGGATCAGGACACCGCAAATATCGCAATTAAGGCCGCACTAACCGGCCATATGGTACTGAGTACGCTCCATACGAATGATTCTGTCAGCACAATTACCCGACTGCTGAACATGGACATTCCTCCCTATTTGATTTCTTCCTCGCTCGCGGCAATTGTTGCGCAAAGGCTTGCTCGTAAGATATGTGATAACTGTCGCCAGATCGACGAAGATGTCTCTACAGATCAGTACCTGACCATGGGCTTTACAGTTGAGGAGGCCTCTCGCAGCAAGTTATATAAAGGTGTTGGGTGTGACCAATGCAGCGACACTGGTTGTAGCGGTCGCCGTGGTATTTATGAGGTTTTGCGTATAACCGATGGCCTACGCGAAGGCATTCTCCAGGGAATGACGACACTCGAGTTGTTGAAGACAGCCACCGAAGCGGACGGTTTCATGACAATGCAAAACATGGGTCGCTCACTGATGCTGCAAGGAGATATTTCCGCCCAAGAGTACCGACGTGTACTCTTAATGTAATCGGGGTTAAACCTAATCTTATGGCAATTTTTGCGTGGAAAGGTCTCAAGGACGGTCAGTATGCCAGTGGCCGAATTGAAGGTATCAACCGAGACGAAGCCGCATTTAAGGTAAAAGAACAAAAAATTATCATTACCAGTCTGACTCGGCTATCGGGCGCTGAGCAAGTCGAAGAAAAAGCCCCAGATCCTGTTAAACCGGGACGACGGGTTGGCAAAAAAGTCCCGGTGAAAGAGCTCGTCTTATTCACCAAAAAGCTAGAAGCCATGATGCGGGCCGGTCTGCCTATTTTAGATACCATCATTTTGATCACGGCTCAAATTGAAAATAAAGTAATGAAGTCAGTGATCGAGCAGATCAAGATCGATGTTGAATCGGGCACCCCGCTTTCTGACTCGTTTGCTAAACACCCCGCCGTGTTTGACGATATCTACGTTAATTTATTAAAGGCTGGTGAGTCCAGCGGAAAAATGGACACCTTTCTTGGAAAGCTGGTCGAAGGAATTGAAAAAAGTCAGAAAATTAGATCAAAAATCAAAAGCGCAATGGTGTACCCCACCATATTACTGGTTGTGGCAATCACGGTTATCGCCATAATGATGATCTATGTAGTTCCAGTCTTTCAGGATATGTTCTCAGGTTTTGCCGGCGGCCTGCCCGCTGTCACACAAGCCGTAATCAACATCAGTGAGTTCGTGCGCGATCCCTGGCGAGGCGGCCTTCTTCTGGGCGCCGTAGTCGGATCTATTATTATTCTTAACCAAACCATCAAACGAAGCTACAAGTTCCGCAAACGATTTCATAAGTTTGCCTTAAAGTTGCCGTTGTTTGGCTCGCTGATTCAAAAATCTGCCCTGTCGAAGCTGTCAATGGTTCAAGGAAATCTCAGTGCGGCCGGTGTTCCGGTGCTCGAATCATTGGATATTTGCGCCAGCGCCATGACCAACCTCATAATCAAAGAGGCGACCGTTGAGGTTAAACGTGGCGTCTTTTCCGGGGAGCCGTTATCTGAGCTTTACCAAAAAGAACCGAAAATCTTTCCCACCACCTTTCATGCGATGGTCTCGGTCGGCGAGAAAACCGGCAACATGGAAGAGATGTTTGGAACTATCTCAAACTACTATGAGGAAGAGATGGATGAAGTCGTTGACCGCTTAACAGCAATGCTGGAACCGGTCATGATTGTTTTTATGGGCGCGACCATCGGATTTATCCTGCTGGCGATGTATACCCCGATGTTCATGATGGGGGAGACGCTTTAGGTTAAAGACCCGCCGCAGTGGTTGGTGAAGCCGAATATGAGACGCTGATCGACTCCGCCTAGGGAACTAACTGATTTGATTAATTTGACCCTGCCAGGGATCGGTTGATGGTGCTGCTAAGCCTGAGGCTCGCGCCGACACACGAGCCCCTTATAAATTTATAAAGGTCTGGCAATCAGTTTTAGTCCCACTCGAAACACCTATGCGCTAGCAGGGCATACCATCAATTAATGAGCAACGATCGATAATTGATTAACGATTGTTACTAAAGCCAGAAACTGTTTCCCCTGACCATCGCCGGACGCCTCGGAACTTATCCTGATATCTGATGCAGGTACTTGACTGAATAATACTGTTGTTTGACCCCCTCCGAATCATAATAGGCCATCCCCACCGCAAAAACCGTATTGTGCCCAGCGATGAAGATGCAACCTTCGGCGCATGCTTTGCCGGGAGGAGCAGTGGTAGCCGGCGTGCCAGGAAAATATGGATTTTTCATCCCTAATCCCTCAAAGTGGTCCTCAAATGCCTGATTGGTTTTGTCATCCTTCGAATCCACTGGGCACGGTACTGTGGTGACCGTTCCGTTTTTGTCCAGCAAGCGCATAGGCGTTCCACCCATCGCCCGACACTTTAAAATTTCTGTGTCAATAAATTTCACAACTCTCTGGAAATTTTCAGTCGCAGCAGTACGTTTACTATTAGCGACATACCCGTTATACATGGGTATTCCAACCGCGGCCAGAACACCGATGATCGCGACGACAATCAACAATTCAAGCAAGGTAAAGCCTTTTGTGTTGTGCATATTGGGCTTTGTGTAAGGTATCACGGCTTTAAAATTCCGGGCAGCTAGGTAATTAATCGCAACCGGTTTTATTATTCTGGTTTATACACAACGTATCTTTGCCATCAGCAATTGCAGAGGCGACAAAACTAGTAGAGTCGACAGCGACTATCTGAAAGGAATAATCACCGCTTTCGTCTAAAGTCGAATTACCTGAAAAAAGCTCGGTGTTGATCTTGCTGGTATGACTGCCTGTTCCAGTGCCGTAGTACACACCCTCTTCTCGAAGCCAATCTTTTTGCATGAGGTAGATTGCCCGCAGACCCGCCTCGGCTGCCTTTTGCTTACCGTCGGCGATATATCCCGTCACCATGGGCGTGCCGACCGCGGCCAGTATGCCTATGATGACCACGACAATTAATAACTCCAGCAGCGTAAAGCCGCGAGTTGCGCGTGGGAGTTTCATCATTTTCTCAAGCAGAAATTCTCACTCATTCCGACACAAAATAACTTGCCAGGCGCGACGAGACAACCGGACTACAACCCAAATGGCCTAGGCTAGAAGATGAATTGAAAGCCGTCCTTAATAGCACCGCCCCTCACACTTAGCCTGGCAGTCCCCAGCCCTATCGAATGCATGAACGAAGCGTTGCGGTATCAAACGCTTCTATCCGCTACTCTTTAGTCAGTACGGTACTTAATTTGTTAGTTGCGACGCCATCTACGTCAGTTGTCAGCGTAATCGTGTCTGCAGTTGAAGTGAGGCCAACCACACCTTTCCCGCCAGCTCCTGCCACCACTCCTGCGTCAGCCGGTTTATACGGATTAGTCCACTTGTCATGACCGAAATGAGCGACAAGGGCGGTGACTATAGCGGAGGGCAGGTCGGTGCAGTCTTCCTTGGCAGTTGCGGTGGCGCTGGTTTTTACTGTGTACGTGGCGCTTGAGTCCGCGCATTTAGCTAAAGTTGCTCCAATCATATCCCGGGCACGGGCATGATTCTCTTTGGCCGCGGCAATTTTGGTCGAGGTGATATAGCCGTTGTACATGGGGATTCCAACCGCTGCCAGCACGCCGATAATCGCGACAACAATCAGCAGCTCGATAAGGGTAAAGCCTTTATTTTTTTTGGTAGGGTTCATGCGCATCATCATTTCAGTCCTCATCGTATGTGTATCTATATGCGGGCTCTTGGTCCAATAGTGAAATGGTAGCATAAACCCGCTTGGGGCTCATACATCTTGAATTTCACGGGTTTTAGATAAATACCGGGTTCAGGTGAAAAATACCCGTTTACAGCGCATGCTGATTAAATTCAATAAGTTGTGCTCGTAAAAAGCAAGTTCGCGCAATACTGGTCTAAAAATACCCCTTAACTTTCATCCCTACCCATGATCGGCCACTCCCGACTGATGCAATGTGGATGCCAGGACTGGGGGATCGGTTTGTGCAATGGATCGACATATGGCAGCGGAAGGTAGTTAGCACACCGATCAACTATTGGCCTGGCGATCTCGGACCCTGCTCATAGACAATCGTCGGTCTTGATGGGCCGATCCTAGTTTTTAGCCACTGATCATTCTTTGCTCTTGTACCAGTAATAGATAGTAATGCCTCTAAAAACTATGCCCAACGCAACCAGTGAGACAATCAGATAAATTAGATTAACAGTACTTTTATAAATATTTTCCGATAAATGAAAGGTCATTATTGAGATCGACAGACCAAAAGCTATACCAATTAACAATGTCGTAAGGTACGACAGGGCATTCAAAGAGAAATATGAGTAGTCGTCACATCGATTTTTCATAGCCTTACCCCCAATGATTGATGCGGCCTATATTCCAGGCACAAAGATACCGAATTATCACAACATCCTTGTAAAATTCCTGACTCTGCCCATGTTTAAGAGGCGGTTACTAAAATCAGCCAATAATTCTAATAGGCTTTCACAAAGTAAAGGTATAGTGGCAGGATGAAACACGCCAAAGGCTTTACTCTGATCGAACTGTTGATCGTGGTGGCGATCATTGGTGTGCTGGCCGCTGTAGGGATACCGATGTACAACGGCTATATAACGGCTGCAAAGATCAATGCAGCTAAAGAAAACCATATACGCGCAAGAGATATGATTGTTGCAGGCTTAACGCATTGTGCGGCGGCGACTCATATCACACTGATGCGCGAGAAAGACGGAAAACAGGAAAATGTCTCTTGCTCACTCGATGCGCAATACATGGCGGCCTATTTCTATTTTCATCTAAAACATACTGAATTTGTTAATCCATACCGCCCAAAAAAGCTTTTTAGCGATGACTCAGAAGAAATGTTCTATTATGATGCTGATGACCCCACCTGGGGATATCCAGATGGCCGGGGAGGCTCAAGCATATGGTACTCCGGAAAGAATACCATCACTATTAAGTCTAATATCGGTGCGGATAACGGATCGGACTTTTTCCTCACCGACTCACTGATCGGCGAATAAAGTAGTTGCGTTGAGCTCGGTTGGCACAGATGCCTTAACTAGAACTAACAGCCATCGCAGAAAAGCCTAAAAGGTTTATGGTGTTAGTTCTGTGCTGAGGGTACCCCACACCCGCACCGTCGGCATTTTATAGCCTATGGTACTGAGTACTTATCTCCCAACGGACTCTTTTAGAGTTCTCCGTGTATAAGGGGCGCAACTCAAATGCACTTAGAGCCGAGTTGTCTAGGCGTAGAATCTACGGAAAATAGAGGCAACAACAGATAGTCAGAAAATCGATAATCTTCAAAAGAGCAAGGGGCGTGGCATGAAAAAATCAACTAAAGGGTTAATGCATCTGATACTGACAATCGCTGCGGCAGTAATCGTCTACTACTTGTGGCAATCAGGATCAGCCCTGTAGGACTTCACCTAATCGTTTATTTCAATCTTCTCGCGCGGGGTGTCCTCACAGATCCAGATTTCCTTTTGGGTTTCTTCGTTCCAGCCTCCGTAATGGGCATCGCTCGCGCCATCAGGACAGGTCTTCGCAAGCCACTCTTCGACACTTAAGCCCTCCTCGCAGGCTTTGCACTGTGGCACCAGGCCCCGACAGCACGCTCTTGGAATCTGGCAGTCACATGATTTTGGTTGGGCGCAACCTGCCATAAATAACACTGACAAAAGTACAAAGCACAAGCCTTTGCGCAAGATCATAAGCACACGAATAATCATCTTCAGTTAATTAAGATCACAAACCGGGCATCGCAATCGCTCAGTCGTGATGGGGCCACCTTAGTCATCATGCTTTATGCCACCACGGCCGACATGATGCACTGAAGTGATATTTACCTGTTTTAATGTCACCGATGCCTGCATACCGCGCAAACGTTCTTCAACCTGTAGCTTGCTCTCGCCCGGCACAATAAGCGTGATGTCCCGCTCGAACGGCTCTCCATCAGCCGTTAGCAGTGTCACCGTAAGGCGGGCCTTGTACTCTTTAATGCCGATCACGTTTTTTGTCCGACGGGTTTTCCCGGCAGGCCTTGTTCGGATTACGAGCGCATCGCCAGCGACGCTGCGCAGGCAAAGTGCTGGGCTAAATCCTCCAGACGAGCGTGCGCGTTAAGCCCGCTGGTATGAGGCATGAGGTATACCGGCCGACAACCAACCTGGCTGGCTTGAATCCCCGCCTTAGCTTTGGCATCCACTATGTTTCGCCAGCCGCCCAAACCAACAAAGCAGACTGCCCGGGGAGCCAGCCATTGCACCAGCCGAGCGACCCGCGCAAAACCAGCCTGGTATTCGTTAGTACTCACCTGGTCTGCGCGGCGGGTGGTACGGCGGACCAGATCTGTCATACCTAAACCATGGTAACGCAAAGCATGTCGGGGATCCCGGTCAATACTTGCAATACCGGCTTGAAGGGCCGCCGGCCAGAACCGGTTACCCGGTCGGGCATAACCGATGCCTGTGTCTGCTGAATACGGACTCGGGTTCAAACCCACAACAAGTAATTTCATGCCTGAACCGACAGTATCGGACAGACTGTACAGCCGTTCAAGCGTCAGATACGCGGCTTCCTTTCTATAAAGAACCGGCCCTATTGAGGCGAATCCGGCACCGATCGCAAGGTCAACGGCCAACTGGCTATCCCAACCGCGGGTCGGGCGGGGTTTAAGCACTGCACGGACTACCCGACCGACGGGAAGTGCCCGATGCTGATCCGCCAGGGCCAGCGGAAGATTCCTTGCAGAGCACCCGTTGCCAAGGCGAATTCTGGGTAATGCCGCCGGCTTAGTCCGAGACTGAGTGTTCATTTCGAGCTCAATAGCACCATCGCAATCACAAGACTTCTGCCAAAATACAAAAGGCCGGCTTTGCCGGCCTTTTGGTTGTCATCCTTAGAGCGCTGGGCGATCAACTGAATGCATTGAAAGCAATGATAGTCTGGGTATCGCGGATACCGTCCAGAGTTTGAAGTCGCAGATTCACAAAATGACCGGCGTCTTCCCCATCGCTGATATAACACTTGGCAAGCAGATCATAAGGTCCGGAGATCGAATAAACCTCCGACACCCCATCCACATCGACAAGCGCCTGGGCAACCTGATAAGAGCGCCCCAGATCGCACTTGACCTGTACAAAGATTATTTGCATGCCCGCCTCCTTTTATTGCTCAACAGAAAACTTCTGGGTATAGGCCACGAGCTCCTCTAACTTGGCGTACCCTGCCCCGCTTTTGAGGATTTCACGGGCACGCTCGACCCCGTCTTGCAGTGAATCGGCAAGGTCAGCCGCGTATATGGTTGCCCCTGCATTGATAGCCACCATATCAGCCGCACTGCTGTCGGTGCCGGTAAGTGCCGAGCGAATCAAAGCCAGACTCTGGACCGAATCGGCCACTACCAGATCATCCAGTGATTGACGCGCAATCCCAAATTCTTCCGGTTTAATCAGGTAGTCCTTAATGCTTCCATCACGCAGTTCGCTCACCTTAGTGTCGGCAGCGATACTTATCTCATCCAGGCCGTCATCCGAGCAGACGACCAGCGTATGCACGCTATCCAGATTGGCAAACACCTCGGCCAGCGGGCGCACCCAGGCCTGATCAAAAACACCGACCAGTTGCCATCTGGCCCCGGCTGGGTTGGTTAAAGGACCGAGCAGATTAAACAAAGTGCGGATACCGATCTCACGACGCGGACCGATCGCATGGCGTGTCGCGCCGTGATGGGTAGGGGCAAACATAAAGCCTAGGCCTACCGCGTCGATAGTCTTGCCGACCGCTTCAGGGCTAAGCGCAATATTAACCCCAGCTGCCTCAAGCACATCTGCACTGCCGGAATTTCCGGTGGCTGCACGGTTGCCGTGCTTGGCCATGGTTGCCCCTGCGGCGCAAGCGACCAACGCTGCCGCAGTCGAGACATTGAACAGGCCGGCGCCATCGCCACCGGTACCTACCGTGTCGGCAACCCGATCTGCCTTAACAGTGACAGTTGCGGCAAACTCTCGCATTACTGTCGCGGCACCTGTCAGCTCTTCAACCGTCTCCCCTTTAATATGAAGCGCCGTTAATACGGCACCAATCTGTGCCGGGGTCGCATCGCCCTGCATAATAATGCGCATGACATCGCCCATCTGGGCGCTTGTGAGATCCTGGCCTTGTGACAGAGTGCGTGTCGCTTCTTGTAAATTCATCATCCGTGTCTGCGTGCTTTCAAAATACTATCTGCCTTAGGGCAGTAAGATGCTGGCGCCGGTAGTGCGCCGCCCCTCCAGATCTGTGTGCGCCAACGACGCATCTGACAGAGCATACTCCTGATTAATATCGGCCTGTACTGCACCACTTTGCATCACCTGGAATAACTCGCCAGCACAATGCTCCAGGCTCGAACGGTCTGCAGTGTAATGAAATAGAGTCGGTCGGGTCAGGTAAAGAGAGCCTTTTGCAGCGAGCACAGAGGGATCAAAAGATGACACTTTGCCCGAACTTTGGCCAAAAAGTGCCAGAGTCCCGCGCCGCTTAAGGCAATCCAGACTACCTTCGAAGGTATGCTGACCCACCGAGTCGTATACAACGTCCACACCGACACCATCGGTGAGTTCCTGGACCCGATCTGCAAAATTCTCACGGGTATACACGATAGTATGAGTACACCCGTGAGCTGTAGCCAATTCCGCTTTCTCATCTGACCCAACTGTGCCGATAATGGTCACGCCAAGGTGTCGTGCCCACTGGCAGGCTATCAGGCCAACCCCTCCGGCTGCAGCATGGAAGAGGATGGTGTCTCCACCATTAAGTGGGACGGTGCTCCTTAGAAGATACTGCGCCGTCATACCCTTTAGCATCATTGCGGCCGCGGTCCGCTCTTCAATGCCTGCGGGCAGGTGCACCAGCTTTTCTGCCGGCATAAGCCGCACCTCGGCATAAGCACCGATAGGTTGCGCGGCATAGGCGACACGATCCCCCTCGGTGAAACCTTCGACTCCATCACCGACCGCCTCGACTATGCCTGCCCCTTCAAGACCAGGGGTAAACGGCAGCTGCGGCGGTGGGTAAGTGCCCGTACGGAAATAGACATCGATAAAATTCAGCCCGACTGCACTGTGACGCAGTCGAATCTCCCCGGGGCCCGGGTCACCAATCTCCACTGGCTCCCAGCGCATCTCATCCGGGCCGCCGGTCTGGTAAATCTTAATAGCGTGACTCATATTTTCAGTTCCGAATAATGACTGCTGAAATTGTTACCCAACTCTTTGGGGGTTCAGCGATCGTATCTGCACCCTATTATCGCTTTTAGCTGAGAACTGTGTTGCTTCAAATTAATCAAACCGGAGAAATCCCCAGATTAGACAAGAGCGATCAGCAACTTCTACCCAAGTACCAAGATAGCCTCAAAGATTCGCACAACGACACTCCAGACACCGGATCATCCCATACCAAACCCGAAACCTAAACTACAAACAGACTGCGCTGCGGTGAGAATGCTCCAAGTTTAGTCGCCAAAGTCACTCTCAACCTTAACAAAGGTGTCAGCGTAAAAACCGTTGAACTGTGTTCGACAGGCAGTGCCGTAAGCACCGATACGGTCGAACTCGATCCAATCCCCCTCGGCAATATCGACCGGCAAGTTGATCGGGCGAGGAAAAATATCCAGCGAATCACATGTCGGTCCATACAGCGTGTACTCTTTTGTCTGGGAAGCGAATGGTCTAGAGCCGACCATTCGCACGGGCAACTGAAGGCCGAGTTTCTCCTCAATAAAGCTTCCGTACATGCCGTCATTGAGATACAGCGCATCATCCTTGCGCAGGTGAACCTGGGTAATAAGCGATTCTCCATCAACACAAAGCCCACGCCCGGGCTCACACAAAACCCGGCACTCTTCAGGCAACGCCAGGGTCGCTAAGCTCTGGCGAATCGCAACAAAATAATCGTCCAATTCTGCACCTTGGGAGTTGAGATAATGACCTGGGAATCCACCACCCACATCCACACAAACTGGCCCCTGGCCAACCTGTGCAATCACCTGGCCGACAAGGTCCAGACCCATTTCAAAACCCTCAGCTTCCAGACACTGTGAGCCGACATGAAACGACAAACCATAACGGTAGCCACGGGCCAAGGCGTCACGCGCCAGCGCCGCTGCCTCGGGTACCGGCGCGCCGAACTTGCTGGACAATTCGTACACTGCGCCCTCGTAATGAATCTCAAGGCGCACCACAATGACGGTGTCAGATCCTGGCGGGACAATCTGGGCAATCTTTTCAAGCTCTGCCGGGTGATCGACCACAAAATGATCTACGCCGTACACCCTATGGGCCGAAAGAATAGCTGGCCGACTCTTGACCGGGTGCATGAAGTAACTGGTGGCGCCGGGTAACTGTTCTGACACACGCGCCACCTCGGCCAAGGAGGCGGTATCAAAATGGTGCACACCAGCTGCGAAAAGCGCGTCCAACATATGCGGTTCAGGGTTACACTTCACCGCGTATAAGACATCCCCTGGAAAGCCCTCGACAAAGCGCCGGGCCACTGAATGAATCTTATGGGGGCGGACACAAAAAATTGGGTAGCTCGGATCAAGATCTGCAACAACCGCCTCAGGCGAGGGGTAAATAGGTAGATCAACTTTCTGGCGTACAGGTGCATCCATGGTGGAATCTGACACCCTCTCCTGGTTCGTGGCGTAAATGTGATTCTGACACAACCTTTCACCTAAAGCCCATTGGCAACACAAAAACATCAAACCGAAAAACCCCTGGGTCTGGCAGCACTGCAAGGCATCTTCGTGCTTGGCCACCTGTCTAACGACTGGCTGCCTGCAGCAATCTGGCTACTGGCGCCTGCTATCGGCCTGGCTTTCGACCTAAAACCCTCTGAGGTCGGACTGCTGCTTGCCATTCATTCGATTGGCGCGTCGCTTGCCTATTTTCCGGCCGGCGTGCTGGCAGACCGGACCCGTTTACAGGGGCGACTGCTGCTCGGTACATTCTGGTGGGTAGCGCTTGGCTATCTACTGGCGTCAACGGCTCCGAGCTTCTGGTCGTTGGCGATCCTGCTGGCCATCGGCGGTATGGGCGATGCGGCCTGGCATCCTATTGCCACGGGAATACTGGTAAGACAGATGCCCAAACAGCGCGGTCAGGCACTGGGAGTGCATGCCGTTGGAGGAACACTGGCCGAGGTGCTCTCGCCGCTGCTGGTTGGTTTTCTGCTGGCTTTCCTGGATTGGCGCGTGGTGCTTCAGATTTCAGTGATGCCCGCTGCCTTAATGGGTATTGCCTTTTTGTTTATTGCGCGCCGGATTCCGAGTCGACATGTCAGTAGCGTCATATCACGAGCTGATCTTGGCGCTTTCATTGCTCAGTGGCGCAGCCGGACCGGCTTGTTGCTGATTGCTGGTATCGCCACCTACAACATGGCTCTCATTGCCTTGATGACCATGTCACCACTCTTTATGCAACGCGAACTCGGATTCAGCTCATCACAAACGGGCATGGCCTTCGCGGCCGCCATGCTCGCAGGCTCTATCGGCCAACCAATTGTCGGCCGATTATCGGATCGCCGCGGGCGCTTTGGAATCTTTGCTGTTGGTTCGGTGGTTGCCGCAGGTTTGGCTGGCACTGTAGTCCTGCTTGATGCCCCCGTGCTGATAATCAGTCTGCTGACGATGGCGATGGCTGCACTGGTAGCCATTCGATCAGGAGTTCTGGCAATGGCGGTTGATCACGCCAGTAAACATGAGGCCACTGCATTGGGCTTTGTCTTTGTGGTGCTCGACGGCGTTGGCGCCCTGGGCGCAGTGCTCGCAGGCCTGGTCGGGGATTTCAGCCTTGTGGCCAGCTTTGGATTGGCTGGAGGCTTATCTTTACTCGCAGTGGGGTTTATCGCAACCGTACGACGCTGATCACCAGTGCCGCTAACGCAGCTTAGCGTCACTGGTAGAATTCCTATATACTGTATAAATATACAGTATATAGAGAAAACATTGTGCCCGGCTATGCCGAACTGCACTGCCTGTCAAATTTCAGCTTTCTGCGCGGCGCCTCACACCCTGCTGAACTGGTCCGCCGAGCTTCTGAATTGGGTTATCGGGCCCTGGCACTGACTGACGAGTGCAGTATCGCCGGCACAGTGCGGGCGCATGTTGCTGCACGGGAGTTGGGCTTACAACTC
This sequence comes from Gammaproteobacteria bacterium, assembly GCA_014239255.1. Classification (GTDB taxonomy): domain Bacteria; phylum Pseudomonadota; class Gammaproteobacteria; order Arenicellales; family UBA868; genus UBA868. The sequence goes on from JAAZZE010000003.1 coordinate 25,544, forward strand.
ATCATTGGCAGCGAATTCACGCTGGAAAATGGCAATAATCTGGTTCTGTTAGCAACGAATCGAGAAGGTTACCGCCACCTGGTCCGGTTAATTACTCAGGCGCGCCAGCGTGCAGGCAAGGGCTTGTACTCTTTGAACATTGATGACCTTTGTATAAAGCGCCTGCAGAACTGCCTCGCTTTGCTGCCGTGTGATCCGACTCCAGCGCCAGCAACCACTCTTACGGAGCGCTACCGGACCCTGTCTTATCACGCCAGGCATATCCAGTCATTAATGCCTGGGCGAACCTGGCTGACACTCGAGCAATCCAGTAACGGAGGTGATCAGGCACACCAAAAAGCGCTGAAGGTTTTGTCACAAAAAACAGGCGTACCTCTGGTTGCCACTGGCAACGTACATATGCACGTACGCTCACGCCAGGCATTACAAGACACCTTAACCGCGATACGGCGCAAACAATCGGTGACTGAAATCAAGTATGGCCTTGCACCCAACGCCGAGCGCCACCTGCGAACCCCTGCTGTTCTCGAGTGCATCTATCCTCGCACTTTGCTCGATGAGAGCGTAAAAATAGCCCGCCGCTGTAATTTTTCGTTAAATGAGCTGAACTACACCTATCCACGCAAGTTCATACCTGCCGACCTCACACCAACACAGTACCTGCGCCGGTTAACCAAAGCAGGCATGACGACACGTTGGCCTGATGGCCCATCGCTCAAGGTGGTTCAACAGATTGAACACGAACTGACTTTGATTGAAGAGCTCGATTACGAAAGTTACTTTCTAACCGTCTACGACATTGTTCGTTTTGCCCGCTCACAGGGCATTCTCTGCCAGGGCCGGGGTTCGGCAGCCAACTCAGCCGTGTGCTTTGCGCTTGGCATCACCGAAGTGGACCCAGCCCATATGGAGATCCTGTTCGAACGGTTTATCTCTCGTGAGCGCAATGAACCGCCAGACATTGATGTCGATTTTGAACATGAACGTCGTGAAGAGGTGATGCAGTACGTTTACCGGCGTTACGGGCGCAAGCGGGCCGCTTTAACCGGCGCAGTCATCACCTATCGCCCACGCAGTGCCATTCGGGATATCGGGCGTGCGCTGAATCTGTCCAAAGACCAACTTGATCGTCTGGCCGGTAATCTTGCCTGGTGGCAAAACGGGAAGGTTGTGCCCCAGCGTGTGCGTGAGATCGGCCTGGACCCTAAGGGTCCGGTCCTGCGAAAGCTGCTGGCATTGGTCGAGGAGTTGGTTGGCTTTCCACGCCACTTGTCACAGCACTCTGGAGGCTTTGTTATTTCCCATGAGCCATTGTGTGATCTGGTGCCTATCGAAAACGCAGCTATGGCAGATCGGACGGTAATCCAGTGGGATAAAGACGATATCGATGCGCTGGGTCTACTCAAAGTGGACTGCCTGGCACTGGGCATGCTGAGCGCGATTCATAAAGCATTCGATCTGCTCAAGCAGCATCGCGGCAAAACGCTGTCCATGGCTACGCTACCCCAGGAAGACCCCGCGGTATACCGGATGATCAGCCGTGCCGACACCGTAGGTGTTTTTCAGATCGAATCACGCGCACAAATGGCTATGCTACCGCGCTTACGGCCACGCTGTTTTTATGATCTGGTCATCGAGGTTGCCATCGTCCGGCCGGGTCCTATCCAGGGCGACATGGTGCATCCCTACCTGCGGCGACGTAACGGTGAAGAGGAAGTCACTTATCCCAGCGAAGCGGTCCGTGAGGTGCTCGAGCGCACGCTGGGAGTGCCTATATTCCAGGAACAGGTTATCAAACTGGCAATGGTTGCTGCAGGCTTTACCCCGGGAGAGGCCGATGGCCTGCGACGTGCGATGGCCGCCTGGAAACGCCACGGCGGGCTTGGGCATTATGAAACGCAATTAATTGAGGGTATGCGTGAACGTGGTTACAGTGAGGCTTTTGCACGACGCATCTACCAGCAAATCCTGGGCTTTGGTGAATATGGTTTTCCCGAGTCGCATGCGGCCAGTTTCGCATTATTGGTATATGTTTCGGCCTGGCTTAAGTGTCACCAACCAGCTGCATTTACCTGCGCTTTACTGAACAGTCAGCCAATGGGCTTCTATACGCCTTCACAATTGGTACAGGATGTACGTCGGCATGGCGTTGCCATACGTCCTATTGACGTTATGAAGAGCGCCTGGGATTGCACATTGGAGTCGAAGGGGGCAGATCTTGTATTGCGCCTGGGGTTAAGAATGGTTAAGCATCTTAGCTATACCGGCGCCAAGCGATTACTCGATGCGCGACAGCATCGAGTCTTTACCAGCGTCGATGATCTTGCCCATCGCGCCTTACTGGAGCGGGGTGACCTGCGCGCACTGGCTAGCGCCAATGCCTTATCAACTCTGGTGCAGCATCACCGCCGTCAAGCTGGATGGCTGGTTAGCGGTATTGAGAAACCCTCCCCGGTATTTCCCCAACCTCATATCTGTGAAGCCACGCCATTACTGAATACACCACATGCGGGTGAAGAAGCCTGTGCTGATTACGCCAGCACCGGCCTAACCCTGGGCCCACACCCATTAGCTCTACTGCGTAACCAACTGCGAACGCTTGGCGTCATTACCAGCGATGGTATTACACAAAAAGAAGATGGTCACTATGTGCACACGGCGGGAATCGTTACCACTCGACAACGGCCAGCCAGCGCTAACAATGTCACCTTTGTAACGCTTGAAGATGAGACCGGCAACACCAACCTGGTGATATGGCAGCGCCTGGCTGAAAACCAGCATCAAGTGCTGGTCGGGGCGCGACTACTTGGTGTTCACGGACAAATTCAACGCCACGGCAATGTAATCCATGTCATTGCCGGCAGGCTGAACGATTACACGGCACTGCTGGGAAGCCTCACCACTCACAGTCGGGATTTTCGCTAGGCACCAACAAAAGCCGATCACCGTAGAGTTTTCCCGCTTGCCATAAGCTAACAACCAAAGGCTAGTCGAGACTAAAAGGGATATCGTTAGCAGCACAAGCCGCCTGCACTGTATTACGCAAAAGACAGGCGATCGTCATAGGTCCTACTCCACCGGGTACCGGCGTAATGGCTCCGGCGATCGCTGATGCCGAATCAAAATCCACATCACCGACAAGGCGGGTCTTGCCCTCTTTACCTTCAATTCGATTGATGCCGACATCGATCACCACCGCGCCGGGTTTAATCCAGTCACCGGGTATCATCTGCGGGCGGCCCACCGCCGCCACCAGAATATCAGCTTGCCGGCAAACCCCAGCCAAGTCCCGCGTTCGCGAATGTGCAATCGTTACCGTGCAGCTTTGCGCCAGTAGCAACGACCCCATCGGCTTGCCCACGATATTTGAGCGCCCTACCACCACTGCATTTTTACCGGATAAATCACCCAGTTGATCCCTGAGCAACATCATGCACCCTAACGGTGTACAGGGCACCAGGCCGGGCGCACCCGTTGCCAGTCGTCCCACATTCACCAGATGAAAGCCATCTACATCTTTGTCTGGATCGATGGCATTGATGACCGCCTGTGAGTCGATCTGATCCGGTAGCGGTAGTTGCACCAGTATGCCGTGAACTTTGGAGTCGTTATTTAACTGTTCGATGACTGCAAGTAATTCTGATTGGCTGGCCGTGTCCGGCAGTTTATGCTCGTAAGAGTTCATGCCGACTTCCTGTGTCTGCTTACCCTTATTGCGAACATAGACCTCACTTGCCGGGTCTTCTCCTACCAGCACGACTGCCAGGCCCGGCACCAAATCATATTCCCTGGCGAGCATGCTTACCGCCTCGGATACTTTTTCCCGCAAGCCAGCGGCAAATACCTTGCCATCAATACGTGTCGCCATGGTTTCTCCTTATTCCTCAGGCCGGGTTAACTTTTACTGCACAGTACTTAACTTCGGCAATCTTGCCGAATGGATCCAAAGCGGCGTTGGTCAATAAGTTGGCTGCCGCTTCGTGATAACAAAATGGTATGAAGATCTCGCCGCGTTGAAGCCCGCTATCAGCACGTGCAAGCGCCACCAGTTCGCCGCGCCGTGATGCGACTCGAAGTGCCCTGCCCTCACTAATCCCAAGTCGTTCAAGGTCTTCGGGGTGTACATTGACCACAGCCTCGGGTTCAATGGCGTCGAGCACTCTGGCGCGCCGGGTCATAGATCCGGTATGCCAGTGCTCAAGCTGACGTCCAGTGATTAATACGAAGGGGTACTCCTTATCTGGCATCTCATCGGCGCTCTCAGGCTTGGCCGGGACAAAACGGCCCCGGCCATCCGCCGTTGGAAACGTCTCCTGAAACACCACGCCCTGACCCGGATCCTGATCACCGGCGCACGGGTAGGTAATACTGTGTTCTTGCTCTAAACGCTGCCAGGTCATCCCGGCAATGCTCGGCATCGCCCCACGCATCTCTTCAAACACATCACTGACATCATCATAGTCCCAACCCAGGCCAAGTCGGGCAGCCAGTTGCTGAATGATCCAGATATCATGACGCGCGTCGCCGGGCATGCCCAGCGCTTGCCGGCCCATCTGGACACGACGGTCGGTATTGGAAAATGTACCGGTTTTCTCGGGAAAAGCTGAAGCCGGCAATACTACATCGGCGTACGCAGCCGTTTCCGTTAAAAAGATATCCTGCACGACCAAGTGATCCAATGCCGCAAGGCCCGCGCGCGCATGATTAAGGTTTGGATCAGACATCGCAGGATTTTCCCCCATGACGTACATGCCCTTAATGCGCCCTTCACAGGCCGCGTCCATAATCTCAACCACCGTAAGGCCTGGAATCTTGTCAAGGGATACGTTCCAGTATTGGCTAAAGAATTCACTGGCATCGTTATCATCGACCCGGCGGTAATCCGGAAACATCATCGGTATCAATCCGGCATCTGAAGCACCCTGAACGTTATTTTGACCACGCAAAGGATGCAGCCCCGTTCCGGGACGGCCGATATTGCCAGTCATCAACGAAAGCGCAATCAAACAACGCGCGTTGTCGGTACCGTGTACATGCTGAGAAATGCCCATGCCCCAGAAAATAATCGACTGCTGTGAGCACGCATAGGCTCGCGCCGTCTTGCGGATCACATCGGCATCGATACCGCAAATTGGAGCCATCTCCTCGGGACTGAAATGTTTAACGTTCTCACTTAGGGCCTCGAAGTTATGGGTACGCGATGCGATGAAATCCGAATCGACAAGGTCTTCATCGATGATGGTGTGAATCATCGCGTTCAATAATGCGACATCAGTATCTACACGAAACTGCAGAAAATGATCTGCGTGACGTGCGAGATCGTTACGACGGGGATCCATCACGATCAGTGTCGCACCGCGCCGGGACGCGTTTTTGATAAAGGTGGCGGCGACCGGATGATTACTGGTGGGATTGGCGCCGATCACTACGATGACTTCAGCCAAGGCCGCGTCTTCCACCTGATTGGAGACCGCCCCCGAGCCTATACCTTCAAGCAGGGCGACCACCGATGAGGCATGACAAAGCCGGGTACAGTGATCAACGTTGTTCGTGCCAAAGCCGGTGCGCACCAGTTTCTGAAATAGATAGGCTTCTTCGTTACTTCCTTTGGCCGATCCAAAACCCGCCAATGCGTTAGGACCGTGCGCCTCCCGAATGTCCTTTAGTCCATTGGCCGCGATGTCCAACGCCTCTTCCCAGGAAGCTGGACGAAACATTTTTGCAGGATCTGCCGGGTCGAAATGATCGTTCAGGCCCTTGGGGACCCCTTCTTTTCGAACCCAGGGTATCGTCAAGCGCTCAGCATGGCTGACATAGTCAAAACCATAACGCCCTTTTACACAAAGTCGACTTTTATTAGCGGGCCCATCACGGCCGGTCACATACCGAATCTGGTTATCTTTTATATGATAGGTCAGAAGGCATCCGACACCGCAGTACGGGCAAGCCGAATCGACCGTCTTGTCTATATTTTCAAGACCCACGTCGCCGGCCGGCATCAACGCCCCCGTGGGGCAGGCCTGCACGCATTCGCCGCAGCCAACGCACGAGCTCTGGCCAAGGGCATCACCCACGTCGAAAACGATCTGCGCGTGAGCACCGCGAAAGGCAAGCCCAATCACATCGTTCATTTGTTCGTCGCGGCAGGCTCTGACGCAACGGGTACACTGGATGCAACTCTCCAGCTTAACTGCAATCGCCGGATGGGAAATATCGGCACTGGGTTGAGCTCGGCCGCCAAAACGGCTTGTACGCACGTCGAATTTGTTGCACCACTCATCAAGTTCAGATGCCTGGGTGTGGCTGGATTCGCCAACCTCGCCATGCAGTAACTCGAGTATCAACGACTGAGAACTTTTAGCGCGGGCACTGTTACTGACAACGCGCATTCCATCGACCGGTGTCCGACAGCACGAAGGTGCCAGCACCCGCTCACCCTCGATCTCTACCATACAGGCGCGGCAGTTGCCGGCGGCGGCAAGACCATCTGCATAACACAGGTGCGGAATCTCTATCCCTTCGCGCCGTGCGACCTGCAAGATACTCTCGCCAGAACCTGCACTGACCTCATGGCCATTTAAGGAAAACCTAACGGTGGCGTCGACGCTGGAATCGGAAAGGTTCATTGACAGCCAACCTCCTTGGGAAAGTAGCGGATCGTACAACGTATGGGGTTTGGTGCGGCCTGACCGAGTCCGCAGATCGAGGCGTCTTCCATCACCGTGGCAAGTTCTTCAAGTAAAGGAGCATCCCAACTGGAACTTTCCATTAACTGTGCCGCCCGGCTACAACCCACTCGACATGGCGTACATTGGCCGCAGGATTCGTGGGCGAAAAACTGAATGGTGTTGCGCGCAGCATCTCTTACTTGATCATGATCGGAAAGGATGATCACAGCGGCAGAACCGATGAAGCAGCCATGCGTCTGTAGGGTATCAAAATCCAACGGCTCGTCAGCCAGTGTGGCAGGCAGGATACCGCCCGAGGCCCCGCCCGGAAAATACGCATAGAGGCTATGACCTTCGGGCATTCCACCGCAGTATTCATCGATCAGTTCACGCACGCTAATACCGGCCGGTGCCAGGTGTACACCTGGTTTGTTTATCCGACCACTGACCGAAAATGAGCGAAGTCCCTGGCGCCCACGACGGCCCTCACCACTAAACCACTTAGCGCCTCGCTCGATGATTTCTCGAACCCAATAAAGTGTCTCGCAGTTATGCTCCAGCGTGGGACGACCAAACAGGCCAACCTGGGCCACATAAGGCGGGCGTAGCCGCGGCATACCGCGTTTACCCTCAATCGACTCGATCATCGCCGACTCTTCACCGCAGATATAGGCTCCGGCACCACGGCGCACAAATAATTCGGGAAGCGATCGATCGAAACCATCCTGAAGCTCCTTAATCGCACTCTGGAGAATCTCGATCACACCGGGATATTCGTCTCGAACATAGAGGTAGCACGCATCAATGCCAATCACCTGTGCGGCTATCAACACACCTTCGAGAAAACGGTGCGGATCACGCTCCAGATAATAGCGGTCTTTGAACGTGCCCGGTTCGCCTTCATCGATATTGACTGCCATCAGCCTCGGTGCAGGTTGCTCTTTGAGGATGCGCCACTTACGCCCGGCTGGAAAACCAGCGCCGCCAAGGCCTCGAAGCCCGGAGGACTCGAGTTCTTTAATGATACCCTCGCCAAGCCGATTATCGTCGGCACAACGTCGCGCCAACGCATAGCCCCCATCGGCACAATAGGCATCAAAACGAATCCAGTCATCGGGTGTAGCCGGCGCTGTCAGGTTGGCATCGAGGCACTCGGCTACGCTCTGTCGAGTAGCGTGAGCCACTGCGCGCTTACCGACCACGGCAACCGGCGCCTGATCGCAACGCCCAACACAAGGCACCGCCTGGATCCGAACGCCATCTCCCAACCCTTTTTGCAATGCACCCAGCAATTGGGTGGCGCCAAACATCTCACAGGTCACCGAGTTACACACCCGGACCGTGAGCGGAGGTGGCGGGGTTTCACCTTCACGAACCACGTCAAAGTGATGGTAAAAAGTGGCCACTTCATACACTTCAGTCGGCGCGAGCCTCAGCACATCTGCCAACGCCACCAAATGCTGCGCTGACAAATAGCCATGCGTATCTTGTAACCGGTGCAGACATTCGATCAGCTGATCCGCTGTCCGGCTAATGCCGGCGATTGCCTCAAGCACTTCATCTCGTGCGATAGCATCGACAGCGTGGCCCTTAGCGCGCCCAGGCAGGCGATTACGCTTGGTATTGGGGTTTTTCATAAATTTTCCAGTGCTGATCGAGCAGACGGAGGCATTGTAGCGGGATACTCTCTAGACATTGATAGACTGTTTTAATCAAATCATCGCCGCGCTTGAGGAAATTGATAGCCGAAATTCGTCATAAAGGTAACCACCTTGTGAGAAACTGAAATGGCTATGAGGTCCTTCTCACTCTCTAAGGCCAACAGATTTAAGTCGTCGGATAATGTCGGTGCTTCACTTTGTGAGCGTAGCTACAATTGCAGTATAGATCGGTGGACGACACCAATTCTAATCCGGGCTGGCGCATGTGCAGGAGATTGGCCCCATAATCTGCCCGTGAACCCGTATCTCACACCATTACCGATCAATATCGAAAGACCAATACCACGAATGGGGAGTAATGCAATTGAATATGCTTGAAGCCCGTTCTCTGGGTTGCGTGCGGGGTACCCGGCTGCTATTCGATGATATCAGCTTCCAGATCCGCCCTGGTGAGATCCGCCAGGTCCGTGGCACGAACGGCGCAGGCAAAACCAGCCTGTTGCGTATCTTATGTGGCCTCAGCCTGCCGGAACGTGGTGAGGTACTGTGGGACGGAGCACCTATCGACCAGGATCGCGCCCGCTACCATGCGCAATTGGCGTACGTAGGCCATGCCCCTGGATTGAAACTCGATCTGACCGCGCGAGAGAACCTATTGTTTGCGCTTTCTTTGCAGGAGACCCAGGAACACGCGGACATTGATGTGGTGCTCGAGCGCCTAGGACTGGATGCGTCGGCTAATCTTGTATGCCGTCATTTATCGGCCGGGCAACTTCGGCGTGTCGCTATTGCCCGATTACACCTTGCCAGCGCCCTTTTGTGGATTCTCGATGAGCCATTTTCTGCGATCGACTCACAAGGGGTCAGTGACATCGAAACCCTGCTCGGCACCCACCTCGATACCGGTGGAATGGTCATTTTTACCAGCCACCAAGCTATTCAGATCGCACAATACCCAATCACCACCATCGAATTGAGTTCATGATGGCGCCCACGCTTGGTAATGCTCTGGTCGCCCTGGTCCGCCGGGACATCCGGCTGGTTGTTCGGCATCGCTTTGAAATTGCCAACCCGGTCCTTTTTTTCATCATCGTGGTTGCACTATTTCCCTTTGGCGTAGGATCAGACCCCGCACAACTGGCCCTTATCGGCTCGGGAATCATCTGGGTAGCGGCGCTGCTCGCTACCCTGTTAGCGCTTGAGGGTCTTTTCCGTTCCGACTTTGAAGATGGCACACTGGAACAGATGGCGCTTGGACTTCACCCCCTCTCGGCACTGGTGTTAAGTAAGGTTTTCGTCCATTGGTGTGCCACCGGCCTACCTCTCCTTATAGCGGCACCGCTGCTCGGACTACTTCTCAATATGAGCGTTACCGGGCAACTAACGCTATTGGCCGCGCTGGCACTGGGTACACCAACACTTAGCCTGATTGGTGCCGTCGGGATGGCGTTGACCGTCGGGGTGAAACGTGGTGGCCTGCTTCTGACTTTGCTGGTCCTTCCACTTTATGTCCCGGTGTTGATCTTCGGCTCCAGCGTGGTTCTGGCTGCCGAGGCCGGACTGCCTACGGCTGGACATTTTTATGCTCTTGGCGCGATGGCAGTCCTGGCACTTTCGTTAGCGCCGCTGGCAACTAGCGCAGCATTGCGCATTAGTTTGAACTGATCTTCGTTACCACACTGAAAGTCCGCGTTAGTAGGCGCTCAATTGACCCTGGCACATTTGAGACAAACCCCGTAAGTATCACGCTCCATCGGTAATGCACTCAAATATTAGATCGCTCTTAAATTTGATGCTCACCATCGGTGACTTACCAGCGTCCCCACCCGATCAGATACGCTTTTAGCTATGCTTAACGTCTGTGTCCGAGGTACCCTACTCGTCTGTAACACACCCCTCGCTCGCCGTCTTGACGTTTTTGATGTACTTATAAAGCGTGCCACGCGTGGTTTTGTACGCCGGCATGCTCCAGTTTGCCTTTCGCTCAGCAAGCTCTGCATCGGAAAGGGTCACATCAATCGTGTTGGCGTCCGCGTCCAGGCAGATGATGTCACCATCTCTGATCAACCCGATCGGTCCTCCCTCCTGGGCCTCAGGCACAACGTGGCCTATGATAAAACCGTGTGAGCCACCCGAGAAACGTCCATCCGTAATCAGTGCCACATCTAGGCCCAACCCGGCTCCCATAATGGCCGAGGTCGGAGTCAACATCTCAGGCATGCCCGGCCCGCCTTTGGGGCCTTCATATCGAATTACGATTACATCACCCTTTTTGATTTTGTCTGCTTCCAGCGCGCTCAACATTGCCTCTTCACCATCAAAAACACGAGCAGGCCCGCTGAACTGGCGCCCCTCTTTGCCGGTAATCTTGGCTACCGACCCACCGGGTGCAAGATTCCCTTTGAGGATCCGGATATGGCCTGTCTCCTTGATTGGATTATCCAGAAAGTGAAACACCTGCTGCCCTTCTTCCAGATCTACCAGTTGCTCAAGGTTTTGGTTAATTGTCTGGCCGGTCACAGTCATACAGTCACCCTTAAGGAGTCCCTGCGCAAGTAGATAACGCATCACAGCAGGGATACCGCCGACGTTATGCAGGTCTTCCATTACATACTGGCCGCTGGGCTTAAGGTCTGCAAGGAAGGGTACGCGATCACTGACATTCTGGAAATCATCGATACTCAACGGAACATCGACTGCTCGCGCCATAGCGATCAGATGCAGTACGGCATTGGTTGATCCACCCAGTACCGTTACGATAACCATCGCGTTTTCGAAGGCTTCCCGGGTCATAATATCGCGCGGGCGTAGGTCAAGCTCAAGCAACTTGCGCACCGCTGCGCCAGCCTTAAAACATTCTTCCATTTTTTCCGGCAGTACGGCCGGGGTCGAAGCACTGTACGGCAACGACATACCCATCGCCTCGATAGCGCTGGCCATGGTATTTGCTGTATACATTCCACCGCAGGCGCCAGCACCTGGGCACGCCCGTGTGACAATTTCCTGACGCTCGTCATCACTGATAGCCTCAGAGATGTACTGGCCATAACTTTGAAATGCGGAGACGATATCCACGGTCTGATTGCTGGCCTTGCCTGGCTTGATGGTCCCACCGTAAACCATCAGTGATGGGCGGTTGACGCGACCCATAGCAATCAAGCATCCGGGCATATTTTTATCACAGCCCGGTACAGTCACAAGCCCGTCATACCATTGCCCGCCCATGACTGTTTCAATGGAATCTGCAATCAGATCACGTGATTGTAACGAGTAACTCATACCCTCAGTACCCATAGAAATTCCGTCGCTCACCCCGATCGTATTGAACCGCATACTGATCATGCCGGCGTCGTTGACCCCCTCTCCAATACGGGCTGCAAGATCATTCAGATGCATATTGCAAGGATTACCTTCCCACCACATGCTGGCGATGCCTACTTGTGGCTTATCCATGTCGGCTCGACTCATTCCAGTAGCGTAAAGCATGGCCTGAGAAGCGCCCTGCGAACGGGGTTGGGTAATCCGTGAACTAACCTTATTCAACTTGTCGCTCATCAATCTCTCCGTCTGTCAGTAAATGCCTGGTCGGGCAAAAATTTTAACAATCGCTATTACCGCGTTTACCGCACCGATGCTGTTAAGCATCGTACAGTGTAAACTGCGCTGGTGGTGTTCGCCGAGGCCCGTAATGCGCAAGCTTCACTGCTGCGCTGTCCCATCAGACTCTCCACGCAGAGCCTGGGCTAACTCCGCGTCCAGGTCCTTTGCTAAGCGGGCAGCTCGGGCATCCACCGAGGGTGTCTTTAGTCCAGAGCCTCCTCCCATCGCTGCCTGAAACTGGAGTTGCAACAACCGGGGCATATCTATCATCAACGATGGCGCATGCCACTGTCCACTAATCCGTAGTGGTAATACAATCATACCGCTATTGAATGGCGGCGGAAGTAAACTTACCAGCTCACGGTTGTTAAGGGCCAACGAGATACGGTAATCAAGCCGCTCGCTCTCAAGCATCAGTTCGCCACGTCCACGTACCTCCAACCCTCCAGCCTGGAAGGCGAGGTCGTCATTGATCAGCAGACCTTCCTCGACTCGCAAAGTGGCTCGAATATCCTCAATTGATGTAAATGCACTTTCGCCTATCGAACTATCGGTGATCTCAGCCGTATTACCCCCCAATTGCGCTATCAGGGTCGGCAGATCAAGGCCCTTGATGCGTCCTTGATCCGCAGCGAACTCAATCACGCCCCGTGCGGATTGAGTTCGACTGGCCTGGTCCACACCCGAAAAAGCGAGATTCACTGAGAGGCTGCCACGCGCTTCGATCACTTCAGTGAGTTCAAGATCACCAAGCAATTCACCGAAGCGGCACTGGCTGATCTGCTGTCGGGTGCGAAAATCGAGAAGGTCGCCATCTACCCCCAATACCGTATCGATACGTACTTCGCCACCGTAAAAGCGGCCAGTGATTGGTGAGGAAACGATAACGCCGCCGTGCGCGCGAAGAGGCATGACAACATCACTCATTGCCACCCCGTCGGATTGTAGCGTGCCGATTTTAAGTAATCCCGTGACCTCGCTTTGCGCAACCAGAATAGCCGGCAGGTTCAGCAACATCAGGCCGTCAAAAGGACCAGTGGCGCTCAGGTGGAGAAAATTTTCCAGATCCAGTGACGGCACATTCAGATTGAAGTGGTAGGTCGGATCCGCTGACAGGTTTTCAATTTCCAGATTACCACTCGCCTGGGTTTCATCCATCGACAGTTCAAGGTCTGTCAGCGACAAAGTATCGCCTGATATCCTAAATTCACTTGTGGCACTAACCGAACGCAAGGCGTGCGCCGTAAACGCATCCCAATTCACTCCAGATTTGGGCAACAGTTTGCGTAAGTCTGCATCAACCACATCAAAACGCCCCTTGCCGGCAAGGGGCGCACCACGGGCGCTGGCAAACAAACCGCCTAGATCCGCAGAAAAATCCAAAGCACTAAGGTGTAGTTGCTGCTCGCCGAGGATTTCGTTGGCCCGAGTCAAGCTGGCATCGCGCACCCCGATATCCACAAAAAAGCCCCGTCCCGGCTCATGTTCAAAGTCGACTGACACCGCACCTTCAATCACAAAGTGATACCCGGTACGCTCTGCGACCCACCGCGCAATTTCGCCGCGGTAATCTGAAGGTTCAAAAAACGTGGTGAGCCAAACCAAACTGAGCCCCAGCAGAACAATCGCAGCCCCAAACAGCCACAATAACAATTTGATCGCGCTTTTCATGCTGCAAAATGCGCCGATTGAGTCACCTGGCTTGCCAAGTGCAGGTCGCCGTCCTTTCGGACTTGGGCCTCAGCGGCATCGATTACCTCTATTCCCGCGTCAGCACGCGCTCCGCGTTCGCTCAAAGTCCGACGCCAGTTGCGCGCGCCTGGTTGACCTTGAAACAGGCCCAGAAGATGGCGAGACATATGCTTAAGACGCACACCGCGTTCGAGTTCACGGCGAATATATGTCTTGTACAAATCTAATACCTGCCAACGTGATAAAACAGGACCGGTGAATCCAAAAAACTCGTGGTCCACGGTAGCCAATCTATACGGGTTTTGGTAAGCCTCACGCCCTACCATGACTCCATCGACTCGTGTGAGGTGGGTCTGGGCTTGATCCCATTCGGAAATACCACCATTAATAACAATGGTAAGTTCAGGAAACCGGGCTTTCAGTTGGTATACCCGTGGGTAGTCAAGGGGCGGAATTTCACGATTCTGGCGAGGGCTCAAGCCCGAAAGCCATGCTTTGCGTGCGTGCACAATAAAGACCGTACAACCTGCGCTAGAGACCACCTCGACAAAATTGACCAGTTGCTCGAATCGGTCGTCAAAATCGACGCCGATCCGGCATTTTACCGTGACAGGAATCGAGATCGCCTTGGACATCGCCTGGACACACGCCGCTACACGGTCGGGCTCACGCATCAGACAGGCGCCAAATCGCCCGGACTGCACCCGATCCGAGGGGCACCCGATGTTGATATTGATCTCATGGTAGCCAGCGTCCTCTCCCATTTGAGCACACATAGCCATGGCGTCGGGCTCGCTGCCTCCCAGTTGCAAGGCCAGTGGGTACTCTACCGGGTCATGCGCCAGAAACCGGGCGCTGTCACCGTGCAACAAAGCGCCGGTGGTCACCATTTCGGTATACAACCGGGCATGGCGTGTCAGTAATCGCAGCAAATAACGTTCGTGCCGATCGGTCCAGTCCATCATTGGTGCGATACAAAAGTGATGGTCCGATATCGGAATCTGTCTTAGCATCACTGCTCTCCCCATATTGTCACCACAATATGTCGAATGTGGGGGTGGACGCGATGCTCCCAAAGGTACACGCCCTGCCAGGTGCCAAGCGCGAGCCGGCCTTTAACGACCGGCACGTTCAAACTGGGTTCTGTCAGAACGCTTCTCACATGCGCGGACATATCATCTGGACCTTCATCGGTATGCGTGTAAAGTGTGTCGCCGTCGGGTGCAATACGCCGCATAAACCGTTCCAGGTCATGGTGAACAGCAGGATCGGCATTCTCGGTTACCATGAGGGAAGCACTGGTATGGGCGATAAAAATGTTGGACAATCCGGTCACAATCCCGGAACGATCCGTCAATTCCGTAATCAAAGGTGTGATGTCGCGGATCTCCCGGCCAGCGGTTTGTACTCTCAGGTCTTCCTGAAACCACTTCGTCATTCAATTAACCAACCGTGACGCCATACTGTCGAGGGCTCTAAGTGGGAAACAACCTAACACGAACGCTGCAAAAGATCGAGCATGCAGGGATGGATCCAATCTCGGGCGCAGTCCGACGCGGGCTTGAAAAAGAAAGCCTGCGCATCGACGCCTCCGGTGTCATCTCGCAACATACCCACCCCGAAGCATTAGGGGCAGCGCTTAGCCACCGTTACATCACAACCGATTACTCCGAAGCGCTACTGGAATTTATCACCCCAATCTTCAACAAGGTGCCAGAATTGCTCGAGTTTCTATCGAGGCTGCATCAGTTCACCTACCAGAATATCGGCAAGGAAAAACTCTGGGTCAACAGTATGCCTTGTATTCTGCATGGCGAAGACAGCATCCCGATTGCCCGTTATGGTAATTCCAATGCAGGGCGCATGAAAACAGTCTACCGGACAGGTCTTGCCCACCGCTACGGCAGGTTGATGCAGACTATTTCCGGAATCCATTTCAATTTCTCTCTTAGCGACGATTTCTGGCGCCCGTATCGGGAGATCAAGAACTCGACCCTACCACTGCGCGATTTCAAGTCAGAGCAGTACCTGGGCCTGATGCGTAATTTCTATCGCCATGACTGGGCAATACCCTACCTGTTTGGCGCCTCGCCTGCCGTGTGCCCTACTTTTCTGGAAGGTCGCTCACATCACCTGCAAAAACTCGGTAACGCCAGTTTTCATTTACCACACGCTACCAGCCTGCGCCTTTCAGGGCTTGGCTATCAAAGTGAAGCCCAGAAGGCAGTGCATATGAGCCTCAATAGCGTGGCTGAATACACAGAGTCACTAGTGAGCGCCACTACCGAGCCTTATCCACCCTACCAGGAGATCGGGGTCAAGGTGGATGGTGAGTATCGCCAATTGAATGACTCGCTGCTGCAAATCGAAAATGAGTATTACGCTTCAATGCGACCCAAACGGGTTGCCCTCTCCGGTGAGCGGCCTAGCCATGCCCTGCAGGAACACGGTGTGGAGTACATCGAATTACGCTCATTAGACCTTAACCCTTTTCTGCCCATTGGAATTGACCAGCACGAAATTCGCTTTCTGGACCTCATGATGCTGGCATGCTTGTTGGAGCCCAGTCCACCTCTGAGCGAGGGTGACTTTGCCAGACTTCGTGACACCCAAACGCGTGTAGCAGAGTTCGGCCGCGACCCTGGACTGACAATCACTAGTGGTATGGGGCATGAATGCCCCGTATCGCGTTGTGGGCTTGAATTGATCGAGTGGCTGGAACCGCTGGCGGTTTATATGGATCAACACGACGATGCTGGCTACTGTCAGTCGTTATCGCACTACCGCTTGGCATTCGAGAATCCCGACAATACCCCTTCAGCAAAAGTGCTCCAGCACATGACGGAGCACAACAACGCTTTCTTCACATTTGCCATGGCTCAGGCCGAGAGCCATGAGACCTACTTCAAGAACCTCCCCTTGGGTCCGAGTGAAGGCGCCCTGTTGCGCCAGGAAGCGGCGGACTCTCTTCAAAGCGCACGACAAACCGAGCAAGATGATACTTTGGATTTCGAAAGCTTTCTGGATAACTATTTCAGCCAGTAGCACCCACGATCTGTTGTGTGTTTTAAACCCTGACGGCGCAACACCATGGCCCATATTGGTAGTCGAACTCGAAAGGTTGCTTTTGTAATTTCATCGCACGGTTTTGGTCACGCATCCCGGGCAAGCGCGATCATCGAAGCGATGCGCGATCGGGACCCCGCTTTGGTGGTTGAGTTATTCACTCATGTCCCTCGTTGGTACTTTTCCCAGGGAATTGGAAACTTCAATTACCATAAAACAGACTGCGATCTCGGCCTGGTACAGACCGACTCTTTGAATACGGATATTGGCGCAACAATCCTCGAGCTTAACAAACGCCTGCCGCTAGATCCTAAAAAAATCAAATCGCTTGCGACACAATTCCAGGCACTAAAGTGTCAGTTGGTAATCAGTGATATTGCCCCACTCGGGCTTGCTGCGGCAAAAGTCGCTGGCATTCCCTCAGTGCTGGTAGAGAATTTCACCTGGGACTGGATCTACGCCGGGCTCGCAGAGCGCGCGCCAAGCCTTCGCTACTACAGCGAATTGCTGGCACCTCTATACACACACGCCGACTTGCGTATTCAAACTACTCCCGTCTGTGTTCCGGATTCCCATGCTCAAACCACCCGTCCGGTCGCCCGTCGACAACGCCAGGACCGTGCCACTACCCGCGGCAAGCTTGGACTGCAACGCGATCGGAAACTGGTCTTTATCACCATGGGCGGGACTGCGCAGGATTTTTCTTTTCATGAACGCCTTTGTTCGGATTTTCGAGGGATCGATTTTGTCGTTGCAGGTATCGGCACAAACGCTGAGACTCACGCCAATGTCACTTTCTTGCCAGCGCGAAGCACGCTGTACCACCCAGACCTGATTCATGCCGCTGATATCGTGATCGGCAAGGTCGGATACAGCACTATCGCTGAGGTTTTCGAAGCTGGAGTTCCCTTCGGCTACTTCGTACGTGAACACTATCCAGAAATGGCGCCACTGGTCACCTTCCTGCGCGCCCAGGTACCAGGTTTTGACTTTAAAGCCACCGAGTATGTTGGCGGCCAATGGCTGGACCGACTACCTCAGTTACTGGCCATGGAGCGGTTTGACCGGCGGAATGTTGGTGACGGAGCAAGCGAGTGCGCGAACCTGATCAGCGCTATGTTCTAAGTCGAGCTAACCAAAGATTAACGAGACAACTCGGCGATCAGGGCGCTCAGAAAACGCTCGCCTGATTCCACCTCAGCCATCTCGATAAACTCATTGGGTTGGTGCGCCTGGTCAATCGACCCGGGGCCACACAAAACCGTGGGAAATCCAGCCCCTTGGTATTGCCCAGCCTCTGTGCCGTAGGCTACCCGGGCCGTATCGTTACTGCCCATCAGCGATTGCACGAGACTCAGTATTGGTGATGCCGATTCATCAAAGGCTGGGCTGCTTGCCAGCACCTGGGTGTCAATAGCGCAACGCTCATAGCGCGCGCGCATCCCCGGCAAAACCTCGTCTCGACAGAACTGCTCGAAAACATCGATTAAAAATTGTGGGTCATCCTCTGGAATATTCCTAATGTCCCAGATGAATTCGCATTCACCGGAGATAATGTTAAGGGCGGTACCGCCATGGATAACCCCTACATGCACCGATGTGTAATGGGGTTCAAACCCATTATCGCTGGGTGTTTTTTTGGCCAGGTCTTGGGCCACTGATTCCAGGTGACTTACCAATCGTGCCGCTGTCATCACAGCGCTGACGCCCCGGTGGGTCTGACTGGAATGCGCTTCATAGCCACGTACCACCGTACGCAGCGCGACCAGACCCTTGTGTCCAATGACCGCACCCATAGTAGTTGGTTCGCCGACAATGACCCCTTGGGGCTCGGGCAGTTCACGGCGAATCACCTCTATCATATCTGGGGCACCCAAACACCCTACCTCCTCGTCGTATGACAACGCAAAGTGGATTGGTCGGCGCAGGTTTACCATCTTGGGCACCAGGGCCAAAGCGATGCCAATAAATCCCTTCATGTCACAACTGCCCCTGCCATACAATCGGCTACCCGAGCGTTTCAGGGTAAAAGGGTCGCTGTCCCAATCCTGTCCATCGACGGGAACTACATCGGTATGACCGGAAAGAACGACACCACCGGCCTCCTGGGGGCCAACGGTGGCAATCAGGTTGGACTTTTGCCCATCGGCACTGGGTACCCGGCGCGAGTCAATCCCCTGATCGTAGAGAATATTCTGAACGAAATCGATTAACGGCAGGTTGCTTTCACGAGAGACCGTGTCAAACCCGACGAGCTTTTTAATCATGGTGACGCTGTCCATAAGGGGGCAGTCTATTCCCAATGCGCCTGATTGTGAAATCCTGGCGACTTCGATTAGAGCCAGGTTTGGTGTTAGCTATGGTTTGCGGTAGCCTTGGCGACCCTCAAAGTAACTTTAACTGGCCACAGGACCTTATCAACAAACATGAGTCTTAAGAATATCGGCGTAATTGGTGCCGGCACAATGGGTAGTGGTATTGCCCAAACCTGCGCGATCCGAGGCTATAACGTAATCATGCAGGATGTCTCTGACAACCTGGTGCAAAAAGGCCTGGATGTTCTGGGTTCAAGCCTGGAACGGTTGGTAAAGAAAGATAAAATCACCCAGGAGGCCTGTACCCAGGCGCTGGCAAGGATCCAGACCACCACTGATATTGAAGCCATGGCGGACCGTGACCTGGTGGTCGAGGCGGCAAGTGAGAATATGGATGTCAAATTACCAATCTTCTCAAAGCTCCACGCAATCTGCCAAGACAGTGCCATCCTCGCTTCAAATACCTCATCACTGTCGTTAACCCGGATCGCAGCTGCCAGTGGCCGCGCTGAGCGCGTTATTGGCATGCATTTTTTCAACCCGGTACCACTGATGGCGCTGGTCGAAGTGATTCGGGCTTTGCAGACCTCGGACGAAACCTACGCAACAGTCGATGCGCTAGCCCGGGATCTGGGAAAGACGCCGGTCAGTGTCAAGGATAGCCCGGGCTTTGTCGTTAATCGGATGCTGGTTCCAATGATTAACGAAGCGGCTTTCATTCTCTACGAGGGACTCGCCACCGCCGAGGATATCGATGCGGCAATGAAACTCGGAGCGGCCCATCCCATGGGCCCACTGGCTCTTGCCGATATGATCGGCTTGGATGTCTGCCTTTGGGTTATGGATGTGTTGCATCAGGAATTTGGTGACTCCAAATTCCGGCCATGTCCTTTGCTCAAGCAGCAGGTCGATGCGGGCTACCTGGGGCGTAAAACCGGGCGTGGCTTCCACGACTACAGCCGGTAAGCTTTCCGGCAGCAGGCAGCCAAGCTGGTTACCACCCCAAGCGCTGAGTCGGGAGGCTATGAAGCACCCTTGCGACTAGGTATCGATACCGGCGGCACCTATACTGACGCGGTACTGCTCGATCATGCCGGGTCGGTGGTCAGTACAGCGAAGGCGCTGACAACTCACCATCAGTTGGCGGTTGGAATCAACGAGGTGTTAGCCCAACTCCCCCGCGAATTACTGACCGAGAGCCGACTGGTTTCCCTATCAACCACGCTTGCTACCAATGCGATTGTGGAAGGTCGTGGCACGCCTGTGTGCCTGTTACTGGCAGGCTATAGCGCTCAACAGGTAAATCAGGCGCAACTGGATCAAATTGTCCGTGGGGGTCATTGCGCACTGATCTGCGGTGGTCACGATGCAGGCGGTGTCGAACGCGAACCGCTGGATATAAGAAAGGCACATCAGATCATCGAGTCTCAACGTGATGAGGTTGCCGCTTTCGGGATCTCCGGATTGTTTGGGGTTCGAAACGCCGAACACGAATTGCGTCTACGTGAGCTCGTTCATTCACTGACCGATAAGCCGGTAACCTGCGGGCACGAACTGGCCTCTCAACTGGATGCGCCACGTCGGGCCCTGACCGTAGCCTTTAACGCGTCGTTGATACCTTATATCGATGAACTGATCCGAGCGATGCAAATCACCCTGCACGAATACCGGATTACTGCCCCACTGATGATGGTTAAAGGGGATGGTTCACTGATCAGTGTCGAACTTGCGTTGTCCCGCCCGGTAGAAACTATCCTGTCCGGACCAGCCGCCAGCGTTATGGGTGCAGCTTTGCTCGAACAACAAGACAACGCCATCATTGCAGATATGGGTGGCACCACCACTGATATCGCAATCATCAGTAACGGTCAACCGGTGGTGAGCGCTAACGCCGCAATTATTGGCGATTGGCGCCCTATGATTGACGCAGTACGGGTATTTTCCGTAGGTCTGGGCGGGGACAGTGAAGTCCGCTTCCAGGGCGGCGTCGGGTTGGCAATTGGTCCGCGCCGGGTTATCCCTATGAGCCTACTGGCACACTGGTTCCCTCAGATACTCGAATCCATGGAGCGCCGTAGCAGATCCTCTACCAGCGCCCGAAGCGGTCGCTACGTTGTTCGACTGTTCGCTGAAGCCAGTCAACGTAAACGGTTCTCTGAAGCCGAGGCCGACGCCTGGGCGCGACTCGCCGATGGCCCGCTGGATCTAGAGGCTGCAGCCGAAAACGACCGTGAGTTGATGCGGGCGATTGCCAGGTTGGTGCGTGAGGGTGTCGCCATATACAGTGGGTTCACCCCGACGGATGCGGCTCATGTGCTCGGGAACATGGGCCACTGGTCTACCCCGGCTGCCCGACTCGGCGCCATCATTTGGGCTCGGCAGATGCGCGAGGTCTACGGCTGGGGGCAATTCAAGGAACGAGACCCTGTAGGCCCAAGTCAGACGGTACAGGACTATGTCGTCAACGTGATCTGCCAAACCCTGGTGTCAGCCTGCCTGGCAACCGACCCGAATCAACGCAACAGTTTGGAGAGAGAGCATACCGCGCGGCTTTTCAGCGAGTGGATCACCGGGATGAGTCGTATTGACGGCGATCTGTTCTCGTTGCAATTGGACCGTGGGCGTACCCTGGTGGCAGTAGGCGCTCCCGCACCGGTCTACTACCCGGAGGCGGCCCAGCGGCTCAATATCATTTTGGCCCTGCCTGAACATGCAGAGGTTGCCAATGCCATTGGCGCAGTCGCCGGTAGTATTACCCAACGTGCACAGGTCACTGTGACCCAGCCCGTGCAGGGAATCTTCAGGGTATTTGGTCCCAAGGGGCCCATAGATCATAGTCATCTCGACGATGCCTTGTCGGATGCCGAAAACCAGGCAATCCAATTGGCCCGAAAGAAAGCCCTTATGGCAGGGGCTAAGGAAGTCCAGATCACCGTTTCCCGCGATCAGGATATCGTTGATGATCCGGATTCACCAGCCACAGTCTTTTTTGAAGGGCGGGTCACCGCGATTGCCAGTGGCCGTCCCGCAATGGGTCTGAGCGAACTCCCTTTGCCCCAAGGAGCGACAGGCGTACAATCCGGCGCGGATCTGACCAACCAGAAAGATTAAACCGCATCACCCATGAATGACAGTATCAATAACGGTTCACGAAAGGATATCAACAGCCGGCCGCATATCTATTACGACGGCTACTGGATCCGTTACTACGCCCCACCACCAGAAACGCTTTCTGCCAAGCGTGACTTGCTGTTGATGCTGACACGCCGGACCTTCCATCACACTGAACCCGGAATTAATACCCCCGGAAATAAAGTAGAAACTGCGCGCTCCAGCTACGAGGCAGAGCGAAACCCGACGCGCAAACGCGTCAATGCCGCCATGCTTGCCGGCGCTCTTTTTAACCGCGCAACAGATATTTTTACCAGCATCGTCAGCCTCGAAAGCAAAGGCATCGAAGTCAGTACGGATAATGAACTGATGCGCGAGTGCAGTGCTTGTTTTGAGGAGGCGCTTGAACTGGGCAAGCAGGTTCGCCATCCGAGCGGGCATGAAGGCATAGACGAGTTGTGGGGGGAGCCTTTCAACGTATTTACCCACTCAATTGCCAGCTACTATGAAAGCCGATACGTCAAAATCTCTCAGACAATGAAGGCGATTGACGAGATCACCAAACGCATCGTTAAGATTTATGGGGAGATGTCGAGTTTTCATGGGATCGACACAACAGTCCTGCTGTTCGCGCGGGCTGGGCGAGTCGAGTGCGAGATGATGAAGAGCGATCCGGACTTCTTTGGCAACTGGCCCGAGTTTGTGACCCTCCAGGAGCAGATCAAGGCGTTCCAGCCGACGCCCCCTGCAGATCTAGGCGCCCTAGCCCGGGCCCAACTGCACCGGGGTTGTGAGCTACTCAGTGACGGCGCTGATCTCATTTCCTACATGGCCGGCGTCAGGGTACCCATGCCCAAGAGCAAACGCGAGTACCTGGATACTTTGGATGCCTTCGAGATCGATTGCCAGGGAGTCGGACTTTAATCCAAGTCCGCGTAGCCATGCTGATTAACCAGTCAATCACTACGGCTTCTATCAATGTACGGCGCCTGAAAAATTACCGGCGACATAAGCTTTGTATAAAGACGCAACTATCAGTTGAGTTGCTATAGTCCGGATCGAGCGTTGGTGTCGCCCGCTCCAGCATCGGACCCTTTTTGTTTATTTCCGATGAGTTGATCCAGCGCGTACTTTAGTCACTAACTCGCTTTTGGTACAAATCACAGTTGGCGAGAATCGGTCCCAGATGTTCTGCCAACCGATCAGCCCAGACCATAGCTCCGGCCTCAGTCGCAATCAGGTCCTGACGCACCTCGATCAGGACATGCGGGAACCCATTGATTCCGCCATGGGTCTCAATCGTATAGCCCACATGCTCCCGAGCATCATAGGGCTGGTTATCTCCAACGCACAAATCGGGATCGCCTCGAAGGCTGGCCAGTAACGGCAGGCTCATGCGCTGATCATCTTTCCATAGTATTCCAATCTGCCAGGGTCTTAGATTACCCGCCATCGTTGGGGTAAAACTATGCAGCGCGATCAATGCTGGCACGCCGTGCTTGGCATGCACACGTTTAACTTGGGCCGCAACCGCTTTGTGGTAAGGAATAAAGATCTCCTCCTCGCGGGGCAGTCGCTGCTCGGCCGAAATATTCTGATTGCCCGGTACGATAAAGCCATCACTACAGGGCGCAATAGAAGTTGGATCATCAAGGGGCCGATTAAGATCGATCACCAGCCTTGAAAACCGTGCCAGTACCAGTACAGCGTCGAGCAGATGTGCGAGGCGTTGGGCCAACATCTCACAACCGATATCCAATGCAATGTGCCGGGCCCGCAGATCGGCATCCAGTCCCAGATCAGCCAGCGCGCGTGGAATCACGTTACGGGCGTGATCACAGACCAGTACCAATGGGGCACACCCGTCGACATTAGCAACCTCAAACGGCGGAGTCTCGTCCTCCCCAAGCAGTGGTAAAGAGTCTGAATGACTGATGCTGTTGTCCAACTTTTTTCCCCTGTTATACCAATTGATGGACCTGGGTTATGCTCGCACCGCCCGTTAACCCCGATCCCCAATCTAAGTTAAGTAAATGAATCTTTCCCGTGCGCCTAAAGACTACGCTCTTTTACTGGGGCTTGCCATGATATGGAGTGGATCTTTTGTTTTTATCAAAATCGGTGTTGATACGGTCGGACCATTAACCCTGACCGCGGCTCGGCTGGGGATTGCCGCAGGTGTTCTATACCTATGGCTGAAGATCAATGGTGAGCGACTGCCGCGAGATGCGACCTCGTTAAAAATTTTTGCATTCATTGGGCTTTTCGGAAACGCATTACCGTTCACGTTGATCAGTTGGGGTGAAATTCATATTGACAGTGGTCTGACTGCCGTACTGATGGGTGTCATGCCGGTGGCTACGGCAGTTCTGGCTCACCTTTTTATCCGGGACGAGCCGTTTACCACCAAAACCGCGATCGGAATATCGGTTGGCTTTGGTGGTCTTCTGGTTCTGATCGGGGCCGAGGCGCGGGCCGGGTTGACCGCGCCGATCCTGGCCCAACTGGCGGTGATCACCAGCGCCATCTGCTACGGCGCATCCGCTACCTTTACCCGCTACTATGCTGGCCATGGTAGCGGTAAAGTGATGGCTACGGGAGCCATGCTGGCCGGTTTGCTATGGATGTTACCCGCGACGTTAATTCTCGAGCAGCCCTGGCAGATGCATCCAGGCGTTGGTGGGCTGGCCGCAATTGCCTATCTCGGTCTTTTGCCTACAGCCCTCGCAGCACTACTGTTCTTTTACCTGGTCCCTCGCCTCGGGGCAAACAACTTCGCCCAGATTAACTACCTGATACCAGTTCTTGGCGCTCTGTGGGGTGTGATTTTTTTAGGTGAAACTGCCTCGTGGCGTCTGCTGACCGCTTTGGCGCTAGTGCTGGGCGCTATCACTATCGTTCGCAAACGCAGGCCCGGGCGCTGAAGATAAACCTTGGCGAAACCTTACTGATCAATCAAGCAACTGGCGCACCATGTAAGGCAGAATGCCGCCGTTGCTATAGTAATCCCACTCCTTAGGGGTATCGATACGGACCTTTGTCATGAAGGATTCAGCGGTGCCATCGGCTCGAGTCATACGCACCTCAAGTTCAGTCGCACCAACGATAGGCTGAGCCAGATCAAACACTTCAGTGCCTGAAATTTCCAGGCTTTGAGCGCTCTCGCCATCCGCAAACTCCAGCGGCAATACACCCATGCCTATTAGATTGGAGCGGTGGATCCGCTCAAAGCTTTCGACCAGTACCGCCTTGACGCCGAGCAAAGAAGCGCCCTTGGCTGCCCAATCTCGCGAGGACCCGGTGCCATACTCCTTGCCGCCAATAACCAGTAGTGCTGTACCCTTTGCCGCGTAAGACATGGCTGCGTCATAAACCGTCATCTGTTCACCACTAGGCTGGAAGGTAGTCCAACCACCTTCAGTACCGGGCGCCATAGCGTTGCGTAGCCGGATATTGGCAAAAGTTCCACGCACCATCACCTCGTGATTACCGCGGCGCGACCCATAAGAATTGAAATCAGCTCGCTGCACTCCATGCTCCTGCAAATATTGCCCAGCCGGACTGTCGGCCTGAATGGCCCCCGCTGGAGAGATATGATCGGTGGTGATGCTATCGCCAAGTAACGCTAAGACTCGGGCGCTGGTAATGGCTTTTATCTGACCAGGCGTGCGTTCCATGTGATCGAAGTATGGGGGGCGGCGAACGTAGGTGGAATGCTCATCCCAGGCAAAGCGATTGCCTGCGCTCACGGGGACCTCACCCCACTGGCTGTCGCCGCGGAAAACATCTGAATAGCGGGAGCGGAACATTTCCCGTGTCACATGCCTGGCAACGGCCTGGTTAATTTCGAGCTGTTGGGGCCACAAGTCACCCAAAGTCACCGGGCTACCCTGACTATCCACTCCTATAGGATCATTCACAAGATCGATATCGGTTGTGCCAGCCAGCGCGTAGGCTACCACCAAGGGCGGTGAGGCCAAAAAATTCATGCGCACCTCGGCATGCACCCTGCCCTCGAAGTTTCGATTACCTGAGAGCACTGCACAGGCAATGAGGTCCTGCTCCCGGATCACTTCACTCACGGGCGCGGGCAAGGGGCCGGAGTTACCGATGCAAGTGGTACAGCCGTAGCCGACTACAGAAAAGCCAATATTTTCCAGATCATTGAGCAGGCCAGCGTCACTCAGATAATCCGTCACCACCTTGGAGCCCGGCGCCAGGGAGGTCTTGACCCAGGGCTTGACAGTAAGGCCGCGTTGTCGGGCGTTGCGGGCCAGCAAGCCAGCCGCCATGATCACACCCGGGTTTGAGGTATTAGTGCAACTGGTGATAGCGGCAATGGCGACTCCAAGATCAGGAAATTCCATTGTCTCGCCATCAAGCGTTATTCTGCCGGTCCGACGTTCGCTGTTACCGCGCAGCTCCGTTGCAGCGTCGTTGATTACCTGCTGGGCTTCAGTCAGGGCAATGCGGTCCTGTGGCCGCTTTGGCCCGGCAATACTGGCAACTATGGTGCCAAGATCAAGGTGGACGGTCTCGCTGTAATGGGCCGGTCGCGCCCCCGGTTCCCGAAACAAGCCCTGGCGTCGGGTGTACGCCTCTACCAGTGCGATGTCCTCTTCGGATCGCCCGGTCAACCTCAGATAATTGAGCGTTTCCTGATCAACAGGGAAAAATCCGCAGGTAGCCCCGTACTCGGGCGCCATATTAGCGATGGTGGCCTTGTCGGCCAACGAAAGGTGGTCTAACCCATCGCCATAGAATTCAACAAATTTCCCAACGACGCCCTGACGGCGCAGAACTTCGACTACGCTAAGGACCAGGTCGGTGGCTGTGGCGCCCTCAGGAAGGGTGCCGTGCAATTCAAATCCAACAACATCAGGAATCAGCATGGTGACGGCTTGGCCGAGCATTGCGGCCTCTGCCTCGATTCCACCTACACCCCAACCGAGCACTCCCAGGGCATTAACCATGGTCGTGTGCGAATCAGTCCCGACTACCGTATCGGGATAGGCCAATAACTCCCCGCCCAAGTCACGACTAAAGACCACACTGGCCAGGTACTCAATGTTTACCTGATGAACAATGCCGGTAGATGGAGGGACCACACGGAAATTGCTGAAGGCCGCTTGGCCCCAGCGCAGGAATGCGTAGCGCTCCGCGTTACGGGAGTATTCGAGATCGGCATTGGCCTGCAGTGCGCTGGCTGTACCGAAATGATCAACCATGAGCGAGTGGTCGATCACCAGATCGGCCGGCGACAAAGGATTTATGCGCTCGGGATCCCCATCCAGCGCTGCAATAGCTTCGCGCATGGCGGCTAGATCCACAACCGCGGGCACCCCTGTAAAATCCTGCATCAAAACCCGGGCCGGGACGAAGGCTGTCTCATTGGCACTTGTCGAACCCGGACTCCAACCGGC
This sequence comes from Gammaproteobacteria bacterium, assembly GCA_014239255.1. GTDB lineage: Bacteria > Pseudomonadota > Gammaproteobacteria > Arenicellales > UBA868 > UBA868. Next base: position 53,080 of record JAAZZE010000003.1, read on the forward strand.
CAAAGCCTCGATATCACCAGCAACGACATCGATGCCATCCTCTGCACGAAGTAAGTTTTCCAACAGGATCTTTAAAGTGACAGGCAGTCGCGCCAGGTCGAACTGATCGGACAAGGCATCCAGCGCGAATATCTGATAGCGCTGACCGTTAACATCCAGCGAAGTCCTGGCATTAAAAGAATTATTCATCTGTACTCCTTAACTGGCCGTGGGGATCGGGGAACGTTGACACAGTTGTTCCTGGCTTGAATGAGAAAAAGTGGCGGGCTGGGATTCTACCGCAGGCGCGAACCTACTCTCGTATCGGAAGATCAATTACCGTTGTTTTCATCCATCGCCTGCAACTCGGCTTCGTCGAGCACCCTGATACCCAGGGCGAGCGCTTTATCATATTTTGACCCCGGATCGGCGCCTGCCACGACAAAATCGGTTCGCGCCGATACGCTTGCGGTAACCTTGGCGCCACGAGCCACGAGCCAGTTACGGGCCTGATCACGACTCATCCTGCTGAGCGTCCCGGTGATCACGACAGTGCACCCGGCGAAGGGGCCTATCCGTTCGGAAATGGATCCCTCCGGTACCGACCAAACAACCCCAGAAGCACGAAGTGCCTCGATCACTTCACAGTTATGATTCTGTTCAAAAAAGAGCCGTATTCCGGAGGCAACCACCGGGCCAATGTCAGGTACGGCCTCCAATGCTTCTACCGACGCATCGGTAAGTGCCTCCAGGGTGGAGAAATATTGAGCAAGCGTCTGCGCGGTTGCTGCACCAACCTGAGGTATCCCTAGACCATAAAGAAAACGGGCCAGCGTTGTCTCGCGACTTGATTGAAGTGCCCCAAGCAAGTTATCGGCCGATTTTGCCCCCATCCGATCCATTGCGGCGAGCTCGTCATGCGATAACGTAAAAAGATCTCCAGCGTGGCGTACCCGTCCACTGTCGACCAGCTGTTCGATTAGTTTAGCTCCAAGGCCCTCTATATCAAGGGCGCGACGTGAAACAAAATGCTTTATCGATTCCTTGACCTGGGCTGAACAGTAAAGCCCTCCGATGCACCTTTGAATGATACCGCCATCATCGACCACTACTTCCGAATGGCAGACTGGGCATTCGCTTGGAAAAATAAAGCGTCGCGCACCACGTCGGCGCTTCTCGCGCACGACCGATACCACCTCTGGGATCACATCCCCCGCGCGTCGCACCGTCACCGTATCCCCTACCCGCACATCGAGTCGCTCGATCTCTGCCTGGTTATGCAATGTGGCATTAGCCACGGTTACACCACCCACAAAGACCGGCTCAAGCCGCGCTACCGGGGTAATGGCACCGGTGCGACCCACTTGAACGTCAATATCACGGACGATTGTCGTTTCTTCGGGCGCCGGAAATTTGTAGGCCAGGGCCCAACGTGGCGCCCGTGATACTGCACCCAGTGACTGCTGGTCGGCAAGATCATTCACCTTGTATACAATACCGTCGATCTCGTAATCCAAGGTCTCGCGGCAGTCCAGGATTTCATGATAATAATCGAGACACTGTCCAATCCCCAGCATCTGCCGAACCAGTGGGTTGGTGCGCAAACCGAAACGTCGCAACGTAGCCAGTGTTGCGATCTGGGTCTGGGGTAACTCCCCTCCGTGCCACAAGCCGATACCGTAACAGAAGAAATCCAGCGGACGCGTGGCGCAGATTCTTGGGTCTAACTGACGCAAACTGCCGGCCGCAGCGTTGCGCGGGTTGACATAGGGTTTCTCACCTTTTTTATACTGCTCCTGATTCAAGGCCTTAAATCCGACCAACGGCATATAAACCTCACCCCGCACCTCAAGGACCTCAGGACAGTCGGGCGCCAGAAGCCGTAGAGGTACTGACCGGATCGAACGGGCATTTAGCGTCACGTCCTCGCCGCGATGACCATCGCCACGGGTCGCGGCCCTTTGAAGCACACCCTTCTCATAAACCAAGCTCACTGCGAGGCCATCCAGTTTTGGCTCAGCGCTATAAACCAGAGTCTCTCGCCCTGTACCCTCGCGACAGCGCCGATCAAACTCGCTGAGCTCGTCTACCGAGAATGCGTTATTCAGCGACAGCATCGCTACACTATGATTGACGGTTTCGAATCGCGCTAACGGTGCACCACCGACACGTTGCGTGGGCGAATCCGGTGTAACCAACTCCGGGCAATCGCGCTCAAGCGCCTCGAGCCTGCGTAACATGCGATCGTAGCCAGCATCTGAGATTACAGGTGCGTCGAGCACGTGATAACGGTAGTTGTGTTCACCGAGCTCATTGCGCAGATCGTCAATTTCGGCAACTACCTGTTTTTTTCGCCTGGTCACGTAACCGCACTCTTACGGCGCAAGATCATTCTTCCTTTTTGACAGGCCCGGTTCAGAACAAGCGCCGGGCTTCATCCGAGCCCGGATCCACTCCGTACTTCTTCATCGACCACTCGATCGATTGAATCTGTCGACGGATCGAATCGAATTGCGAAGCTGAAAGGATCACCCCATCCGGGTCTACCAGTGAACCGTTGAGCTCGGTTGAAACATACTGCGCAACTGACCTAAGCTCAGTAAAGGTCCGGGCTGGGTGTTCGACCCGCGGTATATTCATAAACAGCGCCAAACCTCGGAAAATGCCTGATTCCAGATCTGCATAACTAAAACTGCCTGGCTCCCGCTGATTGGCCAGGCCAAAGCGGCTGACTCCGGTTCGTGAATCAAAGAAATGGAAGATATCTTGCTCGCCAAGGCGCATACCGGCACGCTCCGCCACTCTGGCCACGTCGGGCCCGGAAAACCCAGCACCAGGTTCTGGTTCAATATTGATAACCGCCAGCAGGTCAAACTCGTGGCAAAATGTTTCCAACCGAGCCGCCTCGGGCAAGGCCTCTTCAATGCTGGATTCAAACTGTAAAGGTCGATCCAGAGTCTCTGCCAGAGCATAGGCCAGATTGTTAAAACGAGTCAGCTCAGATTCATCGACACAACGATCTGGGTCTGCCATTTGCACACTAATAATCAGGTCGCTAAAGATCTCTCCGGCCGGGGCATCTCGTAGATCAAGCCAGGCGTTACCCGGCTCCGTACGGCCATGAATCGCCCTTGGGTGCGATAGGTTTATCTCGTGCTCACGAAATACCGACAAGGCAAGATCACGGGTGACGGGAGTCTGTCCAGGCAGGCGCACCCAGTAGTCGATCTTGATCGGTGCAGAACCAATCTCAGTATCAAGTACCCGCGTCGGTTCTCCGGGGCGCTGATCTGAACTGTCGATTGGAGCGGCTTGGTAGGTTGCCTTCAAACCGTCCCCTTTCGTTCGGGCGCTCGCCTGCACCTCGAAATCATGGGATGCGATCAATGACGGTTCACGCTGGCGCACCCGATTAACCAAGCGATCAGGGTGAAAATAATTGAGTGCCACTGGCCACCGAAATTTTGCGACTTGTGATGCAATACCGGCCCGCAGTCGCGCCAACCAAGGCGCCGGTGTTGGCCAGCGCTTAAGAAATGACAGTCCGGCAACTATGCCCAATACCACCAGGCCCAGCATTATCAGTGCCGTTTGCAGGCTCATTTTACCGTGCCGCCAATCGAACGGCCTCGTCGACATCGACCGAGACGATAGATGAAACACCCGGCTCCACCATGGTTACGCCGAGTAAAATATCAGTCGACTCCATCGTGATCTTGTTGTGGGTGATTACCACCAGCTGCGATACCTCCGCCAGACTACGCAGGGTCTGACAATAACGCTCAACATTACGATCATCCAATGGCGCATCCACCTCGTCAAGAATGCAAAAAGGTGCCGGATTCAGGCGAAACAGGGCAAATAGCAACGCTACTGCGGTCAATGCTTTTTCACCACCTGACAGGAGATGTATGGTGCTGTTTCGTTTGCCCGGGGGCCGCGCCATAACTGTTACCCCCGCGGACAACATATCCTCATCGGTCAATGTCAAAACCGCGCTGCCGCCTCCAAACATCTGGGGGAAAAACTCGGCAAATCCTTCATTTAAGGCATTGAAAGTCGCCTTGAAACGTTCGCGAGTCTCGCGGTCGATCTTGCGTATGACGCCGCTAAGTGTATCTAGCGCTTCAATCAAGTCAGCATGCTGTGTATCCAGATATTCCTTGCGCTGGGCCTGCTCCTCGCACTCTTCTATCGCAACCAGATTCACCGGCCCAATATTGTCAATCTTCTGAGCCAACTTCTCGGAACGTGCAAGCCAGTCAGACTCAACGGCCTGCTCAGGCAAACTCGCTAGGATCTCTTCTACCTGATAGTTGCTGGCATTAATCTGTTCCAACAGAGTTTCCAAGCGCACTGATAGCTCCTGTGCCTTCAACCGCTCACCTTCGAGCGCATCGCGCGCGGTGGCTGCCTCCTGTTCACACTCTGATAAGTTCCCCTGCAGATCACGGATCTGTTCTTCAATTGCTGCATGGGCATTGCGAGTATCGGTCAGTTGACTTTCTGCCACTGCCCGCTGGTCGAGCAAAGTCTTCAAGCGACCATTCAGCGCCTCTCCAGGATCATCTCCTTTAACCAACTGGGCTTTGAGTTCCTGATGACGCGCACGCATGCGGCCGCCCTGTACCTCGAGACGGTTGAGGCTCGATTTCAATGAATCCAGGGACGCCTGGCTATGCTGCAGGGCCAGTTCCGTATCGTGCAATTTTTCCCGAGCTGCCTGGGTATCCGTGCGGGAGTCGGCCAAAGCTCGTGTGAGTGTTTCTTTTTCATTTAACAATGCCAGGCGTTTATCTTCGAGCACCCCGGTCTTGTCTTCAGCAATAGCAAAATGTCGTTGAGCCTCATCCAGAGCTGCACCCGTGCCAGCCAGTTCGGTCGTTATTTCGCCAGTCTCTACCGCCATTTGTTCGCGGCGAGTTTCGATCTGCGCAAATCGCGCATCCTTTTCTGACAGCACCTGGCGGATCGTCGTCTGGGTTTCCAGTTTGTCATTAAGTGTTTTCTGGTTGGACTCCTGCTTTTGTTCCAGGTCGCGCAAAGTCTCACGCAAGTCCTCAAACAACCGTTCATGCTGCGTTGTATCGTCTACCAAAGTGGTCACACTTTCCTGTAACCGGGTGATTTCCTCTTCCCGCTCAAGGAGTCCATCTCCTAAGTCGCGGCCATGCGGCGCCCGGGCCCAGTTCGTCCCGACAATTACCCCGTCACGAGTTACCACGCACTCCCCTGGATCCAGGGTTGCTCGGCGACTGATTGCTGCGGTCAGGTCATCGGCTACATACACGCCGTTAAGCAGGGGGCCAAGGTCATAGCGCGCGCAATGCAACTGCGCCAACAAGGTGTTTGCAGCACCCGGTGCGGACGACGAGCCTGATTGGACCAGGAATAAATCCCGACGGGGCAGTTCTGCCTCATGCGCCAGGGCCCCATCGAGATCACCAACCCCCAACCCAGTCAGGCGCGAGCCGAGCACCGCATCAGCAGCACGTTCCCAACCTTTAGCGACACGGATTTCGCCGGCAAGTACCGGGGCATGCGAAAGACCTCTGCGCTCCAGCCAATCGGCATACTCATCATCCCGTCCCAGCGATGCCTCCTGCAATTCCTGTAGCGACTCCAGACGGCTGCGGGCAGCATGCATCTGCTGGCGCTGCTGATCTACCGCTGTTACCTGGCCTTCAATTTCTTGTCGCAACCCGCTAATCTGCTGCGCGGCCTGCTCGACACGGCTTTCATATTCACGGGCTTCTGCCTCGCTATGCCGCGCGTCACTGCGGGCGCTATCTACCCCCAACGCCTCCTCCTCAGCGAGTAGCGTCACCAACTCCTGGTCAAGGCGCGCGAGACGCTGCTGCGCTTTAAGATCTGCAGATTCAAGCTGCTCGATGCGTGATCGCTGCACCTCCTGATCCTTTATCGGAGTCGCCGTAGCTTGGGCGAAATCGTTCCAGTGCTCCTGCCAGATATCCAAAGCCTGTTCAGATTCAGTCTGGCGAGTTGCAGATTGGCGCTGCACGGTCAGGTCCTCCTCACGCTGGTCCCGGCACGAAGCCACTTCTGCCTCAAGTTCCAAAATACGTTGATCGTCGTGTTGAGATTCGGCACCAATCTCTGCCAGAGCCGTTTCAAGACGTTCGAACTCGGCCCGCTGCTGCTCGCCAGTTTCACGCGCATGTTCAATTGCCTGTTCAACAGAGGCAACATCAGCACCGACTGCATAAAATTCAGCCTGCAGGTCACTGACCTTCTGTTGAGAGCTCATCTCGTCAGCGCGAGCACCCTCGATCCGACTTTCCAACGCTCGCTGACGAACCAGATGTGACTCAACCTCAGTCTGGGCGTGCGCAGTCTGGGCGGACTGCGTATCGATTTGAGACTGCATTTCCAGATGACGAAGTCCCAGCAGTTGGCCATTGACCATGCGCTCTTCATCTTTAAGTTTCTGGTAACGTCGTGCTGCCTGTGCCTGTCGCTGTAAGCGACGCAACTGCGTATCAAGCTCCTTACGGATATCATCTACCCGACTAAGATTGTCACGGGTATGGCGTATCCGGGTCTCGGTCTCACGGCGACGGTCCTTGTAGTGGGAAATGCCGGCGGCTTCTTCGACAAAAGCCCGTAAATCCTCGGGCCGGGCTTCAACGATCCGACTGACCATGCCTTGCTCGATAATCGAGTAGGAACGATGGCCAAGCCCTGTGCCGCGAAAAAGGTCAGTGATATCCCGACGACGGCAACGCGCCTTATTGAGCAGGTACTCCGCCGTGCCATCCCGAGATAATGTGCGTTTAACAGAGATCTCGCTGAAGCGAGCGTAAGTCTGTGGCGTTTTGCCGTCGGTGTTATCAAAAACCAGCTCAACCGATGCCTTGCCGACAGGTTTGCGTGCCTCAGAGCCGTTAAAAATCACGTCAGTCATGCTGTCGCCGCGCAGTTTGCGGGCAGAGCTTTCGCCCATTACCCAGCGCACTGCATCAATAACGTTGGATTTACCGCAGCCGTTAGGCCCAATGATACCGGTGAGGTTAGCCGGAATCGTTATAACGGTCGGATCGACAAAGGACTTAAAGCCAGAAACTTGGATTCTTTTTAGGCGCATCGGGTCTTTCGGGTGGCTGACCCGAGCCAAACATGGCCAGGGCGACGAATGCTTGGAGCAGTTACGCTGGGCGGCTCGGTAAGTCGCTTCTGGGGTCGTGCAAGTAAAAAAATTAAACGTATCAACTTGAGTGGGAATTATATCGGACTTGGACTTAACATCGGGTCTTTATCACTCCACTGGTACTGTGTCGTACATAGATAGCCTTTGGGCGAATAAAGAGTGCCAACTCGCCAATCCATCACGAGCTTCACGCCAATCCTGGCCAGCGTGCCGAAAATCGCGGTAGCCAAGCATGCAGCCCAGAGCATGCTGCCGATGGTCAACCGGCTATCCAGCAGCGAATGTCGCTCTTCTAGCCAGCCGAGGCTTTGATTCATAATCGTAGCCTGGCGAATACACCACACCGGCCAACAGTAATTGCCCGGCCGACGACGCTCCTCAACTAACCGGAGAATTGCCCCGTCAAGGTGCTCAAAATCACTCAAGCATCAAATGTTTCTACCCTATAGGGGGTAATCAGGACGGGCACTTCACCGAGCGGATTTTGGTCAAAACTCTGTCTATCTGGCCGCTAAGACCGGTTTCTACCATCATAACGCTGACTTTACCCACATAAGGCGAAGTCGGCGAGTATCGCAGCTGTATCATCGCTATTTAGTCCTTGCTTAAAGGGACCACGGTATTGCGAGAACTACGGGAAACTGTTAGATTGCCGCGCCTTTCAAATTTTCGAGCGCATTCGACTCATATCACCAGCCCAGTGTAAACCAATGGCAAGCACCAAGAAGAAAGTTAAAGTCGATCTGATCCACGGAGTTAAACCGCATCGGCCCAAGCGTGGCGAACGTTATATGGGTGAACTTCAGGTAGAGCATTTTCGGGAAATCCTCAACGCCTGGAAAAATGAACTGATAGACGATACCGAGCGCACTGTGATGATTATGCAGGACGAAACCATTAACCTGCCTGACCCTAACGATCGCGCAACCCAGGAAACTGACCGATCTTTGGAGCTTCGCACCCGGGATCGTGAACGCAAACTGGTTAAGAAAATCAATGAATCGCTCGCCGATCTTGGTACCGGTGATTACGGTTATTGCGAAGAATGTGGTGTAGACATTGGCATCAAGCGCCTTGAAGCCCGGCCCACCGCAACTTTGTGTATCGACTGCAAGTCGCTTAGTGAGATTCGCGAAAGGCAAAACGCCTGAACCGCTATTTCCTGATGCTTTCACAAAACCGTGCTCTGGCGCGGGTTTTTTGAGCAGATCCTGACCTGGAGCCGGCTCGAACGGTACACTATGGGCGACCTTTCTAGACTCGCTTGAAATCCATGTACGATCTCGTCATCCGTAACGCCTCCATTGCCCACCCGGACGGCACCACCGTTGCCGGCGACGTAGCCTGCCAGAACGGGCGTATCACGAAAATTGATAACATGATCAGTGCTGTGGGGCGCGAGCATATTGACGCCGCTGGTCGATTACTAATACCGGGTGTCATCGATCCCCAGGTACACTTTCGTGAGCCGGGCGCCACCGATAAGGAGGATCTGGCTTCAGGGTCACGGGCTGCCGTACGTGGAGGCGTAACCAGTTTCCTGGAAATGCCCAACTGTAACCCCCCAACCACGGACCAGGAACAACTGGATTGGAAACTGGCCCGAGCGGCTTCAAGCTGTGCCGCCAATTTTGGCTTTTTTATCGGCGCTACATGCGACAACCTCGAGGCACTCAACAATGTGCATCCCGCCTGTGGCATCAAGATTTTTATGGGATCCAGTACCGGCGACTTGCTGGTCGACAAACAAGAGCATTTGGAACGAATTTTCGGCAATGGCGAACGTCTAATTGCTGTCCACGCCGAGGATGAGACCCGAATCCAAGATCGAACGCGTACTTTGCTAAAAGAAGGTGAGACCGCCGATTATGCGCTGCATTCACGAATACGGGATCCCCAAACGGCCCTGATTGCGACCGAGCGGGCGCTGGTTTTATCTGAAAAGTATGGCCGGCGGCTGCATATCCTCCATCTTTCGACCTCAGAGGAAGTCGAGCGGCTGCGTCGCCACAAACCCGACCAGGTAACCTGTGAGGTGATCCCCAACCATCTGTTTCTAAATACCGATGATTACGCACAGTTAGGATCACGAGTACAGATGAATCCGCCGATCCGCAACCCAGCCAACGCGTCAGGGCTATGGTCCGGCCTTCATCAAGGCATCATTGATATTATCGCCACCGACCATGCACCGCACACGTTGGCCGAAAAAAGCCAGCCCTACCCAAACTCTCCTGCTGGAATGCCCGGAGTGGAAACGTCGTTGCCTCTAATGCTGACGGCAATGCAGGCCCAAAAGTGCACTCTGGCCCAAGTACAGCAATGGATGTGTTCGGGCCCGGCGAAGGTATACGGCATTAAGAACAAAGGGCAACTGGCTGAGGGTTTCGACGCAGACCTGGCGCTGGTGGATATCGAAACGACATGGCCAGTTCGTGACAAAGAAGTGTTCAGCCGCGCGGCCTGGAGCCCTTACGCTGGTCGCGAACTCACTGGATGGCCCAGCTACACCATTGTCGGTGGCCAGGTGGTTTTCGACAATGGCCGGATTCGGCCAGGTGTTTTTGGTAAAGCCCTGGAATTTGCCAGGCCAGGCTAAATTTTCGCTCAACACCCTCATGCAAACCAGTGAGGCAACCCAGATAACGGCTAGGCTCGCCACCTCGTTAGCCACCCCTCAAATTGGGCGTACCTGCCCTACCAACCATCAGGTCGCTACATGCACCAACTCTATCGAAGACCACTAAGGTTCGATTGAGATCGATAATCGCAACAGGGTGATCGCAAAAAAGCTCTTCGCACGAGCCTGGACTGACGCCTTTGACAGATAAACGTCCCGAGTTGGAGCCGGAATCTAGTCGTTAGCTGACTCAGGAGCCAGCGTATGCTGGTGCAGAGTACGGCGGTCACTGAATGCCTGGGAAAGCGTATTGGCGTCCATGTACTCAAGTTCTCCGCCCGATGGGACCCCGCGGGCCAAACGACTCACTGTCAAAGGCTTGCCTTCAAATAGATCACATAGGTAATCGGCTGTCGCCTCACCTTCAACGGTAAGGTTAGTCCCCAGGATCACCTCCTGAACGCTTCGCTCGGAAACGACCTGCAACAACCGCTCAACTCCCAACTGGTCTGGGCCGATGCCATCAAGCGGAGACAAGTGTCCCATCAATACAAAGTAGTAGCCGGTATAAGCTCCTGCCTGCTCAATGGTATCCAGGTCCGCGGGAGTCTCCACGACACATAGTAAGGTTTCGTCGCGTTTGCCTGACTCGCAGATACTGCAAAGCCCCTGCTCACTGAAATTGTTACAACGCTGGCAGTGTTTTACGCTCGACACCGCATCCCTGAGAGCATCAGCTAGGATCTGCCCGCCCTCGCGGTCCCGTTCAAGCAGGTGAAAAGCCATCCGTTGGGCGGTCCTCGGTCCGACGCCAGGCAGACGCCGCAATGCCTGCTTAAGTTGATCTATGGCATGGCCGTCAGCCATTGAGGCCGGGCAGATTCAAGCCTGGGATATTCATCCCCGCGGCTAGCCCACCCATTTTTTCCTGAGTTGTTTTCTCAACCCGGCGAACTGCATCATTCACAGCGGCCGCCACGAGGTCCTCCAGAACCTCTTTGTCGTCACTAAACAGGTTGTCATCTATCTTTACCCGGCGTATATCATGCCGGCAGGTCATTATCACTTCGACCATGCCGCCCCCGGCGACGCCGGTGACTTCAATTTGTGCAAGCTCTTCCTGCGCACTTTTCAGTTGCTCTTGCATCTCCTGGGCCTGTTTCATGATATTACCCAATGATCCCTTCATTCAGCTCTCCTTATGTTGTTTAGCGGGGCGCACCGAGTCCGGAACCACAGTTGCATCAAACCGCTCCATAATATCCATAACCATCGGATCCTCCATTAACGTCTGATAGACCTCGGCCTTTTCCTCGGAATCATGGCGAGCCCGGTTCTGGGTTGGGGTCTCGGGTGCATCTTCACTCCCATCGATCAGTTTTAACTTGACTGGCGAACCATTGAACTGACTAAACGCATTCTCTAAAGAGGTCTGACGGGACTGGCTATGCAGTTTGGCCAGATTGGGTTTCAGTGACACGATCAACACCCCTTTTTGAGGATCGTAGCTTTGTGGCGAGAGATTCATGGCAAATTCCCGAGTCACACCTTTTAACCCTGAGCCGTCGACGAACGCAGCCCACAGGTCTGGGTCGGCCAGGTCGGTTTTTGGTAGGGACGCGGGGCGCTGGAGTGAAGCGGGTTCAGTCGGGGGGGCTGAGTCTGCTAAAGGGCTGGTCGTGCAAACTGAAGCCACCCCTTGGCCTTGAGTTTGCTGCTTGCGAACTGGTGCCGTTGGAGTCTTTTGGGCAGGCCGTTCGCCATTCGACCCCTCTCCCGTTTCATCGGCTGGGTGGAAAGTCAGCATCCGCAACAAAGTCATTTCAAAGCCCGATACCGGATCCGGTGCAAGCAGCATGTCTCGCTTACCTAACATACCAATCTGATAGTACAACTGCACATCTTCCTTCGTCATCGTACTGGCGAGATACACCACTAAATCCGAATCCGCCTGCTTGGCTGACGCCGCCTCGGGTAAAATCTGGTAAAGCGAGACGTCGTGAAGCACTAATAACAGATCATCAAGGGCTGCCATGTAATCAATCGCGCGGGATGCCATTTGCGCCACAGTATCAATCAGTGTCGACCCATCGGCCGCTGCCAGAGCGCGTAATATGGTATCAACCTGTTGTTGCTCAATCATACCAAGCATCTCGCGTACTTCGGCGCCGGTAACCTGGCCGTTACCAAAGACAATCCCCTGATCCAATAAACTCAAGGCATCACGCATGCTGCCAGATGCCGCTCTGGCCAAGGTTGCCAGTCCCACTTCATCGGCCTCCAACCCCTCTGCGTTAGCTATCTTTTGTAGTTGGCCGGTAATTTCTTCAGGCTTTAACACACGCAGATTGAACTGCAAACAGCGTGAGAGAATCGTCGGTGGCAGTTTCTGCGGGTCGGTGGTGGCCAACAGAAATTTTACATGTGACGGAGGTTCTTCAAGCGTCTTAAGTAAGGCGTTGAAGCTATGTCCGGACAACATATGCACCTCGTCAATCAGATAGACCTTATAGCGCCCCAGGGTCGGGGCGTACTGTACGTTGTCCAGGATTTCTCGGGTATCGTCGATTCGAGTCCTCGAGGCGGCATCGATTTCAAGCAAATCTATATAACGACCTTCGTCAACACCGATGCAGGCTGGGCACGACCCACAGGGCTCAGCACAGGGCGCCTGCTCACAATTGAGCGCTTTAGCCAGCAGTCGTGCCAGCGTGGTTTTTCCCACACCTCGGGTGCCTGTAAAGAGAAAGGCATGATGCACCCGGTTCTGCTCCAATGCCGTGGTCAGGGCTCCTACGACGTGAGCCTGGCCAACGACGTCGGTGAACCGACGAGGTCGCCACTTTCGGGCGAGCGCCTGGTAACTCATGAGAGCTTAATTGAAAAGTAGAAACGCATCCGTATTCCTGACGCTTGGTGGTTACCTCGAACCAATTGGAGACGGCGCCAGCCAGCCTGACCCCGGCACCCGATTCGGATGCTACGGCTGCTTCCTTCCGGACCTGACCGGGTTCACAACCTTCCGCCACCGGGGAGACCGACCGCCGCCGCCATATCGATTTACACCAGGCTTTGATCCCAGTATGCCCACAATTTTAACACCGGGCCAAGCCATTACAGGCAATTGTCTGTCAGACCTTCAGAGTTTTCGCATCAGGCAGAATTTTCCGTCGGGTTCTGCGGCTTCAAAATAGGGCTTGTCGACAATATTTTCGACAATAATGATCTCATCAGCTTCGAGTACCGCGATGTGCTGGGCGAAACCGGCTTCAATCCACAGATGGGTATGAATCGTACAGGCGAACACAGCTCCTTGGCGAAGCACCCGGAAAATCTCAGTCAGTGCTCCGGGTCCGACATGACCGTGGGTGAAGGTGCCGCAGGATATCCCCGCATCATAGAGGGTATCGGCAATATCCAATGCCCTCTCGAGATCAGACTCAAGTAACTCTTGGTAAATATCTTTTTCAGCCGCCGCCGCCAGCATCTGGGGAGAAAAATCGAGTCCGTCGATGGAGTTGAATCCGAGAGCCGCCAGGCGTTCGCCGACCAGCCCTGTGCCACATCCCACATCCAGAATTCGAGCATCGCGATCCTCAAGCGCCTCATCGAGCATTGCAGCAATCTGTGCGGGTGCGATATATCCCAGGCCATTCTCCAGATGAGCATCGTAGGTCCCGGCCCAATCGCGATACAAAGCTCGCGCCTGGTTGGGACTCTTGAGGTCATACGCCCGTGCCAGTAGCGTCTCGGACGATTGCGAGGCGATATCGCCTTCTTTCGAATCCTCAGGCATGGTTTTCCCCAAAAGCGTCAAGCCCCATTCTAAACCCACGCAATGAACGGTAACAAAGCCGCGCTGAACCCACTGATCGTTGAGAAAATCGGAACGCCCATGAAGGCTAACAGGATCAGAGCCAACAAAGCCCAATTGCCATAGCGCCCATTGTAATAACGATAAGCCTGGGACAAAGCGCGAGGGAGCAGATAAGGAAGAATGTAATGCCCATCAAGCGCGCCAACCGGCAATAAGTTAAACATCATCAACAGCAGATTAATTTGCGCAAGATAAATGAAAAACAAACGAGGACCCGGGCTGGAAAGGTCGACCCACCCCCAATCCAACAATATGAGATAAGCGTTGATACTGATAATAGCCAACAGTAAGTTCATGGCAGGCCCGGCAGCTGCCACCAGCAAGTCGGCGTAACGCGAGGTAAATCGACGCGGGTCGGTCGGCACAGGTTTGGCGTAGCCAAAGCCGATAAAAACCACCATCAACAGACCCATAGGGTCAATGTGGGCCAGCGGGTTAATGGTCAAACGCCCGGCGCGACGAGCAGTGTCATCGCCGAAGCGAAGTGCAACAAAAGCATGGCCGAACTCATGGAACGACAAGGACACAACCAGTGCCACAAGAATTACCATGAACAGAACCCACTGCCCCTGGGCAAGTAAAGGAATCAACTGATCACCATTGGCGATTCAAAAACCATCGTGATGCGTTGTTGCTCATCTGGATCAGGTTGTACAGCGACCTGCAGGTTAATCATGAATGACAGAAGGATACATGAAAAATGAGCCTAAGACGTCTCGCTCCGGCAATACACCTGATCCGATGCTCCAATCCATAGTCGGCCTTGGTGGCCGCACTCCGTCTGACACGGTTCGGAAACTTCAACCTGATGCAGATCTTTTTAAAAACGGGGTTTGCTACGAGGCTTTGTCCGTGTATGGTTGCCCTTTCCCCCTTTTGCATAGATCGATATGACTCAACCCTGCATTATTACTGTTGCCATTACTGGTGCAGTCCCCAGAAAAAAGGACAATCCTGCTGTACCGATCAGCACTGCCGAGCAGGTGGAATCGACTCACGCTGCCTTTGAAGCCGGCGCGAGTCTGGTGCATATCCATGTCCGTGACGATCAAGAGAACCCCTCCTCGGATCCACAACGCTTTGCCCTCGCGCAAGAGGGGATCAAAAAGCACTGCCCTGGAATCATTATTCAGTTTTCTACTGGTGGACGTGGCCGCGAGGCTGACCAGCGCGGCTCTATGCTAGACCTTGCGCCCGACATGGCCTCTCTGGCAACCGGCTCGGTGAACTTTCCTGGGATGATTTATGAGAACCACCCGGAACTCATTGATCAACTGGCTGGCAATATGCTGCAATACCACATCAAGCCGGAGGTCGAAATCTTCGATCTGTCGATGCTTTACTCGGCCGCTGCGCTGGTGGAACGGAGCCTGATCAAAGCTCCGGTTCACGTGCAGTTTGTGATGGGAGTACCGAACGCCCTACCTCCACGACGAGAGATACTTGAATTCGAACTTGCCCAACTTTCGACTGTCATGCCAGATGCAACCTGGACTGCGGCGGGGGTTGGCCGCGGGCAACTCGAGGTCAACCACTGGGCGCTGGAGATGGGCGGCCACTGCAGGACAGGGCTTGAAGATAATCTGCGTTTTGATAAGTCGCGCCTTGCTCAAAGCAACGCCGAACTTGTCGAACGCGTGGCGATCCTGTGTTCCGATTACGATCGTCATCCAGCAAGTACGGCAGAAGCCCGCCAGATTCTCGGACTGCAATCCTGATCTCAGACCAATCGGAGGTCCGCAATCAAAGGCAGATGATCTGAAGCCTGCCGTGCGAGACTCAGTCGTGAAGGCAACAAGCTATCAATTTCAAGGGCCCCGCGCACATAAAGGCTGTCCAGTGGCCGTACCGGCGCGTAAGCTGGGAAGGTACGCGGCATTCGCCCGGTGCCAAAAAAGCCTGCCGGATGCATCACCTGGCGCCCTAAAGTACCCCACATATCATTGAGATCACCGGCAACGAGGGTAGGTGTGTCGTGGGCGATTCGGGCAAAGGTCGAATGACCTAGCATTTTCTTTAACTGCATCCTTCGCTCGATTCCCGACAGACCCAGGTGCAGATTAAACAGATGCAGAGTGCGACTTCGAGCCTCACCCGGGGCGTTATCATCCAATAATACCCGTGCCCGAGCATGCAGGGCGCCACGACGCTTTTTCGGACCAATGGTCAAATCGATGTTGTCGCTGTCAAGCAGTGGCCAACGGCTGAGGATCGCATTACCGTAACCGTGGCCGGTTCTAGCCTTCACATTCGCCACCCAAAGCCTGTGATTCAATCCAATCGCCTCGCCCAGTACATCAACCTGACGAACATTCGCAGACGACCTGCTGTATCGGACCACTTCTTGTAAAAGGACCATATCCGGACGGTAATAATTTATCACTTCCACAATCCGCGGTAGATCGTAGCGTCGATCGATTCCGCCAATACACTTATGAATGTTGTAAATCACCAGTCGGATTTTCACGATACAATCAACTCCTGAAAATAACCCTTACAGGTCTCCTGCGTGACGCGAAGGCGACCACCAGTCTACCCCGCATACCTTTGATCAACAAATCACCAGCCCCATGACCCGCCTTGTGCTGCCTCGCCTCGTTCACAGGTTTGTCGCATTAATAACTGCGGCCCTGCTAGCACTTTTTTGCATCTCGACAGTTGCCAGCAGTACCGTCATCGCTCCGTTCCAATCCCATTACTCTGTAGATTACTCTGGCTTTGGTGCATCACGGGTAGTATCCCTGGAACGCGCCGGCACTGGCTATCTTCTGCGTTCAACGACCAAGCTTAAAGGTTTTGCACGGTTGTCGGGGTTTGGCCCGGTTTACGAGGTTTCCCGGTTCGAAATGCACGATGGAGTTATCCGCCCCCTGCTCTATACCGTTGGCGACGGACAAAAGAAACAAAAGCGCGATATCCGCATTGAATTCGATTGGGAGGCCGGGCTCAGCCGAGGTTTCGCCAAAGATACAGAGCAGACTTTTCCGCTCAAGGCGGGCATCCAGGATCCGCTGACCTTTGAACTGATGGC